>PKWB01000203.1 GCA_003131685.1 Candidatus Dormiibacterota bacterium
CGATAGCGGTGTCGAGAATCGTGGTCGCCAGCGAATTGACGCTCCGCCCACTGTCGGCGGCACGCTCAGCCAGGCGCTGGTGAACGTCGTCTGGGACGCGGAGAAGGATCTGCTTCACAACCACAATGCTATCACGCGAGACACCGTGATAGCAGGCGTGGGTGTGAGGACCGGTTGCGTCGGGCTCGCGAGCAGCTCAAACTCAAAGCCGCCGGTTGGCGGATTCCATCTTCCGTCGGCGCGATCAGGCTCGCACCGGCGCGAGCCCAGTGTCTGTAAGCCGGTAGCCGACGCCCCACACGTTGCGCACAAAGCTCTCACCGGCGATGTTCAGCCGGTGGCGAAGCCGGGTCGCGTGGGTTATCTCGAGCGTGAGCGATTGCAGTCCGGTGGTCGTTGGCGATGGCCGTAGCCGACATGTCGTTTGTGTGGTGGGAACGGCCGGCTCCGGCCGTTCCCATGTCATGTGGCTAGTTGGAGTTGATCGGGTCGCAGAGTCGGTAGCCGACTCCCCAGACGTTGACCACGAATCGTTCGGGATGGGTGGAGAGCTTGTGCCTGAGCCGGCATGCGTGGCTGTCGATTGTGCGGGTCCGCGCCCACGTCCCGAGGCCCCAGACGCTTTCCAGCAGTTCCTCGCGGGTGAAGACGCGGTGCGGGTCGCGGGCTAGCGCGACGAGCAACTCGTATTCCTTGGCGGGCAGCTCGATCGGCTCTTGGCCGATGCGGACCTGCCGCGCGGCGACATCGATGACGAGGGACCCGCACCGGAGCTGGCGGGGGTGGCGGCGGGTCTCGGCGCGCCGCAAAACAGCACCGACCCTCGCGCGTAGTTCCGGGTAGGAGAATGGTTTGGCGATGATGTCATCGCCATCTGAGTCGAGCACCCGGGCGCGATGGATGTCGTCCGGCCGGCGGGTGAGCACGATGATCGGCGTGTCGGGATCGACGGGGAGCCGTTCACCGCAGCGGATGTCGTGGAGCAGCTCGAGCGTCTGTCCGTTGACGTCGAGAATGATCAGCTGCGGGTGCTGGACTGACAACAGCGCGTTGGCTTTGACGCGGCTGTCTGCGGTCGTGATCTCGTAGCCGTCGTAGGTCAGGTTGTCGGCCAGGAACGTTCGGGTGGCCTGGTCTTCGTCGGCGAGCAGGATGGTGTGGGTGGTAGTGGACATGCGGTCTCCTGGGAGGGTGGAGTGATTGCTCGGCCGCCCGCCGCGCGAGCGGCGTGCGTGGATGGCCGGCGATTCACCCGTCGCAGTGCCCGAGGGCTGTGTTTCGCTGCGGCGGTTGCTTGCGGCCATGGCCGACTCCCAGCACGCCTTTGGCGTGCCACCATTGGGGGAGCTGGCCGTAAGCGACCGGCGCGCAGCGGGGTGAGATTCAGGCGCCTTGTTTGCGCCCGGTGGTGAGCTCGGTCTCCCAGGCCTCGCCTAGAGCGATCGCGAGTCGCTCGCGGATCGCTTGGTTCTCCGTCTTCAGCCGTGCGATCTCGTCGTGTGCGCTGGCCAGCCTTGCTTGGAGGGAGGCGACCGTCGCACGCTCGGCAGTCCCGCGCGTGGCCAGCGTGGCCGGTGCCGTGGTCCGCCGCCGGCGGATCTCGGCCAGCAGGTCGGGCTGGCTGTAGATGTAGCTGCGATCGACCCCGGCGAACGCCGCCACCCCGGACACGGTGACCGGCTGGGCGGCTTTGTCGAGCTTGCCGATCGCGGCGGTCACCGCGCCGCGACGCTGGAGGCTGCGCTTGGCCTGGTAGGCCGCCAGCGCCTCGGGCTGTGGTCGGCTCACCCGGCCAGACCCTCCAGCCCGGTGATGATCCGGCGAAGGTTGGTCACGTCGGGGCGGTTGATCTCCGCCAGCCGCGCATGGCCGGCTTGCTCAGCGTCAGCGACGCGCTGCTCGGCGCGCTCGAGCTGTTGTTGGAGCACCGGGTGGTAGCGCAGGTCGGTGAGGAAGTGCGGGCAGGAGTGGCAGGCGTTCGGGTGCGGGCATGACTGCTGGATTGGTAGTCCGCACTCCCCGTCGGGAAGTGTCTGTTTGGCTCTGGCGAGCTGGTGCTTGAGCCAGGCGGCGTCGTCGTCGATGACCGGCGTGGTCAGCGCGACACGCTCGCCGGCTGCGTTGATCCGCTCCTTTGTGGCCAGCCACTCATGCTTGAGCGTCTGATCGAGCATGTGCGCGTAGACGTCGGTCATCGCGCCGGACTCGTGCGAGAGGAACCGCTGGATCCCGGCTTTGGAGAGCCCGCCGTTGAGCAGCTCGGTCGCGATCGTGTGCCGGAACCGGTGGGGCTTTAGCTCGATCGGCGCGCCGGACTGCTCCCGGATATCGCACTCCAATACCCATTGCCGGAGTCGTCGACGGACCTCGCCGTCGTCGGCGTGCTTGCGGCCATCGCGGTTCGCACGGTCCGCCGGCAACAGCCACGGCGTCCCGTGGAAACGCTGCCGCGCGCGTTGTTGCTGGGCGCGGATCTCGCCTGCGATCTCGGCCGCGATCGGGACGAGATCCTCATCATCGCCTTTGTGATCGAGGTATCTCAGCCACGGCTGCCCGCCCGGATCGACGACCAAGCAGTCGAGCTTGAGCGACATCGCGGAGCTGATCCGCAGCCCGCCGTGGCGCATCACCAGAAACGCGATCCGAGCTGTTGGGTCTGTCAACCTGGCCAGGTTCGTCGGATCGTCGAACTGGGCAGCGACATGCTTGTCGTAGAAGCGCGGCGCCCGCTTGGTCTTGCGCTGCCCCACCTCGCCGCGGAGATAGCACGCCGACGGGGCGAAGCTTTCGATCTCAAGCGCCCTGGCGAGCGACAGCATCGTCTCCAGCGACACGAGGCGATGCTCGCGCTCTGCGTCCGAGTAGGGAAGCCGGCGCACATGTGCCAGGTAGCCCTCCAGCAGTGCCCGATCGATCGCCTCCGGGCCCGGGTCAAGGCGCTCTGCGGCCCACCGCTCGAAGTGCGCGGTATGGACCAGCGTGCGGTGCGCCGAGTTCGGGCCGACTCCCTGGCGGGCCATCCGCACCCAGCACACCTCCTTGACGATCTCACGCAGCCAGCGCCGCTCGATCTTGGTGAAGTCCATCCGCACCGGGATCTTGCGGTGCTCAGCGCCGAACTGCTCGTAGACCTCGCGCTCCCACACGTCCGCGTGACGATCATCCAGACCAAGCTCGGCGCGACGGAAGCGATCGACCACCCGGCGAACGAACGACACCTCACCGCGGTTGCCGAACAGCTCACGGATCGCGGTCGGGTCAAGCTCGAGGATCGAGCGCACGCCGAGGCGCTCCAGGTCGAGCAGCAGACCGGACCACCGACTGGTGTTGAGCACCACGTCGTGCTGGCCGTCGTGCCAGCACTGCAGCCCGTAACGCAGCTCTGCACCGAGCGGCCCGTCCACATCGAGGCGGTAGAACCGACGGAATTGGGCCTGGCGCAACGGGCGCGCCGCAGCCAGCCACCCCTCAACGTCCCCGCCTCCGTGAGCACGGAACTGGATCCCATGAGCCTTGCAGACGTAGACACCGCCACGACCACTCAGCGGGCTCCGGGCGTGACGCTCGCAACCTGCCACCGCGCAATGCGGGCCATAAAGCCACGGGTCGCCGGGATCCGACTCATAGGAGAGGCCGCGAAACCCCGGTCGGATCGCCGCCTCAAGCGCCTCCCGCCAGTCAGGCTCAGCGGGCACCAGCCGAAGCGCCCCGGTGGCGCTCACACCAGATCCTTCATGCGGTCGAGCATCCCAGCGGCCTCGAGCTCGGCCCGCAGATCCTCGGCGTCGAGGTGGCTGTAAATATCGGCAGTGGTCTGCACCGAGGCGTGGCAGACCGCCTTTGAGATCACCTCGAGCGGCATCCGATGGCGCTGCGCGACCGTCACGAACGTGTGGCGGAACATGTGCGGGCGAAAATCAAACCCCACCCGGGCGCGGGTGCGGCGCACAAGCGCGTCGACCGCGCCGTAGCGCAACGGCGCGCCGATCTCCCCGGCCCACAAGTTGATGAACACATAGTCGGAGTCGATCAGCCCGTATTCCTCGGCCATGTAGAGCGCGTGCAACCGCACCAGCTCATCGGAGATCAGCGCGAACCCGCGCGCCCCTTTGCCGCGCGCGCCGTTGACGTTGTCCTCCCTGGGCACCAGCTCGACCCGCCGTTCCCAGGTGCGCATGTCCTCATGCCGCAGCCCCAAGGCCTGCGAGACCCGCATCCCGGTCTCAGCCAACAAAGCGAACAGGAACCGGTCCCGCAGCCGCTGCTGCGCCGCGATGATCGCCGTGATCTGCTCAAGCGACAGCACCTTCGGCAGCTCGCGGACCGTCCGCAAACGGCCCGCCCGCGCTCGGGAGGAGCCGCCGCCGGCGATCCCGTAGAGGAACGGGCGGTAGGAACCCCAGCCGCCGCGGCCGCGCTCGACCAGCCCGGCGGCGACTGGCACGCCATGGCGAGCGTGAAAGTCATAGAAGCCCATCACCGTCGACAGCGCCCGATTGGTCGTGCTCGCAGCACGCGCCGGCTGCGCGCCAGGCAGCAACAGCACGTTCACGGCCGGACGTCGCAACCACGCCGCGAAATCCCCCAGATCGGCCACCGCCACGGCGTCCCACACCAGCCCGCGACCGTCCAGGAACTGGAAGAACAGCCGCAGGTCATGCGCGTAAGCACGGACCGTGTTCGGGGAACGCTCGATCCGATGCAGGTAACGCAGGAACCCGGCCGCCGGCTCGACCTCCCCACCATCAGCGCCAAGCACCGTCCAAGCCTCCCGGCCGTCCGGCAGAGCGACACGATGAGCGATAAACGAAGAAGCCATGATCGAATGCAAGGGGGTGGCCGACGGGCGCGCAGCGCCGTCGCCACGATGCTTCGCCCTTCGGGCTCAGCACCGTGACGACGGCGCTAACCACACCGCTGGAGATAAAGCGTCGCCTACGAGTCGGACAGAGCCCTCAATCCACATAGACAACAGGCTCTTCCCGGCTGGAGATAACGTGCGTATCCAACGTCCGGGTTCGAGCCCAGTCACCCAGCCCCCAAACGCTTTGCAGCAGCTCGCTGCGGGTGAACACCCGGTCCGGGTCGGCGACCAGCACCCGGAGCAACTCAAACTCGCGCGCCGGCATCTCGATCTCGGTGTCGCCCACCCACACGCGGCGTGAGCGAACGTCGACACGCAAGGTCCCGGCCTTCAACACCGCCCGTCGGCGATCAGCGCTCGCGCAACGCAGCACCGCCGCGAGCCGTGCCCGGATCTCGACATACAGCCACGGCTCGCAGATCACATCGTCCGCACCACGATCGAGGAGCCGGATCGGGTGAAAGCGATCGTGACCTGCGGTCAGCACGAGGATCGGC
>PKWB01000128.1:0-5991 GCA_003131685.1 Candidatus Dormiibacterota bacterium
CAACGACCCCTTGAACCCGCGAAGTCACCGGGGAGCTCGTTGGCGCAATTCGGGCATATGGCCACATAACGAGTCTCGCTGAAAGAGGGCGTCCGCGTGTCGCAGTCGAACGAATGACAACGAGCGAGGTCACAGGGCACGTTCTTCTGCCTGGATGCCCTTCCAGCCCGGCGGAAGGACGGCATGAGGCCACGAGCCTCGCCTAGCATCCTCAGGTGCCGATGGCCAAGAAGATACCGCGCTCTGTTGCGGCTCGCGTCGCCATGGGGGTCGTGGCCGGACCCCTATTCGCCAGTTCGTTCTCGGCGATCGGAGCGCGAACGACTGGGTACGACTGGCGACGCCATGCGGTCAGCTCGCTCGCGAACGGTCGCCTTGGTTGGATGCAGCGTGCAAACTTCATCGTCACCGGCGCGTTGTACGTCGGCGCCGCTTCGGGTCTCGCGACCTGCCCGCGCCGGATCGTCGGATCGCGCGCGATCCCGGCACTGGTCGGCGCGGCCGGATTGGGTCTGGTTGGCTCGGGCGTGTTCGTGACCGATCCCGTCGGAGGATTCCCTCCTGCTGCGACCGAGGATCACGCACGTGACACCGCACCGTCCGCAATGCCGCAGCTGACTCGGACGGGCATGGTTCACAACGTTTGTGCCTTGCCAATCTTCCTCGGCATCCCCGTGGCGGGCCTGATCGGGGCGGCCTCCTTCGCGAGGAGCCGGGAATACTTCTGGGCTGGTTACTCGGCCGCGTCGAGTGTGGGGATGATAGGCGGGTTCGTGTTATTTGGTGCAGCCTTCCGCCACGCTGCGCACGCCGCCGGTGTCTTTCAGCGACTCTCGATAGCGGCAGGGTTTGGATGGCTCAGCGCCCTGTCGCTCCGTGCTCTGATCTCACTTCGCCGAGGTTGCTAGCCGCCGATCTCGGAGCGCCGTCCACAGGTCATGAATGTGAGGAGACTGCGATGGACAACAAACGCATAGCGTTGATAACCGGAGCCAATCAAGGAGTCGGTCTTCAGGTCGCAAAAGAACTCGTGGCCAACGGTCTCACTGTGTTCGTCGGTTCACGCGTGCTTGACCGCGGTGCGGCGGCTGCAAAGGAGATCGGCGCCGGAGCCATCGCGGTCCAGCTCGACGTGACAGACAGCGCCTCAATAGAAGCAGCGGCCACGCACATCCGCCAGGAGTTTGGACGTCTCGACCTGCTGATCAACAACGCTGGTATATCGAACACGTCGAAAGGCACGTTGTCGCTTGAGGAGTACGCCAAGGTGACGAGAGCGAGCACAGCGTCCCTCGATGAAGTGCGCGCCGTTTGGGAGACGAACGTGTTCGGCACGCTTGCCGTGTATCAGGCGATGCTGCCCCTCTTGCGTGAATCGTCGGACGCTCGCATCGTCAACGTGTCCAGCGGCGTTGGCTCGCTGACGACGAATGCCGACCCGGCCTATGGCTATCGTGCAATGTTCGGCCCCATCTATCCGGCGTCCAAGGCGGCCGAGAACGCGATCACGCTCGCCATGATGATCGAACTGGAGTCGACCAACATCAAGATAACTTGGTCTCCCCGGGGTTCACCAGGACGAACCTCAACGGATACGCGGGCGTCGAGTCTGTCGAGAACGGCTCCCGCGAGGTGGTACGCGTTGCACTCCTTGGTCCGGATGGCCCGACCGGAACGTTCACCAGGTGGGAGAACGCGACGATCCCGTGGTGACCAAATCTCAGGGGAATCTCTGACGTGCCCCATCGATCCGCGCGTGGTGCCGCGCTGACCATGTTCTTTGTCAATGGTGCGGTCCTGGCAACTTCGTCGCGCGGGCTCGCCGACTACGACGTCCTCAACGCCCTGACCACAGCACCCGGCGAGCGCATGCAGGTCGGCGCCCTGGCGGCCCGGATCGGGTGGGAGCGGAGTCGCCTGTCTCACCACGCCAAGCGAATGCAAAGCCGGGGAATGGTCCAGTGCGACCTCGCTGCATCGGATCGGCGGGCGACGGAGATCAGGTTGACTCCCGGGGGTCGGCGAGCGATCGTCGAAGCCGCCGCTGGCCACGTCGACCTGATCCGACACCTGTTCTTCGAAGGCCTGCCCAAAGAGCAACTCGCCCCACTGACCGAGGCACTCGAAGCGATCTACGACCATGTCGTCCAGCACGGGACGCTTCCGGCCCCGGCGTCCGAACCGTAGGCGCCATGAGTCAGTCCGTCGTCGACGACACCGCCGAGGAACAATTCGCCGTGTCCATGGACGGGACCGTGGCGAGGCTCAAGTACAAGCTACACGGCGATCGCTTGCACCTTTTGCACACCGAAGTCCCCGAAGCGTTTCGCGGCCAAGGCGTCGGCGGCCGATTGGTCGAAGCGGCGCTTGCCAAAGCCCGGGCCGACCACCTGACGATCGTGCCCTGGTGCCCCTACGCGCGCAGCTGGCTGAAGGAGCACCCCGACCAAATCAGCAACGTCAGCTTGGACTTCAAAGCGAGACCTTCCAGGAAGTAGGGATCCCCCGCGCTGGCAACTGTTCTCAGTCGTGTGCGTTCGACGCGTTAGGTAACCTTTTGGAAGGGGTGCGGTTAAACCGTGAGATGCAACCCAGAAACCAACACCACCGTCGTGGGTTGATCGCCGCCCTGCCCTCGGCCTTACTTATGGCCGCTTGTGGGGCCGGCGCATTGCCAAGCTCCCATTCCCGGCACACTCCAACCCAAGTACCCAGTGCCGCCACGACCGCAACCCCCATAGCGACACCGACCATAGTCCCGACCCCCAGCCCGACCGCGGTCCCCACCCCGCTCCCCGAGCCTCCCCTGGCCGTCCTCTCCCAGGGGCAGGAGGTGGAAGTAGTAAACGGGCAGGGTGTGGAACAGTGGAGACTGACCAACGCCCAAGAGGGACAGTTTTTTGGATTGACCGCCCAGCAAGCCAACAGCCCCGACTTCGAGGTCAACGCTAAGGAGGGGGGTACCGACCTCTTCCTCTTCTATCAGAAGCTCAATACAACCATCACCAAAGTGGCCGTAGTCTCCCGAACCGGAAAACTGCTCGGGATGGTTACTCTGCCTAGCCTGCCGTACTACGCCTTTGTCGTTTCGCCCACAGGGGCCGAATGGGCTTGGAGCCTCGATCAAACCCCGACTCTGGAAACCAAGCATTACGGCGTGGTTCAAGTGGGTGGCCTCGGTGAGGCCAACCGAACCGTGTACCACTGGGTCGCGCCCGTCGGCTTTTATGAGCAGATGGCCGGTTGGACCAATAGCGGAATCATCATGCAGCGGTACGAATACGGGGGCTGCGGCATCTTTGACCCGGCCGCCGCCTGGTTTACGATCAACCCCAGCACTGGAGATCTCACCGAACTCTTCACGGGGAATGACCAATTTCTGGGCGCAAGCAGCGGCGTGACTGTCGCCGCTCTGATCAATGATGCCCACGCAGTACTAATCAACGGAGTGGACTATTCAGAGAGTAAGTCCACGATCGTGGGCGCCATCATCAGCCCCGACGGAGCCAACGTTGCCGTGTCGCGCATCAGTGACTACGGTGGCTGCGCCGGCTACACCCCCAAGAACACCGTCGAGATGGTGACCCTTGCCAACCAAAGCCATGTCGATCTACAAAACCTGACCGCCGTCGGCTGGTGGGGCGATGACCAGTTCATCGCCAATACCCTCAGTGGGAATACCTGGCTGTACACCCTGCAAGGCAAGACGGTGAGTGAAATCTGTGCAGCGAGTTCGCCCTGGACCTTTGCGGGAGTCCTGACCGGCTAGGTGGCGAGGGGATGAACCGCGTCCTGCGGTCCGTCGACCTAGGCGTCTGAGGAGCTGGAGGAGCGCTTCAATTCCAGGACCGGGATCGTCCGGATCCCGGCAGTGCGCTGCGCGTAGTCGGCGAAGCCCGGGTACCGGCGCGCCTGCTCGTCGTAGATGCGGTCGCGCTTGTCGCCCTGAAGCTCGCGTACGGTTACGGAGTACGTCTCGGTGCCGCGTTCAACGGTGCCCGCGCCGGTGGCGGTGAGGTTGTGGTACCAGTCGGGATTCGACGGTGCCCCGGCCTTGGTTGCGAACACGTAGATCGTATCGTTGTCGGCCTCGTCGGGCAGGTACATCGTCGGGTTGACATACTCGCGTCCGCTTTTGCGGCCGTGATGATGCACGAGCACGAGGGGCGCGCCTTCGAAGTTGCCGCCGACGCGGCCGCGGTTCGCACGGAACTCCGCGATGGTTCTCTCGTTCCAGTCGTTCGCATCAGGCATGCCAGCCTCCTCGAGGGTCTTTGGTCCTGCGGACACCTTCAGTCTCCATCGTGGCGGATGGCCGCAGCAATTGGCATCAGGGAAACCCACAGTCCGGCGCCCATCGGCCCGAACTAGGGGTTTCATAGATGCCATCCGGCTGCCCGGCAAATCACGATCGTGATCCGAGGCGGCGGGAGCTGCAAAGACCGCTCTCCTGCGCACGTGTGAACGCCAGGTCCACTGGACTCAAGACTGGAGAAGAGCCGATGAGCAAGCAACAGCAAACTGACCTCGACGCGATGCTCCGCAACACGCCGCTCGATACGGCGGCCGACGTCCCGACCTTACGGGCCGGCTTCGAGGAAGTGATGCGGCAGGTCCCTGTGGCTCCCGATGTCCGAAAGACACCGATGACAGTCGGGGGCATCGGTGCAATCGAAGTCACTATCGACGGGACGGACTCGGCGGACGTGATTCTGTACTTCCACGGAGGCGTCTACGTGATCGGGTCGGCAGCAGCGTCGGTGCCGCTGGTGGCCGACCTCGCCAGACGGACCGCCACCAAGGTCATCACCGTTGATTACCGCCTGGCTCCAGAGAATCCGTATCCGGCCGCACTCCAGGATGCGCGCGCCGCGTACGAGGGACTTCTCCAGCAAGGCATGGACCCGAGCCGGATCGCACTTGCCGGCGAGTCGGCTGGAGCTGGGCTCGCGGTAGCAACGCTCCTGGCGTTCAGAGACGACGGCAAGACGCTGCCGGCATCGGCCTTCTTGATGTCTCCGTACGCCGATCTGACGTTGTCCGGGGAAAGTGTCGTCGACAAGGAGCCGCTCGACCCGCTCCTTACGCCGGACGGCCTCAGACGGCGCGTGACCGACTACGTGGCGGACGCCGACGCTTCTGACCCGTACATCAGCCCCGTACACGGTGATCTCGCCGGGCTGCCCCCGCTGCTCATCCAGGTGGGTTCCCACGAGATCCTCCTCAGTGACGCGATCCGTCTGGCCGCACGCGCAGCCACCGCGGACGTCGCCGTGACCCTCGACGTTGTTCCCGGGGTTCCGCACGTCTTCCAGGCGTACGCGGCCGTGCTCGACGAGGGGGATGCGGCTCTTGATCGAGCGGCCGCCTTCATCACTGCGAACTTTGCGGCTCCTCACGCGAGGCGCGCTACCTGAGCCTGCGCGACGCCGGCGGTCGCGTCAGGAAGCGCGAGCGTCGGGCTCGAGCATCCGACGAGCCAGCTGTGTCCGCGACCTGACCTCCAGCTTGCGGAACACCTTGTGCAGGTGGTACTCGACCGTGCTCGGGCTGATGAACAGCTGGCTCGCGATCTCGGCGTTCGTGTCACCCAGCCCCACCAGCTGTGCGACCCGGGTCTCCTGCGGCGTGAGGTCGCTGTTCGTGTCCGGGGTCCTCTTGCGCGCGTGCTCCCCGCTGGCGCGCAGTTCGATCCGGGCGCGTTCCGCGTAGCCGTCCGCGCCGAACTCGGTGAACAGCTGGTGCGCCGCGCGCAGCTGTTCGCGCGCCGCCGCAGGGCGGTGCTCGCGCCGCAGCCATTCGCCGAAGACGAGGTGGGTGCGGGCGAGGTCGAAGCGCAGCGCAGTCGGTGCGAGCCGATCGAGAGCGTCGCGGTACAGGGTCTCGGCAGCGCTTCCCTCGCTGAGGAGTGCGCGGGAGCGATACTCGATGGCGCGCGCCCACGCCGTTCCGCTCGCCGAGGTGCCCATCACGAGCCGCTCGAGCGCCGGC
>PKWB01000128.1:6000-20009 GCA_003131685.1 Candidatus Dormiibacterota bacterium
CGGCAGCAGCCCATTGCGCGAGGCTCACGCCCATGCCTTCTCCCCTGGAGGTGAAGTCCTTGGTGGCGGCGTCGATCAGCTGGCGGGCTTCGTTCGCGTGGCCCTGAAAGGCAGCCACGGCAAGGGCGGCGTAGCGTGCGGTTCGCGCATCGGTTGCGTCCGCCACCGCCTCAACCTGCTCGACCAGCGACGCCGCTATCGCGAGGTCACCCGCGAACAGTCGCACGCCGGCGGTCGTGCTGAGGGTCAGGGGCAGCACGGCGAGCGCACCGGCATCGCGCGCGACCTGGACCTGGCGCGCGGTCAGGAGATCCNNCCAGCTGTCGTAGTCCCAGATGAAGGCCGCCGCGCGTGCCGCCAGCCAGGACCAGCGCAGGCGTTCCTCCACGCTGACGTCCTCGCCGCGGAACGCGTCCAGAGCCTCCCTCAGGACGCCGGTGCCGGCGGCAGGACCCTCGGCGATCAGCAGCGCGAGACCCTCGAGCAATAGATCGGAGGCGCGTGGAGGGCCCGGCGGCCGCCGGCCGGNNCTACATCATGTGCAAGGGCATGAATCGCTCGTTCATCTCGGTCATCCTCGGCGGCTTCGGCGGCGAGGTGGCGGGCCCGGCGGCCGCCGGCCGGCGAGTGCGGACGTCGCCACATCCCGAGCCCTGGCCTCGTGGGCGAGCCGGCCGGCGAACACCGCTGCCGTGATGGCGTCGAGATACGTCTCGCGCGCTCGCCTGACGTCGTGGAGCTCCAGCTGCTGGGCAGCCTTGAGCAGGAGGCGCGGAGCCTCGTTGCCGCGTTCGGAAGCGAACGAGATCCGGCCGCGAACCACGTCCAATTCCGCGCGCTGCACATCGTCCAACGGTCCGCGCTCGGCGAGGGTGGCGAGCGCAAGGGCCGCTTCCAGCGCGCCGGCCTGCCGTTTCGCCTCGGCAGCGATGAGGGCCCTCCCGGCCCGCAGCTTTGGGTCGACGGTCAGCTCGGCCGATCTCTCCATGAACGCGGCGGCAGCCGCCAGGCCGCCGCGTGACTGCGCGCGGCCGGCCGACAGCTCCAGCTCGCGGGCGACCGCTTCGTCGGGTCGGACGGTCGCCTGCGAGCGGTGCCAGGCGTGGCGGTCCGGATCGATCTCCGCGTCCGTCGCATCGGCGAGCGCGTCGTGAGCCTTGCGCCGTTCCTCCGGTGGCGCCGCCTGGTAGACGGCAGAACGAATCAGGGGGTGACGGAACACGACGCGCGGCCGCAGTTCAAGAAGACCTTCGGCTTCGAGCGCGGCCGCAGCTGAATCGTCGATCCCCAAGCGCTCGGCGGCGCGCCACAGGAGTGCCGGATCGCCCGTCGGCTCCGCGGCAGCGATGAGCAGCAGGCGCCGAGAGGCTGGCGGGAGTTTGACGATCCGACGTCGAAAGCTCGCCTCGATTCGACTAGGAATCGGCACCGACACCGGGAGGGCGAACCCTCCGGCCAGCTGCGCGGGCGTCAACCCTCTCGGCAGCTCGAGCAGGGCGAGCGGGTTGCCATGGGTCTCGGCGACGATCCGTTCCAGGACGGCCTCATCCATCCGGTCGGGGAGCGCTGAGCGAAGCAGGGTGAGCGCGGCCGGCTGGTCCAGGCCTTCCACGCGCAGATCTGCAAGTCCGTCCAGCTCGCTGGGGATGCTCCGAGCTCCGAACACCGCAGCGACGCGTTCCGTCGCCAAACGTCGAGCAGCGAATGCGACCGCCTGCGCCGACTCCCGGTCGAGCCACTGCGCGTCGTCGACGACGCACAGGACCGGCCGTTCGCCGGCGAGTTGTGACAGCAGGTTGAGCACCGCAAGGCCCACCACCAGGCGATCCGGCGCGGGGCCGGCCGTCAGCGCGAATGCGACACCGAGCGCATCGCGTTGCGGCGCAGGGAGCTGCTCGAGACCGACGAGCCTCGGGGCACACAGCTGATGCAGCGCTGCAAAGGGGACCTCCATCTCCGCTTCGCTGCCCACGGTGCGCAGCACGTGGAACCCCGTGGCGCCGGCCATCGCATGGTCCAGCAACGCGGACTTGCCGATCCCCGGCTCCCCGTGCACGACGATGGCCCCGCCGTTGCCGCTGCGCGCCGACTGCAGGAGCTGGTCAAGTGCCACGGACTCGGCCTGCCTGCCGAGGAGCATCCCTGGTCCTCCCCTGATCTGAGGCCGCCCACGGTAGACGAGTCGGCGGCCGCCCCGCCGCACAAGACTGTGGGTTTCCTGGACGCCACGCACTGCGGTCGGTCGCCAAGCTGCATCGCATGACAAGTGAGCCCATCCGCGACCCCGACAGCGACGACCTGCTGACGCCCCGGAACGCTGCGCTGGTCGTCATCGACTACCAGCCGAGCCAGGTCCAGACCGTCCGGTCCATCGACCACGACGTCCTGGTCGACAACATCGTCTCGGTCGCCCGCCTCGCCGAGACCTTCCACCTGCCCGTCGTGCTGTCGACCGTCAATGTCGCCAACGGCCAGGGGCCGACCATCCCTGAGCTGAAGGCAGTGCTCTCCGGGCACCAGGAGATCGACAGAACCACGATCAACTCGTGGGAAGACGTCGAGTTCCGGCGCGCCGTCGAGGCAACCGGCCGAAGGAAGCTGATCATGACGGCGCTCTGGACTGAGGTGTGCCTGGCTTTTCCGACGCTCGATGCCCTGCGCGCAGGGTTCGAGGTCTATCCGGTCGTCGATGCGGTCGGCGGCACATCCCCGGAGGCGCACCGCGTGGGTTTGGAGCGGATCGTCCAGGCCGGGGCGAAGCCGATCAGCTGGGTGTCGCTGGCATGTGAGCTGCAGCGCGACTGGGCCCGCGTCGAGACGGTTCCCGACGTCGTCGACATCGTGCTCACAACTCGTCTCCTCAAGACCGCCTGATCTCAGGGCACCTTACGCAGACTTTACCGACAAAGGAGAAAACGAATGAGCATCTCAGATGTGGCGACACCCACCGACACCATGCCCGACTACGCGCCGGTTCCCGCCACGGCACTCGGACCCGCCCTCAACGAGCAGGGCTACCACGTCGGACGCGTGGAGCGGAACCTCTACTGGGTCACCGACGGTGTCTACCAGGCGGCGTTCCTGACCACCCGCGACGGCGTCGTCCTCCTCGACGCTCCGGCCACAATCGGCCACAACCTGCAACGCGCCATCGACGAGATCGCAGCGGCCAACGGCGTGAGCAACAAGGTCACCCACCTCATCTACTCGCACCATCACGCCGACCACGCCGNNGCACGCTGGAGATCGGCGGCGAGCGGATCGAGCTGGCGTGGCACGGCGCCAGTCACGCGCCCGATATGACCTTCATCCACCTCCCCGAGCACGACACGCTGATGATGGTCGACATCGTCAACGCCGGCTGGGTGCCGGTGTACACGAGCAACCTCACCCAGGACATCCCGGGCTACCTCGAAGCGCCCGCCCATGCGCTCACCTATGCCTGGACGCACCTGGTCAGTGGCCACCTCGGCAGGCTGGGGACCCGGGATGACGTAATCCTGCACCAGCAGTACATGAGCGATATCGTAGAAAACGTCAAGATGGCGCTGGCGACCACCGACCCCACGCCGTACTTCGTGAGGTACGGCGCCAATGCTTGGGCCGGAGTGAAGGGATACCTCGACGCCGTGACCAACAACGCGGCGAAGCCGGTGATCGACAAGTACACGGGCGTCCTCGCCGCGGCCGACGTGTTCACCCCCAGCACAACCTTCTGGGTCATGGAGTCGGTGCGCCTCGACAATGGGGTCGGCTCACAGGTGCATCCGTGAGCGTTGCCGCAGCCTTGGCCGACCCCGCGGCGGTCGCGTATCTTCGCAAGGCCGACCCGGTGATGGCGAAGCTCATCGACGCGCGGCCGGATTTCCGGCCGCGCTCGTGGTTGCAGGAGCTTCCGCCGCTCGACGCCTTCGGGACTCTGATCTTTCAGGTGGTCGGTCAGCAGCTGTCGGTGAGCGCGACGCGCACGATCCTTTCTCGCATCGAGCAGCGCTTCGGTGGACGGCTGCCGTCGCCGGCCGAGCTGGTCGCCGGTGATCCGCTGGCTCTTCGCGACAGCGGGCTCTCCGCGCGCAAGAGCGCCACGCTGCGAGCGCTCGCCGAACGATTCGTCGACGGACGATTGAGCGATGCTGCGCTGTCGAGGATGACGGACGAGGAAGTCGAAGCGGTTCTGACCGAGGTCTCCGGAATCGGGCCGTGGACAGCGCACGGTTTCCTTCTGGTGGCGCTCGATCGGCCCGACGTCTTCCTGTCCAACGACCTTGCACTGCGCCATGCGGTGCAGCGCGCCTACGGGTTCGACCATCTGCCGACCGAGGCGGAGATGGTGCAGCTGGCGGAGGGCTGGCGACCGTATCGAAGCCTGGCGGTCAGCTACCTCTTCGCCTCGGCATACGAGGGACAGACGTGAGCGATGGCAGGCTGGTTGGAATCGTTGGGGCGGGGCGACTCGGGCAGGCAATGGCGTGGACGGCGTTGCGGGCCGGACGCCGCGTCATGCTGTCCAACAGCCGCGGTCCCGACACGCTGGAGTCCGTCATCTCGTCACTTCCGGACGGGGCATCGGCGGGAACCGTGGAGCACGCAGCAGGCGCGCCGGTTGTGGTTCTCGCCGTGCCATGGCCTCTCCTGCGCGACGCGGTGAAGGGCCTCACCTGGAGCGGCCAGATCGTCCTGGACGCTACCAATGACTTCGACGGCAGCGACCTCAACCTGAGGACGTCAAGCGAGGTGGTCGCCGAGCTGGTGCCCGGCGCACGTGTCGTGAAGGTCGCGAACACACTGGGCGCTCCGGTTCTTGCCGCCGACCCGCACGAGTCAGGCGGCCAGCGGGTGATCTTCCTCTCCGGTGCCGACGCAGACGCCAAGTCCGAGGTGGTCCAACTTTTCGAGGACGCAGGCTTCTTCGCCGTCGACCTCGGCGAACTCGTCGCCGGTGGCAGGATGCAGCAGATCGGTGGTCCGCTGGCCGGTCTCAACCTGATCCGGCTTCCTTGAGTCCAGCGGCGCAGGTGCAAGTGGGGGAGAAGACGATGTCGACAACGGTGATCAGCGTCCCGTCAGCCGCCCAGCACGCGATATCGGCGGGGTTTGCAGTGTTGACCCCAACGTGAAGGTAAAGGGGCATGCGGGTCCGGTCGACGAAACGTAGACGACGTCGCCGTCGGCGTTTGGCTTGACGCTCTGGCGACCGTCTGGCGTGACCGCGTTACCCGCGTTGGAAACGACCGAGCCGCGGGGGACCCGCTTCCGTGAAGGCGATTCGAGTGCGGAAGTCAGGTGGGCCGATTGGACGTCTCCACTCCGGACGTAGGGCCGATTCGCCGGGGGGCGTATGTAACTAGCCGCGCCTGGACGGATGACGATGCCTTCAGCCGCGGTTAGGGTTGACGCATGACCCGCCGCGGCCGGATCGCTCTCCTAGCTCGAAGCCGGTTCGGTGCATCCTAGCCGAGGCATGATCGACCTCCCGCGATCCCGAGAGCGCCACAGCGCCGAGTTCACTGCGACCGCATCGCCACGCGCGCTCTGGGCGGAGATGGCGCGACGTGTGCCAATCGCGGCCGACCTGATCCCTGCGCTTGTCTTGACGGGCTTCCTGGTCGCGGCGAGCACGGCTCAGCAGCACGCCACCGTTGACGCACATCGGATTGGGGTTGGCGGCTACCTGCTGCTCGTCGGCGCAGCGATGGCGCTGGGGCTGCGTCGACGGTGGCCACCGTTCGCGTATGCCGGCTCGCTCGCCTGCACGAGCGCTTACCTTCTGGTCGGCAATCCGCCGGGGCCAATTCTGCTCGCTCCATTTCTTGGGCTGGTCGTCGTCCTGGGCGCGACACGATCGATGCCGATGTGGATCGTCTCGGCGCTCGGTGGGGCCGGCCTGCTGTCCGCAGTCCACGGTGCTGTGTATGGATGGTCGTGGCCCGTGGCGCTCTTTGCGGGTGTTTGGGTGTGCCTCGCCGTGCTGGTGGGGATCGCGCTGGACGCGCGGCGGCGCTTTCTCCGGGAATCGCGGGCGCGGGCGGTGTGGACGCAGCGCAGTCGCGAAGAGGAAGCGCGTCGGCGCATGGTCGAAGAGAGACTGCTCATCGCGCGCGAGATGCACGATGTCATCGGACACAGCCTCGCGGTCATCAGCCTTCAGGCCGGCGTCGCGGAGCACCTCCTCGCGAGCCGGCCCGAGGAGGCGCGCAAAGCGGTTGCCGCCATCCGCGGCGTGAGCAAGCAAGCGCTGACCGAGCTTCGCAGTGAGCTTGCGGCGCTCCGGGGAGACGGTCTCGGAGGTGCGGATCGCACGCCAACACCGGGGCTTTCGGCCGTGCCGGCCCTGGCTTCGCAGATGCGCGATGCGGGACTTCGGATCGACCTCGAGCTTCCGCAGCGCACCGACGAAGTCCCAGAGATTGTGTCGACGGCCGCCTACCGAATCGTGCAGGAGTCGCTGACCAACGTGGCCCGGCACGCCGGTACCGGCACGAGGGCGACGGTGCGCGCAGTGCTCGAGCCTGACCGGCTAGAACTGGAGATCGTCGACGACGGCGTCGGAGTGAGTGAGCCGCCTCGCGAAGGCGGCGGCCTTCAGGGGATGCGCGAGCGCGCCGCGGCCCTGGCCGGCGCCTTCTCGGCGGGCAGACGTCCCGAGGGGGGATTCCGGGTCTGGGCATCACTGCCGCTGGGGGGACGATGAGCGTCCGAGTGGTGCTCGCCGACGACCAGGCGTCGATCCGGGTCGGTCGTCGCGCGCTCGCCGACGCGGAGCTGGACATCGAGGTGGTTGGAGAGGCCGCTGACGGTCAGGAAGCGCTGCGGGTTGTGCGTGAACTGCGACCCGATGTGGTGGTGATGGACATCCGCATGCCGGTCCTTGATGGCTTGGAAGCGACGCGTCTGATCGCAACCGACCCGCAGCTGTCCGGTGTCCGCGTGCTCGTCCTCACCACCTTCGAGATCGATGAGTACGTCTTCGAGGCGCTGCGCGCCGGGGCCGGCGGATTTCTCCTCAAGGATGCGGAGCCAACCGAGCTGCTTCGCGCCATCCGTGTCGTGGCGGCGGGCGATTCGCTGCTCTCACCGGCCGTGATGCGGCGGGTCATCGAGGCCTTCAGCGCCCGGCCGGCACCGACGGCACCGCGGACGAAGCTGCTGGCCGACCTCACCGAGCGTGAGCGTGAGGTGGTGGCACTGGCAGGCTGCGGGCTCTCCAACGATGAGATCGCAGAGAAGCTCGTGATCAGCCCGGCGACGGCGCGCACCCACGTGTCCCGATCCATGCAGAAGCTCGGGGCGAGGGATCGCGCGCAGCTCGTGGTCTTCGCGTATGAAAGCGGGCTCGTGTCGCCGGGCCATGCGCTGGCGTAAGCAAGTCGGCACGCAGCTACGTCACCCGACGTAGCCAAAAGTGTCGCTTCAGGACGGACGACACGAGCACAGCGCGCCTAAGACGATGGGTCCGTTGGCATCAACTCACGTATCGGAGGAACACGACATGCCCGGATATTGGGTCGGCGGCGGCTTCGGCTTTTGGTGGATCTTTCCGTTGGTGTTCGGCGCGCTGTGGCTCACCGTGATCGGCCTCTTCATCTGGCGCGGTCGCCTGTGGTGGAAGGGTGGCCACACCAGCACGCCAGACGCCGCGGCGGTGCTCCGCGAGCGGTTCGCACGCGGCGAGATCGACACCGACGAGTACCAGCGTCGCCTTCGGGTGCTCGATGGGCGGTGAGCTTCGTGCTCATCGCCCTCGCGGGCTCACGCCGTGGGTCCCAGAACAGAACGCGTAGGCTGTAGGCGCATGACCGGGAGAGGCGGGCGCCGTGTGCTTCTCCGCTGAGGCGGATCTCTGTACCGGTGTCGTGGTGGGTGTGGTCGGCATCGATGCGCTTCGCCACGTCCGCAAGCCGCACCAGTTGGCGTTGGCAGCGACGCCGTTGCTGCTCGCGGTTCATGAGATCGACGAGGCGTTCGTCTGGTGGGGGCTACGCGGGCAGGTTTCGTGGCCGATCGAGCATGCCGCCATCTATGTTTTCCTGGCCATCGCCTTCGTGCTGCCCTTTTGGGTGCCATTTGCAATGCTCGGCGTTGAAACCAAGGTTCATCGACGCCAGTGGATGAAGGCGTTCCTCGTCGTCGGCACAGTCACCAGTGTCGCGCTCCTGGCGGCAGTCGTTCTAGGTCCGGTCGGCGCCGCCATCGACGGGTCACACATCGCGTACACAGCAGACATCAACTACGCCGATATCCTCGTCGCCCTCTACATCGTCGCCACCTGCGGCGCCTGTCTGGTGGCAAGCAACAAGTGGCTGGTCCTGCTTGGCCTTGCGAATCTGAGTGCCGTCATCGCTCTCAGCTGGATCACCTTCACCGGTTTCACCTCACTTTGGTGCGCATGGGCGGCGCTGACCTCGATCGCAATTGCCATCTACCTGCGCCACAGTGGTCGCTCGGTTGAAACATCCGTCATCGCCTATGAGGGACAGACGTGAGATCGCACGGTCGAGCTCGCGGAGCGCCATGGCGACGCGTGCCCAAAGGGGATGTCAATGATGTGGCCCTCCGTCCGGGAGAGTGGCAGCATCCCTCGTCAGCTGTCTTCCGGAGAGCGGTCAGGGGCTCGGATCTTGTTCATTCACGCGCCAGGCGGTTTTGAAGAATTCTTCTTGGAGCTCGCGAGCTCTCTGGCGGCGGCGGGCGCGACGAGGGTGACTCCGACGGTCGCTGCCGAGGTGCTCCAGCCGCTGTGGACGAAGTATGGACTCGCCGTCAGTGAGGACTGAGTGGTCATGAGGCGCTAGCATTGCTGAATCTCGAGCCCTGACAATTTGGCGGTCTTGGGTGGGCCGCGGAGCCAGTGGCCAAAAGATTCCACTGCCTGTTCCACTTAAGGGTGGACGCGTACGGCGATTGCCGCTCCTAGGGTTGGGCTATGGCTGCTCACACCACGAACGACAAGGGAGATTGGAATCTCGCCGCCATCCAGATGAGCTTTATCGCGGGCACCCCTGGCGCACCACCCATCCCCGGGACCGTCACGCCCGCCGAACCTCAGGCGACCTTGAGCAGCTTGCCATGAGGTTGGGCCTGCACATCCCGCAGACAACCTGGGAGGGAGGCGCTCCACGCCTGGGCCCGCTCCTGGGCGAGGTCGTCGAGGCCGCCGAGGCCGCCGGGTTCGACGCGATCGCGGTCGCCGACCACGTCTGGCTCCACCCAATCATTGGCGGGCCAATTGGCAACCACCTCGAGTCGTACACAACCCTCGGGTACATCGCCGCCCGCACAAACCGCGTCCGGCTGCTGGCCCTCGCCACAGCCGCGTCCTGCCGGCCCGCCGGCCTCCTGGCCAAGATGGTGACCACGCTCGACGTCCTGTCGGGTGGCCGCGCAATGCTGGGCATCGGCTCGGGGGATTACCAGGAGGAGGCGGACGGCCTCGGCCTTCCATTTCCTCCTGCCGCCCGGGATCGCTTCGACCTCCTGGAGGAGACGGTCCAGGCCTGCCTCGAGATGTGGGCCGGCGAGCGCGGCAGCGAAGCGCCTTTCGCGGGCAAGCATGTCCGGCTGGGGCGGGCTCTGAACGTCCCCCAGAGCCTCAGCCGCCCGCATCCGCCAATCCTGATCGCGGGAAGTGGCGAGCGGCGGACACTCCCGCTGGTGGCGCGCTACGGCGACGCCTGCAATATCCGGCCTTCTCCGGAGATCCCGCGCCAGCTGGACCTCTTGCGACGCCTCTGCGAAGACGAGGCCGAGATTTCGACGCAATCGAGAAGACTGCGCCCTACGCCTTCGATGTCGGCGAGGACGGGTCCAAGGCCAACGAGGTTGTGGAACGGCTGCAGTGGCTGGCCGGGATGGGGATCGAGACCGTGTTGGCTGGGTGGTCGGTGTTGACAAGATCAAGCCAATCGAAATCATGGGCCGCGACGTGATCCCCGCGGTGGCTGCATTCCCGGCGCCCTCCTGACGAGGTCGCCCGACGTTGTCGCCTTCAGGGTTGGATGTCGGCACCTAACGTCGGGGAGCCGGCGCGGGGCACGTTCCAGCGCGCGTCGACCCGACATAAAGAAAAGCCCCACATCTTGCGACGCGGAGCCTTCAGTACGGGAGGCGGTGCCTTTCGGTGGCCCTCAGGCTCGACCCTCGTCCGGATTGATGGGCCACCATCTCTCCGGGCCGTCCACTCGCCATTGCTGACGGGTGGGCCCGCAACCGGTGACTCTACACACTGACCCAACCGTTCGCAACATCGCCGAGGAGTGGGTCTAATGTGGGGCGGACTCGCTGGGGTCGCCTCGATGGGTGATCCTGTCGGAGTAGATCCGCGCTCCGCATCCGCCGCACTTGGCAACCGGCCGCATCATGACCACCTCAGGACGCTCCAGGTCGCGTGCGGCCGTCCGAGCGGCCTGGAAGGTCAGGGGGACGAGACGGTCTGCTCCGCACTCAGGGCATGGCCCCATTGCGCTCTCATAGTCGCACGATGCAACCAGAGAAACTCAGCGGATCGGGCAACAATCGTCATCAGGAAGGATGGTGCGATGGGACTCAGAGCAGGTCGAGGATTCGCTAGAGATATCGCTCAGTTCCGTGGACGCGTTCCTTCGTCTGAACAAGTTGAGCTTCAGCGTTCCGCCAAGGGCTTCAACCGGTCCGCGTCGTCCGATGACAACGCGCGCTCCGCAGCGGTTGCGCATGGTGTGACACCGCGCGCAGGGTGGGTGGTGGGCCAGCTGAGATACTCGGCGCCCGACACAGGAGGCCAGTCATGCACGCATATGACTTCACCGTCGTCGTACCGCACACCACGGGCAGTCTTGCGACACTCGCCGAGGAGTTGGGCCGCGAGAAGATCAACATCGAGGGTCTGTGTGCCGTCGAGCAGAACGGGAGCATCATCTTCCACCTGCTGACCACGGACAGGGCCGGAACCAGCCGCTCCATCAGCAATGTCGGCTACAAGGTCACCCACGAGACGGAAGTGATCGTCGAAAACGTTGAGAATTATCCGGGCATGCTTGGTAAGGCGACGCGTCGCCTCGCCGATGCCGGCATCAACCTCACNNGTTGCGAGAACCTTTCGGCGCTTGAGGCCGCCTGGAAGGAACCAGCGGCTGCCGCGTCCCGCTGAGCTCGTCTTGTTGTCGGCCGGTCGGCCCTCGGGTCGGCCGGTCCACCCATGCGGTTCGGACTTCCGGTCAAGACCCACGCGCCGAAGACTTCATCATGCAAGTGGACACAACGAGTCGCGGGGCGTAGCATCTGGGACGCGAGGCGACGGGCAACGGCCGGAAGTCAACATCGCTCGAAGGGTGTTGCGACTGGGGGTAACCCAGGGTGGACAGCGGCAGCCGGGTCTCTGACGGGACTAACCGACTGCTCGATACTCTTCCAGCCGGGCAACGTTCACGCCTTCTGGCGGCCGCTAGCCACATCNNCTTCGAGCCACGGCAAAACAACGGCACGGTTGCCTTCCCACGCAGCTGCGTGATCTCGCTGGTCACGCCGTTCCATTGACGGCAGTGCCGTCGAGGTTGCCTCGGTGGGCAACGAAGGGATCGTCGGGGTACCGATGGCGCTCGGAGGCGCGCGTCTGGTGCAGGCTATCTGCTCCGTCGGCGGCTGGATCGACCGCATGCCGGCTACCACCATCACCCACGAGGTCGAGAGCCACGTCGGTCTGCACAAAGTGGTGGACGACTATCTCCGGGCGTGCTTCAACCAACTCTCGCAGGCGGTGGCGTGCAACCGGCTCCACTCGACCACCGAGCGTCTGGCGCGCTGGCTGCTGGCGACCGGCGATCACCTTGGCACCGATGAGTTCGCCATCACTGACCAACTCCTGGGCCGGTTGCTTGGTGCGAGCGAGGCCTCAGTACGCCAGTGCTCACTGCGTCTTGAGGCGGCGGGACTCATCAGCTCCCGGCACAGCCGCATGACCATCCTCGATCGCCCCGGACTCGAGGCGGAAGCGTGCGAATGCTACGGCGTGATGAGGGCGGACTTGGACGGAGTCATTCGGAGGGCACGACTCCGCTTCCGGAGCGCACGGTCGCGCGCAGGACGCGAGTAGCCGGAGGCAACATCGCACACGATGAGCCAACCCACGGTGACCTCAAGACGTTCCCTGTCGCGGACAGCACTCGTGGCATCTCGCCGACTTTGTTGCGGCCTTTCTTACGGGCGCACGCCTACGGTAAGGGTGTCCGCTTCACGCTGAGGCGCGCAAGAGGCCAGACCTCAGCAGCAAATCCATGGATCGACGCGGACCGATCCGACCGCAAAAGGGGCTCATGATCGTTCTCGGCGTTGTTCTGCTGATCATCGGGTTGATCGCCGCCATTCCGATCCTCCTGACGTTGGGGATCATCCTGGTGGTCATTGGGGTCTTTCTGGAACTCCTCGGGATGGCCGGGCACGCGGTCGGCGGCCGGCGTCACTACTACTGATCATGGCTGCCGTCGTCGGGCGCCGCGCCAGCCAAGCGTCGGTCGCGCGAGGTTCGTCATGAGCCGCCGATACCAGCGCGTGGTACTCGCCATCAAGGCAGTCCCCGCACCGCTGATGGAGGCGCAGGCCACATGTCCAACCTGCGGCCGGTCGAATCCCAGCGTTCTCGGGCGAGTCGGCTTACGTCTGGTCTTCCGATGCTCCGATTGTCACATCGAGTTCTTCCGGCACAGTGGGCAGACTTCTACAGCCTTCTGATGTTGGCGTGGACCAAGGATCGGCCTACGGAGCTACGGGGGTGGCGGCCATCCGATCAACTGTCTTGTTTCATCTTCATCGAAACCGATCTCGCCCGAGACGTTCGGGCTTTGCTTGACTTTGGCCGTCGGTTTCCCGGGCATCCCGGACACAATTCGAGCCCACGTTCGCGTCTCGGGCTCCATGTTTCCCTGCTTCTCAGTTATCAACTCCCAGAAGCGCTGATGGTTGGGTCTGAAGACGTGACCCGGGTGGACGCGGCGAAAGAGCTCCAACTCGCGCACGAGGGCATCGAAGAACTCTTGAAACTCATCCGTGTCGCCTGCTTCGTACCAACGATCCGACGACGGGTCCTCTTGGGCGGTCATTCTTCAGTCCTCCGTCAGGATCGGCACCCTATTGGCTTGAGCGTCGTGCCCAGCGGGATTGCAAGTGGCCCGTTAGGAGACCGTGAGTTTTGCGATCGTACCGCTACTCCCGATCCCGCCAACCGGGACTCGGAGGGCGGAGTCTGCCGGCATCGGCTGCAGGATGCGGGAGCAGTCGACCCGGCGCTGACGTTGACCAGTGCCAGGGCGCTCGTCTGCCCGTCAGCGTACCGAAAGGCCACCACAAGAGTTCCGCTCAGTCATCGCGCGCGCAAGCCTCGATTATCGGGTCCTGGGCGACGCGCCATAACGCGGCACGGCAGTGCCCGCGGTCAGTCCGTATTGCGAAACGTCAGTGAATAGCCTCGGCCTGGCCGATTGACCAGATCACAAGGGATCTCCAGGCGGGCAAGGACCTTCCGCACACGGAGCACGTAGTTGCGCACTTCCTCCGGGAACAGCGCCGCATCCGACCAGGCGAGCCCCGTGATCTGCGCCGCTGTGTAGTAGCGATGGGGATGGTCGAGGAGGAATTGGAGGAGCTCGAATTCCCGGTGGGTGAGCACCGCCTCTCGCCCCTTGTGGCGTACGAGGCGACCATCCGGATCCAGCCAGAGGCCCTGGAGTTCCCAGACCCGCTGATACCAGAGGTCCAGCCGGGCGTAGTACCCCGCCATCTGCGCTTCGATGAAGCGGACGTCCTCGTCGGCGGCGGTCTGGGCGACGGGATGGAGCTTGGGCAACTCGCGTTGGACCCTGTCCAGCAAGCCCAACTTGAAACGGATCAGGTCGTCGNNAGTGGCGCGCGTCTTCCCAGTGGGTGGTTGCGATGTCCTCGCCCTCCAAAGGGCGTGTGACTGGCTTGGCGCGATCCGTGCCCATGTTCGTGACTATACGAAACCTGTTGCTGATCTTCTTACGCGGTTGGGTGTATCAGAA
>PKWB01000117.1 GCA_003131685.1 Candidatus Dormiibacterota bacterium
CATCTGTGAAGAGCATGGCGTGGTGGATGCCGGGTCGCCGCAGCGCTTCGGCGGTCACCTCGTAGGTGAGACGCCGCGCATATCCATGGTTGCGATGCTCGGGAGGTGTGTAGACGGGCCCGATGCGCGCCACCCCGGCGGCGCTTCGGAAACCGACCATGGAGACGATCTGACCATCGTCGATCCAGACATCCATCTGCCCGCCGCGCACCATGTGGTCGGCTATTGCGCGCGCGTTGGCCGGTACGGGATGCTCGATCTCGACGCTGAAGGTCTGGAGCCACCGGGCGATCAACGGCACGTCGTCGGCTCGTCCGGCACGGCGGGCGCCCGTGGGCATCGGCACCTCGACGAGTGCGCCGAGCTCGTTGAGAAGAATCGTCCTGTCACGCTCGATGATGTCGCCGGTGATGGCCGTCCACGCCGCGGCAACCGCGCGCGCCGACTCCGCCGGACCGGCGACGCCGGGTGGTCGCAGGCCGAGCGACGCCGCGCGCTTCACAGCAGCATCCGCCAGCTGTGGTGCCGTGGTGGGGGGAAGCGCCGACACCAGCAGGTTGTGCGGCGGGGTCCAGTTCGCCGCGCCGACCACCGCGCCGCCGTCTGTGATCCACCAGAAGCTCGGGGCGCCGCTGTACGTACCCGGAGCGGCGCGAACGATGTCGATGATGGTCAGCAGCACGTTGCGCGCACACGGGTCGGCCTTGAGGAACGTCTCCGCCGCGGCCGCATACTCCTCGACATCGCCGGTCGTGTGCACCTGGATCACGGTCCGATTCTGCCCCGCTCAGAGAGCAAGACGTCCACCGGTCGCGACCTGTGCCACCACGTAGACAATCCACGGCAGAGCCGCCAGGGTGAGCAGCGCACCTCGCGCCTGACCGCGCCAGAGCAATGCAAGGAGGAAGACCGCGGTGAGCAGCGTGAGCGTGGCGCTGATGAGTCCCNNGGCTGCCAGGTGGTGAAGACGATTCCGATCGCGGCGAGGATGCACGCCTGAAACGCCGCTGAGCCTGCGACGTTGCCGAAGGCGAGCATATCGTCGTTGGTGCGAACCCAGAGCACGCTGTTGAGCGTCTCGGGAAGCTCGGTCGCAACCGGCACGATCACCAGTGCAAGGACGAGCTGGGGAATCTGGAGCGCCGACGCCGTCTGATCGAGTGCGGTGACGAAGAGCTGCGAGCCCACCACCAGGAGTGCGATGGCGATGAGCAGCTGCACGGTCACCAGCACCGGGTGTGGCTCGCCGGGACGCCAGCGCACGATATGGAGCGGCTCCGGGCTCTCGCCCGCGGCCTCGCTGCCTCGGAGCGTCGCAACCACGTAGACCGCGTAGGCGATGAGCAGCACCGCACCGACGGCGATCCGAGGACCTCGGGGCAGCACGCTCGAGACCACCGCGAGGGTGAATGCGCCGATGAACACGCCGAGGTCCCGGCGCGCCTGGCGCCGGTCGATCACGAGACGGCGCGCGCCACCGCGGATCACCACCGCGATGCCGGTGGCGCCGGCCCCGAGCGTCAGCAGCAGGAATGGCGAACCGAGCACGGCACCGGTGGCCACCTTGTCTGCCCCAGGGGAGTGCGTGGCCAGCGCGACGACCGGGACGACCGTCTCGGGAAGGGAGGTGCCGAGTGCCGCGAGCAGGCTGCCGGTCGCGCCGGTGCCGAGGTTGAGCATGTGCCCGGCCCATTCGATCGCGTTGGTGAACAGCTCCGCAGCGATCACGACGAGGAGCAGGCTGGCGACGAAGAGCAGGGCGGTGATCATCGGCGGCGCATCAAACGGTCGAAGGGCGTGTGCAGCCACGCGGTCGCAAACCCGAGCACGTGGCGGATGGTCACCGGTTGCACGCGATGCACGGCATCACCACCTGCGGCGACATCAACGGCGTCACGCACCCGCTCGCGAACCCATGGAAAGACCGTTCGCGGCAGCGCGTCCGGAGCCGCCATGCGAAGCGCCCACGCCTCGATGCTGCGCCGCGGGGCTCCACCGACGACCTCACCGAGGAAGACAACGTCACCGGCCGACCGGAGTCCCCGCCACGAGTACACACCCACGATGCCGGCGATGCGCACCTGGTAACCGGTCTCCTCCTCGGTCTCGCGTGCACCGGTCACCGCCGGGTCCTCACCCGGCTCGACGTGACCGCCCGGAAGCTCCCAACCCGGCGGCCACGGTCGGAGCTGGAGGAGCACCCGCCCCCGCTCAACAATCGCAACCTGGGCGCCCTCGACCGACCACTCCACGCCGTTGATGACGACGGTATTCATGACAGGAGGTGAAGCGCGTTCGGCAGGCCGAACAGAACGCAGTTCATGACCAGACGCAATTCATGAGAGCAGGTGAAACACGTTCGGCAGGCCGATGAAGACCGGATGCATGCCCGGCTCGATCAGATGCTCGAAGGCGAGCGTTGCCGGACCGTCCGACATCGCCGACGCCAGGTCGACGGCACCGTGCGTCAACGGCGGCGGCAGGAGTATCGCGAGAGCGGCGAGTGCGTAGATCGCATAGCGGTACTGCTCGATGGAGAGAAAGACGCGCGGGCCCGCACCGAAGAGGAGCGCCCGCAGCGCCGCGTACCCGTCGAGTCCCGGCAGGGGGAGCGCGTTGAAGACGAACAGCGCGATGTTGACCAGAAATCCCTGCAGCAGCACGCCGAGGATCACGCCCTGCAGCGTGAACTGCGCGAGGATGTCGAACCCGGACGCGTCGATACCGGATCCCTGGAGCTCCACGCGCAGTGCCACGGCGAAGATCGCGGCGACCACGAGGTGGGCGAGCGGCCCCACCGCGGCAACCTGCGCTCGCTGCCTGCCGGTGCGGAGGTACCGCGGATCAAGCGGGACCGGACGCCCCCATCCCACTCCCGCGATGAGCAGCGCGAGGCATCCGAACGGATCGAGGTTGCGACGCGGGTCGAGCGTCATGCGTCCGTCGCGGCGCGGAGTCGGGTCGCCGCAGCGCAATGCAACTGCCGCGTGGCTGAGCTCGTGGATCACCGATCCGAAGACGAAACCTGGCAGCGTGTAGAGGATGATCGCCAGGTAGGTACCGGGGTTTGTCACCCGGCGCCGGCTACTCGAGCTCGACCCGCGACGGCCGCCGCGAGCGCTCTGTTCCGCTCCGTGAGCGTCTCCGTCCGCGCGACGGGGACTCGGTGGGTTCCGGCTCCTGTGTGTGATGGTCGATCACCGCCGCGAGTGCGAGCAGCAATTCGCGCTGGGCGATCAGCAGGTGTCGCTGCGCGTCGGGAGGAACGATGTCGCTGAAGGACGTTCCCAGCAGCCGCGACGCCTCATCGACGAGGCGTGTCGCCTGTGCCCACACCGCGTCGGTCATGGCTCGCGATCCGCGAAGGTCACCGAGAGCATCCCCTCGTCGAGGCGCCCCTTGGTGACGCGCTTGCCGTTGAGCACGCGCGGCAGTGAGATCTCGCGCTTGTACGGCCCGACACTGACGAACAGCTCGCCCTCACGATGCTTGATGTCCACGTCCTCCTTGCCGACGAAAGGGAGGTGGAGTTGGAGCTCGTAGGTGTCGCCGACCTTGCGGATGCGCTGGGGCACGGAGTGATAGAAGATCTGCGACGGATCACGGTCGCCATAGATCGATTCGCCCATCTCGGCGAGCGAGTCGAGCCCGACGATCTCGTGGTCGAACAGCTTGGTGCGCAGGGTGGGGATGGGTGAGAACGCGGTTTCCACCATCAACGAGTAACGTTGCTGCGCCTCGCGCCACGAGTCGAAATAGGTGTCGGTGACCTCCGGAGGCAGCACACGATTCACCACCACCAGGTCGGTGAGGTAGTCGTACAGGCTCAGATACGTGAAGGCGCGCTGCGCCTCCTTGACCACCATCTTCTCGAGATTCAGCACGATCCGAGTGGTGCACACCTTGGGATCTCCGAGGATCTTCTTCATCCCCTCGAGGTCGAGAAGAAGGTCCTTCACATTGCTGAAGATCTCGTCGCTCGGCAGTGGGATGCTGATGAACGGCTGCATCATCGGGCGCGCGACCTTGTTCATCATCCGATGGATTGGGAAGATGCGGTCGAGATACCACTTGGCGACGTCGGGAAACGCGAGCAACTGGAGCGTCTCCCCGGTGGGGGCGCAATCCACGATGAGCACGTCGAACTTGCCCTCGCGCTTGTGCTTCTTGATCCACATGAGGCTCGCCACCTCCTCCATGCCTGGAGGCGATGCCATCTCCTCGGCGACGATGTCGTCGACTCCCTGGGACGCGAACAGCGACGTCAGGTAGATGTGGATGCGATCCCAGTGCTCCTCGAGCTCGTGGAGCGCGTTGACCTCCTGTCCCCAGAGGTTCGGCGCAAGCTCCGTCGGGTGATCCCCGATCTCCTGGTCGACACTGTCGCCAAGGCTATGTGCGGCGTCGGTGCTGATCACCAGCGTCTTGTAGCCGAGGCTCGCGCATTTGACCGCGGTTGCCGCCGCCACAGTGGTCTTGCCGACGCCGCCCTTGCCTGTGTAGAGGATCACTCGCACGCGCGTGTCTTCGTGCTCACGGATTGATGCGGGTCACGACGACCGCCGCAATGAGGATGAGCACGATCATGAGCGCGGCCATGATCGCGACGCGACGAAGGTCGCGCGGTACATAGGGAACGCGGTCGAAGGGGATCGCGGCGTCGTCGCTGTCCAGCGGCAGGAACATCGCGGCTGCGCTCATCTGCCCTCTCGGCGCGCGCGGCTGGGCTGCCGGGTTGACCCGCTGCACCCGGCGGCGCGCCGAGCTCTCTGCAGCCGCCGGCTGGGTGTCCTGGATCCCGTCATCATCGGCCGGCTCCGATTCGATTACGAGCTCGGTACCGACCAGTGGCAGGACGGTTTCCGGCAACACCTGGGGCTGGGCCGGCCTCGAGGTGACGGGCGCGAGACGCTGAGACGCAGATGCGGGTGGCGCAGCCTGACGGGTGATCGCCCCAGGCCCGGACGTCGCCGGCGTCCCGGGGCGGCGCGTCGCCGCGCGTTGCTTCTGCTTGCGGGTCTTCTTGGCCATGAACTCTTCGAAGCGTATCAGGGGGTGTGGGGCCAGCCCGACGTCGAAAGCCCCAAGTCGATCGACCGCCGAGCGCGGAAGTGGAGCAGGCAGCGGGCATCCGGATGAGAGCGGCCACGATTGGAGGTATGGCCTGAGCGATGGGAGAGCCCGGCGCCCGCTGCCCGACGAGCCGTAAACGTAAGGGGTGCAGCCCTACATCTTGTGGCTTGGGCGGAACGCTAGCACATCATGCGGGGGTATTCAATGGGGTGCGCCAATGTATTTGGCGACTCGCGACTGGATGCCAGGACTGGATGCATGGAGCCATGCCGCGCTGGTCAATCAGCGAAATCCATCAACGGATTTGGGGGGCTTTTCAGCAAGGCGCCGTAACCCGCCCGCGGCGTTGGCCAGCGGGGCGCTAACCGTGGCGCGCTAACCGGTGGCGCCGATTCCCGCCAGTCGCTCCTACCCGGCGGCGGCAGTATCGGGGGCGCGAATCCAGGAGTGATGGCCCCGGGCGGGCGGGAT
>PKWB01000091.1 GCA_003131685.1 Candidatus Dormiibacterota bacterium
GTCTGGCCGTCGCTGGTGCGGAGCACGAGGGCGTGGTCGTGAAGATCCAGCTCGGCGTCGAAGGTGCGCAGGCCGAACGGCACCGGTGAGGTGGTCAATCCCCGCGGAGTGACGTACAGGGCGACGTTCGCCCAGCCCGGCTCGAAGGGGCTGAGCGCGAGCCGGAGCTTGCCGATCACCTGCGCGTACATGTGCAGGGTGTCCCGAGTGTCGCGCCACTCCTCGTACGGCAGAGCCAGCCACTCCCCTGCAGCGTCGCCCATCCCTNNCAGCCACTCCCCGGCAGCGTCACCCATCAGTCAATGATGAGGCTGCCGCACCCGGCTTCGGGGCGAGCCCGCTTGTCGCCCCCCGCCCCGAGGGCTACTGTGTCGGCTCCGTGAGCGACGTTCCCACGACGTCCGACCCAGCTGCGCACGCCTCGACCTGGTCGCCGCTGCGTATCGGCGTGTTTCGGGCGATATGGCTCGCGGTCCTGGTGAGCAACATCGGTCTGTGGATGCAGACGGTGGGGGCGCAGTGGCTGCTGGTCGACCAACCCCACGCCTCGGTCCTGGTTGCGCTGGTTCAGACCGCCGACATGCTCCCCGATGTCATCTTCGGCGTGGTCGGCGGCGTGCTTGCCGACATGTTCGACCGGCGCCTGCTGCTCATGGCAGTCCAGACCTTCATGGCGGTGACCGCCGTCGCCCTCACGGTGTTGACGTTTGCGGGTCAGATGCCACCGGCCCTGCTGCTGACATTCACGTTTGTGCTCGGCTCCGGCTCGGTCATCTCCCTGCCCGCGTATCAGTCACTGATCCCCAACCTGGTTCCCCGCAACCAGATTGCCGCAGCGTCGACGCTCGGCTCGATCAGCGTCAACGTCGCGCGCGCCATCGGACCCGCCATCGCCGGCGTGCTGATCGCCCGGATCGGGGTCGGCGCGGTCTTCGCCATCAACGCGGCGGCGTTTCTGTTCTACGCAATCGTGGTGGCGGCCTGGCATCCCAACGCCCAGGCACCGAGCCAGCTCCCCGAACGCTTCGTCTCAGCCCTCCGCGCGGGCGGACGGTACGTGCGCTATGCGCCGGTCATCCGGCGCATGCTCCTTCGCACCGCGCTGTTCCTCGTGCCCGGCAGCGCGCTCTGGGCACTCCTGCCATNNCCCCTGGTGGCGACGCAGCGCCTGCACATGAACGCCAGCGGCTATGGCCTGCTCCTCGGCGCGCTCGGGGTTGGCGCGGTCGCGGGGTCGTTTCTCCTGGGTCAGCTGCGGACGAGACTGACTCCGAACCGCCTGCTGGTGGCGTCGAGCCTCGTGTACGCAGTCGTGATGGTGATTGTCGTGCTCGTTCCCAACATCATCGTGGCGGTCCTCGTGTTGCTGCCTGCGGGGTTTGCATGGATGGCCGTGCTCTCGACGATGAACGCGTCGGTACAACTCTTCCTTCCCGAGTGGGTGCGCGCTCGCGGTCTCTCCGTGTACCTGACGGTGCTGTTCGGCAGCCAGGCAATCGGCGCTGTGCTCTGGGGCGTGATCGCCGCGCCCAAGGGGGTGGTGCCCGCGTTTCTGATTGCCGCGGCGTTGATGGTCGTGGGGGCCGCGACGACCAGGATCTGGCCGCTCATCGATACCGTGGGCATGGACCGGCAAACCGTCGCGCGATCCGAGCCGCAGCTCGCTGTGCCCACCGAGCCCGACCAGGGACCGATCGTCGTCAGGGTCACCTACACGATCTCGCCGGAGCGCGAAGTTGTATTCCTGGAGGCGATGGTTCGCGTTCGCCTCTCCCGGCTTCGCACCGGCGCGACGCAATGGGGTCTCTTCCGCGATGGTGAGACGCCACGCGAGTTTGTCGAGCTCTTTGTGGTCGCATCGTGGGAAGAGCACCTGCGCCAGCACTCGGATCGATTGACCGGCACTGACGCCGCGTACCTGGACCACGCGCGCTCCCTGTCAGATCCGGAGCCGACGACATCGCACCTCATCGGCGAGGAACTGCCCGACTAACCGGAGCCCGCGACCGCCGCGTCCTGCATCTCGAGCCAGACGAGACCCTGCAATGCAAGCCGGAACCTTCCCCCTGCGTGCACGATCACCATCAGAATGCCGCCGCACGATGTGCAGCGAAGGACGGCGCCCGGCGACAGCGGAGTCATGTAGAGATGCTGCGCACCCATCTCACCAACAGCGCCGCACGCTGCGCACGCACCGCGAGCACTGGTTACGTCATGAACAAAGAGGTCCTCGAACATTCCGGCCGCCGCATTGCCGTCGAGTCTCAGCTGCTGCTCGTGCATCTCCATGTCACCCTCCGGTTGGACCAAATCGCTCGGTCTTGATGCGAGCCGGCTCGTGGCCGAGGTTCACGAGTGCATTCGCTGCGGTCTCGACGAGCGGCGTCGGGCCACAGACGAAGATCAACGGTTGCTCAGCCGGGGGCCAAGCGACCGCGTGCAGCATCTCCGAATCGATGCGGCGGCGAAGGCCGTTCCACGTCCCGGGTTGCTCGCGGGTCAGGGTGAGCATCACCTCCACGCCGCTGCCCGTCGAGCCGAGCCGGTCGAGCTCGTCGCGGTAGATGACGTCCTCGAGCGAGCGCGAGGAGTACAGGAGGCGTGCCGGAACCGTGCTCATAGCAGCCTGCCGGAGCCTGAGCATCGCCATCAGGGGACAGATGCCCGAGCCGCCGGCAACGAAGAGCAGCGGGCCGCCGGCCGCCGGCTCCCACACGAAGTAGCCGCCGATCGGGCCCCGCAACTCGAGCTTGTCGCCAGCACGGAGCTCACCGGCCAGATATGGCGATACCTCGCCGTCGTCCAGGCGCTCGACGGTGAGGGTGAGCCGCTCGTCGGTGGAGGGAGCCGAGGCGATCGAGTAGCTGCGCTGCGTCTGGTATCCGTCGTCCGCGGTCAGCCGAACATCGACGTGCTGGCCGGCGCGATGTCCCGGCCACCCGGGCACCGCGAGATCCAGGCTGCGCACACGAGGGGTCTCATCGACGACATCGACGACCTCGGCGGTGAGCCAGATCAGTCGCCGCTGTACCGCTGTTCCAGCCAAGGGTCGCCGTACATGTGATAGCCGTAGGTCTCCCAGAAGCCGGGCGAGTCCTCGTTCATCAGGCGAAGCCCGCGCACCCACTTGGCGCTCTTCCAGAAGTACAGGTGCGGCACCAGGAGCCGAGCCGGCCCGCCGTGCTGGCTCTCGAGTGGTTGCCCGTCGTAGGCGTACGCGATCCAGGCCTTCCCGCCGGTGAGGTCCTCGAGCGGCAGGTTGGTGGTGTACCCGCCGTCGCAGAACGCCATCACGTAGTCGGCCGCCGTCTCGACGCCTTCGAGCAGCGTGTCGACCGAGACTCCCTCCCAGGCGGTGTCGAGCTTCGACCATTTGGTGACGCAATGGATGTCGCGCGTCAGCGTCTCGCTGGGCAGATTGCGCAATTCCTCCCAGTTCCAGTGCTTCGCCTCATCCACCTCGCCCTCGATGGAAAACGTCCACTCGGCAAGCGAGGTGCGGGGTGTCGGGCCGGCCGAGAGGACGGGGAAGTCGTGGACCAGGTACTGACCCGGCGGCAGGCGCGCATCTCGAGACTCGTCGCGAGGGCGACCCTTGAACGCCCGGCTCACGAACCCCACGCGGCTGCCTCCACACCGGGAATTGTGAGCGGCGACCGATCAGGCCGCAAGGCCGAGTGGCTTTCAGGCGACCCGCATGCCGGGCCGGAGGTTTGGCAACGCCCCGATGAGGTTTGGCAACGCCCCAATAGGGTATGGTGATGGCATCACCTCGAATCTCGAGGGGTATCGCTCGTGGTCGTCATTCCTTCTCGAACGGACGCGCTGCGTCTGTTTTGCATAACGAGAAGGAATTGGAGAGACCAGAGTGACTGGTACCGTAAAGAAGATCGTCGCCGAACGCGGCTTCGGCTTCATCACCGCCGAGGATGGACAGGAGTATTTCTTCCATCGCAGTGGACTCGACAGTTCGCTGACCTTCGAAAACCTCGCGGGCGATGAGCGCGTGAGCTTCGAGATCGAGCGTAGCGACAAGGGCCCGCGCGCCCGCCAGGTCCGGGCGGCCTGATCATCGCTGCGTGAGGCAAACCGGTCATCGTCGATTCGTCGGCGATGACCGGAACCTCGATTCGCCGTAGAGTGGACTCGTATGGCGGACGAAAAACCACCGGAAGCCGCGTCGGACTCCGAAGATGAGGAGGCGCCACCCCCTGACGACAGCTTCCTGCTCGGGGCGGCCGGCGTCGAGGAACAGGTTCTTGCGGAGCTTGCTCGCGCCGAGGCGAGCCTCAATGACCCGGCGGAAGCGGCAGACGCGAGCGAGGGTGCTGTCGTCTGACACTGACTAAGACGCAGGTCACCGCGTCAAAACCCGCGCGCCGGCGGCTGCCGGTTCCGCTTCGGCGAGCGCTCACCGCCATAGTGGGTCTTGCCGGGATCGCCGCGGTCATCCTGTTTCTGAACCCCGCCAAGGTTGGGAGCGCGCTCGAACACTTCCAGCTGGCATTGATCGCGCCGATCATCCTGCTCTCGGTGCTCGTCTACATCCTGCAGGGGATCCGGTGGCACTACCTGCTGACCGATGTCGGCACCAAGCTCCGTCTGCGCGACACGATACTGATCAACCTGGCCGGCCAGACCATCACCGCAATCGTGCCGCTCGGCGATCTGACCCGGGCGGCGTTTGCGAGCACCGCAGACGGCACGGAGTTCGGCACGGTCGCAGCCACCGTGACCGTGCAGGAGCTTTCCTACATGCTCTGGCTCATTCTCTCGGCGCTGCCGGCGATTCTCGCGCTCGGCTATGGACTCGCGGCGGTCATACCCGTGGCAGCCGGCATTGCGCTGATCATCATCGTGCTCACCGTTTCGCCGGTGTTCTGCCGGTTCCACAACCTGGTTGCGCACATTCCGTTTCTCAACAAGCTGCTCCCCGCGCTCGATGAGTTGCAGCAGGAGACCTCATCGTTGCTGCATCGCCGAGACGCACTTGCCCTCTCGGTGCTCGACGCGGCCCGAGTCGTCGTCGCCGTGACCACGTTCTGGCTGGTGCTGCAGGGCCTGGAACCAGGCAGGATCGGCTGGTGGCAGGCTGCGTTCGTGCTGGCGCTGGGCACCATCGGTGGAGCGGTGAGCTTGATACCCGGTGGCGTCGGCGCCAACGAGGCGAGCGTCGCGGCCCTCCTCATCTTTCTCGGTTTCGACGCGGGGAGTGCCGGTGGCGCGGCGATCATTCAGCGAGGACTCATGACCGGCCTTTCGCTGATCCTGGGATTCGCAGCCTATCTGGCGATCAACAAGCGGCTCCACCTCGGGAGCATCTTCCAGCTCTTGTCGCACCGTCCCGCACCCGCGCAGGCGTAATCCACCGGCTCGCGTCCACACTTTGTCCATCGTGGACGCGACCCCGATTGCGAAGATCCTGCCGCGGAGCCCGACTGTCGGGGTCATTGCACGTCCGGCGCTGGAGGAGTTGGTCGCCACCGCACGAAATCGCCGCCTGACGGTGGTCGTCGCCGAGGCGGGATTCGGCAAGTCGACGCTGCTCGCGTCGTGGTGGGAGACCGCGCCATGTGCCTGGTACACCGCCGACCATCGGGACCTCGATCTCCCAACCCTCGGGCGGCAGCTGAGCGACGCGCTCCGGTTGCGGGTTCCCGACATCCCCAGTGATGTGAGCTGGCTCGCCGAGGGTGCCGGTGGCCCGGAGCTGGAGCAATTCCTTCGCGCCGACACGCTCGCCGCGCAGTTCGCCGAAATCCTGCACGCGCAGCTCTCCACCGATCTCATCCTCGTGATCGACGACGCCCACGAGCTGGAGCAGTCCAGCCCCTCGGCTCGGCTCATCGAGGCCCTCTGCCGGCATGCACCGCCGCGCCTCCACCTGGTCATCGCCGGCCGGCGGCAGCCGCCATTCCAGATCGAGCGCCTGCGTGGACAGGGACAGCTCCTCGAGATCGACGGTGGTCAGCTCGCGTTCACCGTTGTGGAGGTGGCGGAGCTGGTGGCGGATCGGCTCGGCGTCGACTCCGAGCAGCTGGCCTCGGAAATTCACCGCCTCGCCGGTGGGTGGCCGGCGGCCGTGACTCTCGCGATCGAGGCGCTGAAGTCATCCCCTCGGGAGACCTGGAGTGGGGTGCTTTCGGACCTCGACAGGGCGCACGCACCCCTCTTCTCGTACCTGGCCGAAGAGGTGTTCGCGCGCCACCCCGATGCTGTGCGGGGCCTGGTGAGCAAGCTCGCGCTCTTCGAACGCTTCACTCCCGAGCTCTGCGAGGCGATCGGGCTCGCCGGCTCGCGGTCGATCCTTGCCGACCTGTCACGTCAGGGGCTTTTCGTGGAGCGGGGACCGGATGGGTCGTTCGCGCTGCGACCGTTGATCCGTGATTACGCGATCGAATCACTTCCGGTGAGTGAGGCCGACGCCTCGCGGCTTCGAGTGGCAGCCGCGGCATGGCTGGCAGAGACAGGCGCGGCGGCGGACGCCATCCAGGTGCTGCTCGCCGCGGGGGCTGCGGACCCGCTCGCCGGAATCGTCACCAAGGAGGGGTCGAAGCTGCTGGCAGCCGGTCAGATCGCCACCGTCCTCGGGGCGTGCCGCGCAATCCCCGCTCCGCTTCGCACGCCCGAGATCGAGCAGCTGGAGGGGGAGGCGCAGCAGATCCAGGGCGACTGGAGCGAGGCGATGACCTGCTTCCAGCGCGCTGCGGCCGGTCGCGAGACGCTGCCCGCTCACCTCGCCTGGCGGATCGGCCTGATCCACTACCTGCGCGGCGAACCCGAGGCAGCGCTGGCCGTCTACGAGCGTGGGGTCGACGATCCCGGCGCCGATCCCGTGGAGATGGCGCTGCTCCTCGCCTGGATGTCGACCGCGCACTGGATTCGCGGGGACGTCGAGCCATGCCGGGAGCTCGCGACCCAAGCGCTCGCGGCGGCCAGCGCCTGCGGTGATCATCGGGCGCTGGCAGCGGCACACACGGTGATGGCGATGCTGGCGGCGCTCGATGGAGACCGGCGTGCCAATGACGCGCATTACCTGCTCGCGCTGCGCGCGGCCGAAGAGGCGTCGGACGTTCTCCAGGTCGTCCGCATCCGGACCAATCGAGGCTCCCACTTCATGGAGGAGGGTTCGTACGCCGAGGCCCTGCAGGAGCTGGATGTCGCGGTGCGCCTCGCGGAGCTGACGTCATTTGCGAGCTTTCTCGCCCTCAGCCTCAGCAACCGAGGGGAGACCAAGCTGCGCATGGGCCGTATCGAGGAGGCGCTGGCCGACCTCGAAGCGTCCCGGATGCGCTACCGGCAGATCGACTCGGACATGGTGTCGTACCCGCTGCAATTGATCGGCGAGGTCTACAGCGAGCGCGGCAACCTGGCCCAGGCCCGGGTCATGCTCGAGGAGGCGCTGGAGGTCGCCGAGAAGTCGGGTGACGTGCAGGGGGTGGTCCCCACCCTCGCGTGCCTGGCAACGGTGGTTGCCGGCGAGGATCCCGAGCGAGCGAAGGCGCTGGCTGATCGGGCCGTGTCGTACGGCACCGGGATGTCGTACGTCACCGCCGTGCTCGCGGCGGGCTGGGTTGCGCTTGGCGGCGGAGACCGGCTTCGCGCTCGCGACCTGGCCCTCGAGGCCGACTCGGCGGCGCGAGCTCGCCACGACCGCGCCGGTCTCGCCGATGCGATCGCTCTGGCCGCCATGAGCGCCGAGGACCCGCGCATCACGACCCGCCGCCTCGCCGAAGCAGGCGCGATCTGGCGCGAGGTCGGGAACCCTCTCGGCGAGGCAAAGGTGGACCTCGTCCGCGCTTCGATCGACCGCGGACCGGGTTCGGCGGCGCAGCGTCAGAAGGCGGAACGTGAGCTCGAGGCGCTCGGTGTCCGCGCACACCAGAGCGGCAACGTGGCCGCAGGCCTTCTCGCGGTCCTGAGCCCAGGTGACCGCGTCGCGGTGAGGGTCCAGTCGCTCGGCGGTTTTTCCGTGATGCGCGACGGGGAGCTCGTCAGGATCTCGGAGTGGCAGTCGAAGCGTGCGCGCGAGCTGCTGAAGCTTCTCATCGCGCGCCGGGGCCGGCCGGCCACTCGCTCGCATCTCATGGAGACGCTCTGGCCGGGTGAGGACCCGGATCGAGTGGCCAATCGCCTGTCGGTTGCGCTGACCACCGTCCGGGGTGTGCTCGACCCGCAGCGCCGGTTTGCCCCCGAGCACTTCGTGATTGCCGACAATGACGCGGTCTCGCTGAATCTCGATGCAATCGACATCGACTTGGAGCGCTTCCTGTCGGCAACCGCCGACGGCCTGGACCGCCTGAAGCGAGGCGACATCGCCCACGGGCTGCCCATCCTGAGCTCGGCGGCCGCCATCTACGCCGGCGACTTCCTCGAGGAGAACCCCTACGACGACTGGACGGTACCGGTTCGTGAAGAGGCCCGCGCGGCGTATGTCTCGGGGCTGCGCCTCCTTGCGAGGCACGCCGCCGATCCCGATACCGCAGTCACTCACCTGCTCCGGATCCTCGAGACCGATCGTTATGACGAGGAGGCCCACCTGGGTCTGGTGCACGCACTCGCCGACGCCGGGCGACACGGAGAGGCGCATCGCCACTACCTGAACTACCGCCGGGCGATGGACGAGCTCGGCGTCGAACCCTCGCCGTTTCCCGGCGTCCGGCGGGGCACCACCCGGACCATGGATCAGGGACCGGCTGCCTTCATCCAACCTTAAGGCTGTCCGAAGAGCGCTGCGTAGGCTCGCCTGCCATGGAGACATTCATGGTTCGGCTCTGGACACCGCGTGGCGACGACTGGTCCCCGGGCATGCGCGGCACCGCCACCCATATCGCCTCGGGCAAGCAGGCTACGTTCACTGAGGCGGCGGGGTTGATCGCATTCCTCTCGAAGAGTGCGCCGTCGAGCCAGCAACACGATGCGGATGAGACGGAACCGCCGAACACGAGTATCGGTCACATACGTCTTTAACATGTTCACCGACACAAGGGAGATACCAGGATGAACCGTGCACTCGTCATCGGTGTAACCGGCGCCGCCGCAACCCTGCTCGCAGCCTGCAGCGCGTCGGCGACCACCACGACACCGACGCCGACAGCGGCGACGACCCTCGCGCCAACGAGCACACCGGTGGCGACGATCGCACCGACCGCGACGCCGACGGCGGTACCCGCTGCGGTCGATCTATCGGGATCCTGGACAGGGCAGTACAGCGGCGCGTTCAACGGGCACTTCACGCTCACCTGGACCCAATCGGGCGCGACTCTGAACGGGACCATCGTCCTCTCGTCACCCGCGAATACGGTGCACGTGACCGGGAACGTGGGGGGCACCGCGATCACCTTCGGCGCAGTGGGCGGTGTCAGCTATACGGGCTCGGTGTCCGGTAACAGCATGTCGGGCAGCTATCAGGTTCCCGGCGGGGGCCCGGGCGGTACATGGAGCGCGTCGAAGTCCTGACCTGAGGTCTCATATCTGTCAGCTGCGGCTTTTGGCGTCGGGGTGTAATAGACTGCGCCGCGATCCGGCAACTCCCTGGAGGGGCTTCGATGGGACTCGCCATCCTGCTCATCGGCACCCGCAAGGGGCTGATGATCGCGCGCAGCACCGATGACCGCCAGACCTGGGCTGTGGACGACTTCCAGTTTCTCAACCAGGAGGTCTACTCCGTGGCGCTCGACACGCGCCAGGATCCTCCCCGGATCTTCGCCGGGGTTGGGACCGGCCACTGGGGGCCGTTGCTCACCTACTCGGACGATCTCGGCAAGTCCTGGACGGAACCCGAGGAGCCGCCGATCGGCTTTCCTCAGGGAAGCGACGCGTCGGTCGACCGCGTCTGGCAGATTCAGCCTGCGACTGATCAGCAGCCGGACGTCGTCTACGCGGGTGTCGAGCCGCATGCGCTCTTCCGATCCGACGACCGGGGCCAGAGCTTTGCGCTCGTCGAGGGTCTCTGGGAGCACCCCGATCGCCCCAAGTGGACGCCGGGCGGTGGTGGCGCCTGTCTGCACACCGTCCTCCCGCATCCGACCAACCCTGATGACGTGCTGGTGGCGATGTCGGCCGCTGGCGTCTACCGGACCCGGGACGGCGGTGCCACGTGGCACCCCGCCAATCGAGGAATCCAGGCGGCGTTTCTTCCCGAGGATCAGCGTTTCCCCGAGTTCGGTCAATGCGTCCACAAGGTCGCATTCCACCCGGACAAGCCGCAGCGCCTGTTCGCCCAGAACCACTTCGGTGTGTATCGCAGCGAGGACCGCGGCGACTCGTGGACGCCCATCGAATCCGGCCTCCCGAGCAACTTCGGCTTTGCGCTGGTCGCGCATCCGCATCGACCCGAGACGCTCTACTCGTTTCCACTCCAGGCCGATGCCGAGCGGTTTCCCCCGGAGGCGAAGCTGCGCGTCTACCGGACCGAGGACGCCGGCGCGAACTGGGAGCCGATCTCGAAGGGACTGCCGGCCGATCCCTACTATGCGGCGGTGCTTCGGGACGCGATGGTCGCCGACCGTGGAGATCCGGCGGGCGTCTACTTCGGCACCAGGCTCGGCGAGGTGTACGCGAGCCGGGACGACGGCGATTCCTGGTCGCTGATCGCCAGCCACCTGCCCGACATCCTCTCGGTGCGAGTCGCCGAGATCGCGTGACCTCGCGGCTGCTCCTCCCCGCAGCGCTGCGCCGTTACGCCGGCGAGGAAGCGGAGGTCGAGATCCGCGGTGGCACCCTCGGTGAGGCGCTCGATGACTTGGCCGTGCGGCTCCCACAACTTGAACGCCGCCTGCGAGACGAGCAGGGACAGCTGCGGCCTCACGTGCTCATGTTCGTCAACGGGGTGAGCGTGAGAAGCGGGTCGCCCATGGAGACACCCGTCGGCGACGGTTGCGAGGTGTTCGTCGCCCCCGCCGTGTCAGGCGGGCGCAGCTAGCCGGGTCACACGCTCGCCAGGCACGAGCCAGCGATGGGCCCATTTGCCCAGCGCCCCAAGGGCTTCGTTGAGGTCTCGCCCCGCCTCGGTGAGGGTGTACTCAACGCCGACCGGCGGGGCTCGTATTCGCTCGACTCGTTGTTCGGGATCACGCTCCCCGAACCGGTTACCGGTATCGTCGCCGCCGGGCTGGCCGTCGCCGGAGTTGCATTCGCAATGGTGCGTCGCACCCCGGCCGTGGAGCATGCCGCCGCAGAGCTCGCCGCCTGACGCTGCGTCGCTGACCGTCTGCCGACCTCGGCGTGACACTGCGGCGCTAACGGTCGGACGCCTGACACTGCGGCGCTAAGCGTGGGCCGACCTCGGCGCGGTCGGCCTGGGTCGTCGTTGCCCGGTCCCACTCGTGACTGGCCACGACACGCGCCCGGCGTTCCAAACATATGTTCTATACTACAGGAATGTGTAATGCCGAGGTAGCCGGGAACCCGCTCGAGGCGTGCCTCCAGGCCATCCAGGGCTTCGTCTCGGGCTCGACCTTCGAGCTCACCCCTGCGGAGCTCGGGGATCACCTGATCCGCCTCCGCCACGGGATCGATCTGCTCGAGCTTGGCTTTGCCGCCGAGGCGGCTGTCTTCGCGGCCACCGATGAGTACGACGCCCAGGGGTCGGTCACCCCGATCGACTGGATCCGGCATCACTGCCACATGTCCGGGCACGCCGCCGCCCGGGCCGTTGCCGCCGGCGAGCAGGTCCATCGCCTCCCGGCCAGTGTCGCCGCCCGCGAGGCCGGAGACATCGGCTTCGCCCACTTCTCGCTCCTCGCCGGGACCGCCCGTGCCCTCAGCGCTCAGCCGGCGGCTGACTCCGATGATCTGGAGCCTGGTGACGCGGGAGCCGACCCCGCGGATCCGTCAGATCCCGCAGATCCCGGAGTCCTCGCGGCTCCCCTTCCCTTCGACGAGCGCACCCTCCTGGAGCTGGCCCGCGAACACTCGGTGGGCCGCTTCATCGACGACTGCACCCAGGCCCGCCACGCCCACGACGCGGCTGCGGTCCTCGCCGAGCACGTGAGCGCCGCCGAGCGCAATCG
>PKWB01000051.1 GCA_003131685.1 Candidatus Dormiibacterota bacterium
AGAGCACCGAGACGACCTTGCGCTCCTCGCGGAGGGGCGCCGCGGCAGCCGCGCGGAGCAGCGTCGCGCAGAAGGGGCAGAACGGGAAGTCGCCGGGGAGCTCCTTGGCGCAGTTCGGGCATGTGGCCACGCGCCGAGTTTCGCCGAAAACAGGCTCTGTTGTGTGGCGGCCGAATGAATGACAACGACCGGAGCCGCACGGTCTGCTCGCCGGAAGCCCATAAGACCGCGTCGTGCCCCGGGGTGAACCGCTGTTGAGGGACATCACCCAGGGGAAATGCCCCTCGGCCAGCCGACGCTGATCTCGCATGGCGGCTGTCGATGGGGTCGTATTAACGATCGACGAGGTTGTCGGGCACGGTGAGGCCGCCGTCCGGCCAGTGGATGATGTGGTGGCCATCCACGCAGGCGGTCGATCGCACCCTGGAAAACGGCAGCCCTGGTCGCGGAGGCGGAGCGCGGTGCGGATGTGTGGGGGGATGATGCGCGTGGCTCGTCCGACCGAAAGCGGCACGACCTGCGGGCGGATGGCCGTCCACGCCGCACCATCGGCGGGCGGCGCGCCGAGAGATGTGTTAGCCACTCTCGGCAATAACCGAGTGGCGCGGGTGCCGGGTCGGCTTCCGGCCCCAGGATCCTTCAACCGCGCCACGACTTCGACGCCGTGCTGGGTGTCTGGCAGGTTCCGTCAACCTGCATCAGGTCGAACTCGGGAACAGTGTCCAGAGTCATCCGAAACCGCTGTCAGGCATCACCCGAAGTCATGTCAGGGATCAGACAAGGCAGGGCGCGTGACCCTTCGTTACCTGAGCCGCCTCCGCCACATCGGCGTGGGCAGGCACTACATCGGCGCACGCATCACGCTGCTCGTGGCCGGGACTCACATCCGCGTGGTCGACGAGGATGGCCGACTCATCCGTGAGCTCACCCTCGATCCCGCTCGCGACTACCAGCCGCTCGGCACGCCCACCGGCCGACCAAAAATCGGGCACTATGTCCCGAGACAGGTGGGCACCATCACCTGAGACATCACAATTGCTGGGGAGGAAGGATTCGAACCTTCGGATGGCGGATCCAAAGGACGGGACCGTAGGGTGCGCCTACCCGCAGATGTATTCGCCTGCACCCAAAATCGGGGGTCAAACCAAGCTTGAACGAGAGAGCGCGGGGGTCAACATCGGGGGTCAGGCGGGAAGGATCGCCGACGTCTCGCCGGCACCGACCGCGACGCGGACCAGCGCGTCGACAGTCTCCAGACGCAGCCGGAGGTCGGCAGGGCACCGGAAGTGCGCGGGGAGCACGAAGGTCCGGCTCACCACCTTCCCGGCATGTAGCCATTCGCCGGTCTCGGTCATCTTCGGCTCCCACTCGCGTAGCGCGGCGAGGCCAGCCGTGATGTCGGCCATCGAACCTGCGAGACGGACGGACGGACCCACGTCTCGTAGCGCGAACCCCTTGGCCGAGGGTCGCTCCGGGACGCTGTAACGCACCTCGCGGTCGCCGTCGACCTCCGCGATGAGGACCGAACGCAGGCAGAGCGAGCACAAGAGCCGGACCGACGTAAGCGAGCGCATGTTCGAGTAGACTAGTCGACGGCTCACCCACATGGAGGCGAGCACGGGGCGGCGCAGCTCCCCGAGACAAGTGCACCGGAGCCAGCCTCTGATAGGGCTGGAGGCAATGTGGAGGAACCACATGGCTTCTTCGGTGCTCGACCTCAGGCCGGTTTCCGAGCGACCACCCCAACTGCTCTACTCGTTCGAGGAAGCAGGCGCGATCCTCTCGGTCTCCGGACGGCAGATGCAGATCCTCGTCAGACAGGGACTCATCCCGTCGGTGCGCATCGGACGTCTCGTCAGACTCTCTCGTTCCGACCTTGAGGCGTACGTCGGGACGCTCCGCGCGGAACGCCGCTAATGCCGCGCCCGTTCGCGGGCGCTCGCCGTGACTCGGAGAAAGCGTAGCGGTGAGCGACACGCCGCCACTCACCGACAACGCCGAGCATCGCGAGCGTAGCACCGGCACGGCCACCGTCGACGCGCTCGGCGAGGCTGAGTCGCTCCTCACCGACGACCCCGCCGCGGCCGAGATCGACGAGGCCGGCATCGAGCAACATGACGAACCGTCGCCGTGGGTCGTCGATGCGGCGGCAGGTGCGCCGATTGACCTACCCGACACCGCACGGGTAAAGGAAGTGGACGATCGCACAAACGGTCAGAAGGCAGAGCCGACCTTCGAGGCGCGTCGCCTGGAGGTGATCGCCGAGGCGCTTGCCGATCCCCTGGTCGTTCCGGAGGCCAAGAGAGAACTCCGCGCGCTGCCAGTGACCGATGCTGACCAACCTCCCGCGCCGAGTCAGTCAGAGAATGCCCGGGATAGGTCGCCGCTCGACTTGCTCCGCGACGGAGTGCTCTGGGGATCGGCGATCAGCAGCCTCCCAACTCTCAAATGGCTGGTGGATGGCCTGCTGTACCGCGACACGGTCGCGGTGATCTTCGGACCGTCGGGCACCGCTAAGAGCCTTGTGGCCCAGGACATGAGCCAATGCGTCGCCACCGGCTTCGCGTGGCAGGGACGTGCAGTGCACCAAGGGAAAGTGCTCTACGTCGTCGCCGAAGGGACGAGCGGCATTAGGCAGCGGCACGAAGCGTGGCGCGAGCACCACCACATCGCCGGAGAGGTGGGGATCGGCTGGATTCCCTTCCCTGTCAACCTCATGCAGCCGGACTGGGTCGACGGTCTCGTTGCGTTCGCGACTGAGGTCGGAGCGGTCCTCATCGTCTTCGACACCCTGGCGCGGTCGATGGCCGGAGGCGACGAGAACTCCACCAAGGACATGTCTGCGGTCGTTGCGGCGGTCGACCGTGTGCGACGCGGTTGCCGTGCCACCGTTCTGTTCGTCCACCACTCCGGCGTGGTCGGTGGCCGGCAGCGTGGGTCGACGGTCCTGCTGGCCGCTGCCGACACCGAGCTTGAGCTCGTCCCGACGACGGTGCCGGGACACTTCGCCGTGAAGATCACCAAACAGCGCGACGGAGCCACCGGAGCGAAGTTCCCTCTCCGACTGGAAGAGGTCGGCAGCGGTCGCGTCGTGGTCGCGGACGACCAGCCGCCTCCCGACGCGGCTGCCGGGAGCGCGGCGTTGACCACGGCACAGCGCACCGCTCTGGACTCCCTGGTCGCGTTTCACGACGGACGTCCCATGGCTGCGGAGGCGTGGCGCGAGGCATCGGGACTCGCTTCATCCACCTTCTACCGGGCACTGAATGACCTCGTCAGACGCCGCGAGGTCGAGAGCGTCGAGGGCAATCAGTCACGCCCCGGAGGCTATCGACGCGTCGATAACGGTCCTCCGCCAGCAGAGGCGTCGACGTGGGAGTAGTTGGCAGCGAAACGGGAGTGCCACCTCAGATCAGCGTGGGAGCGATTTGGGAGCGATTTGGGAGTAACTCATCCGTGGCGCAGAGCACTCCCCTCCCACTCCCACACACCTTTAGGTGTGGGAGGGAGGGAGTAAGCGCTGGGAGTGGGAGCGAAACCCGGTTCACGCACTCCCTGCCAGACGGGGGTAAGCACGCGTGGTGTCCGCGTTGCGGCGCTGCCGCGGTCGTGCTGTCTCCCGCGGATCCGGACGTCCTCTGCGGACGCTGCATACCCGTCAGCCAACCGCGACGACGACGAACAACCACCCAAGGAGAGACGCGATGACAAGCGATGTTCCCGATCAATCCGACCACGGAGGCGCAACCATGACGACAGCCACCGCGACCCTTACTACCCCCGATGACGTGATGGCCTGCGGCCGTGCCCGGATTGTCCGAACGATGACGTGCGCCAAGTGGGACCGCTCGATGAGCGATGCCCCCGCTGCGCCGCGCTTCGCGAGTGGAGTTTCTTCGCCGAATTCCAGCACTATCGCGACCGCGACCTGGTCGCTGCGAACCCGGACGGGTGCAATGCCGCCATCAACGCAGCGTATGAGGCGGCTCACGTCAGCATCTTCGGAGTCGAATGCTCGGAGGAGTGCGGAACCAGTGGTCACCGCATCGCTGCCGCACAAGTGGCCCGCTACCGCATCCCGTCAGAGACCTATGCCGCACAGCGTCTCGCCCAGTATCGCGAGAGGCGCGAGGGGCGCACAGACGGTCTTGTTGCCGCACTCTCAGCCACGGACGACGATGACATCCCGTTCTAGGAGCGTGTTCGTGGTCACCGGCATCGCCGGCCTTTTCGAGCTCGTCCGATGGGTGATCGCTGCGACGACGGCTTTGCAACGCGAACAGCGCGGCAAGTTCGCAAGGGATGGAACCGCGGTGGCGCTCGACGCCGTCAACCGCGACCACATGAACGCGCAACTGCGCTCCGCGCTCCGCCCCGATCCGTTCGCGACACCGAAGACGTCAGCAACCGCCGCATCGAGGAATTGACATGGCACACCAAACAGCCGCCCGCGTCCGCGCAGAGCAGGCCCAGGCCGCGCTGCGCATGCGTGTCGCTGCGCTCGACAGCGATCCACGACTCGACGACAAGTACCGGCAACGTGTGAAAGCCCATGCGTATTTGAAGGCAGACGCGCTGGTCGCGGAAGCACGCACGGCGCACCAAGCCGAGGTCGCCGCCGAGCGTCGCAGTTTGGAGCAACGCACATTCGGGTTCGGGGATGACCCGGACAGCCTCCGCGCTGCGCTCGAGGGCGCATCCGCGCGTATTACGACGCCGTCACAGGCGACGGCGGCACTCGCCAGAGCTCGCCGTACAGGCGACGCAGTCGCGGCCCATGCGATCTTCGTGCTCAGCCACGAGCGCGGCTTCGGCGACGTCGTCCAGCAATACACGCAGGATCATCCCTCGACGGCGTCGGCGCTCCAGGACCTCGCTGACTTCGATCACGGGAACGACACCCCCGAGGAATCCCTGTTCTCGCCGCTTCGGCCCCCGATGCGGCCTGTAGGGCTGCCCAGCGACCCGGGCCGCCTTGCGCAATTGGCGGCAGAGTCAGGCGAACCGCCCGTGGTCCCGAACCCTGACGTGGTCCTTCGCGCGCGATAGACGGCGAGCGACTATCGTCGTTCCCTCGTCGGTCGTGGCGACTCGCACGTGTGCGTCGGTACCGACGAGGAGGCCGCGCTTTGCCCGAGCGTGGACGTCACAACACGTTACCAGAAGTGCCCTGATGCCTTAGCCCGGATCTTTCAGTAAGG
>PKWB01000107.1 GCA_003131685.1 Candidatus Dormiibacterota bacterium
TCATCGACGACATCCAGTTCCTGGCCGGCAAGGACCACACCCGTGAGGAGTTCTTCCACACCTTCAACGCGTTGCAGGAATTCCAGAAGCAGATCGTGGTGAGCAGCGACCGGCCGCCCAAGGACATCCCAACCCTCGAGGACCGGTTGCGGAGCCGATTCGAGGGCGGCCTGATGGCAGACATCCAACCCCCGGACTTCGAGACCCGCCTCGCCATCCTCACCACCAAGCTCGGCCCCTACAGCAAGCTGGTGCCGGACGAGGTGTGCTCGTTCATCGCCCATCGAATTCAGAAGAACATCCGCGAGCTCGAGGGCGCGCTGATCCGCGTGCTCGCCCACGCTTCGATCAACGGCCAGCAGATCACCCTGGAGACGGCTCAGCAGATCCTTCGCGACGTCATCCCCGTCCAGGACTCGACGCCGGTGAGCATCGAGACCATTCAGCTGGCGGTCGCAGCGCACTATGCCATCTCGGTCGAGGAGATGAAGGGCAAGCGACGTGACAAGAACATCGTGTTCCCGCGTCAGGTCGCGATGTACCTGATTCGCGAGGCAACCGAGTCGTCCCTCCCGGTCATCGGGAGCGCGTTCGGCGGCCGGGACCACACCACGGCGCTGCATGCGATCGAAAAGATCACCGAGCTCATGCGTGAGGACGTACGCCTCCAGGGTGAGGTGCGCGCCATCCGCGAGCAGCTCCACAACCGTTGACAACCCTGTTGCCGGAGCCCGGGACGGCATGTGGACAAAGTGCGCAACCCCACTGCCGGTGGACAAACGGTGCGGAACCGATGCCACTTGCGCACAGGCCGGCAACGCACAGGCAGCCCCGATGAGATCGCTTTCCGAGTTGTCCCCCGTATCCCCACCACTACATCGTCTACTGATCTCTAGACTCTGCAGGTCATACTCATTGAGTCTGGTGATAACGCAGCCTCCAGAGAGGAATCGTCCATGAAAGCGACCGTCTCGTCTTCGACACTCAGTGGTGCGCTCGGGCTCGTGTCCCGAGCGGTATCGCCTCGATCAACGCTGCCTGTGCTGAGCAACGTCCTGCTCGAGACAGGTGCCGACGGTCTGCGAGTGACCGCAACAAATCTCGATCTCACCATCACAGTGGTCGTGCCGGCAACGGTTCTCGAGGAAGGCCGGATCACCGTGCCGGCGCGGTTGCTCGGTGAGTTTGTCTCGTCACTCGGCGATGCACCGTGCACCATGGAGTTGGAGCCGACAACGCAGGTGCTGAAGCTCACCGGTGGCGTGCATCGTGCAAATGTCCACGGCATCGACGCGGTGGAATTTCCACCGCTCCCGGCGCGGGACACTGAGACGTCCATCGAGGTGGACGCCGTCACCTTGCAGAACGCGATCACCCAGACTGTGATGGCGGCAAGCTCCGACGAGGCGTCGCCGGTGCTCACCGGTGTGCTGCTCCAGATCGACGGCAACCGGCTCACGCTCGCGGCCACCGACCGTCACCGGCTCGCGGTGAAGACCATCGATGTCACCGTGAACGGCACCCCGCCGGTCACGTCGGTGATCGTCCCGTCGCGCCATCTTTCGGAAGTCGCACGCGCAGTGAACCCCAACCGCCCGACGGTGGGCATCGCGTTCGCGCACGCGCGCAACCAGGTGTTCTTCACGCTGAAGGATGTCGAGATCTCGTCGCGGCTCATCGAAGGGACATATCCCAACTACACGCAGGTGATCCCGGGTGAGTCGACCACCACCGTGAGCCTGTCGACCGCATCACTGTTGCGCGAGGCGAAGACGGCTGCGGTGCTCGCACGTGACGCGGCAAACCCGGTGCGGTTGCGCATCGGCGACGGGACGCTCACGCTGCTTGCGCAGACGGCGGAGGTGGGCGATGACGAGGCTCCGTTGACGGCGACGGTGAAGGGTGACGACGTTCAGATCGCGTTCAACGCGAGATACATGCTCGACGCACTGTCGGCACTCGATTCCGATGAGGTGCAGCTGTCATTCAACGGGTCGCTGCAGCCTGGAGTCATCCGTCCCGTGGGTCGGGACGACTACCTCTGCATCATCATGCCGGTGCGGGTCGCCTGACCCGCCGGATCACATCGCCTTGAACCGGATGCGACGAACGAGGTCCTGTCCGACGCGCTGATTCAGTGCATCGATGACTCGCGGTGCGTCCATCTGCAGCTGATGCGCGAGAGCGCTGTTCGCGGTCGCGATCACCAGCACGCCACGATCGAGTCGCTCAGCACGGCACAGTGACGCAAGCCCGTCGCCGACAACATCCGCGAGCGCGAGCCTCAGCCGCTCTTCGCGGACCTGGACACGAACGCCCAGGCCCCGGAGCGCAGGATCGATGAGATCAGAGAGGCGCTGCTCGGTCATCCGCGTTCGTCCTTGGTGACCACGCCGCTCCGCACGGTGAAATGGAGCACGTCGGCAAAATCGGCAACCTCGGTGAGGGGCTCGGTCGCCGTCACGAGCACCTGGTGGCGGCCCTCGGCGAGCAGCGCGAGCAGGCTCCCGCGACGCTGGGGATCGAGCTCGCTGAGGACATCATCGAGCAGGATGACCGGAGCGACGCCCGCGGCGTCCTGTAGGTACCGGACCTCGGCGAGCTTGCATGCCAGGACGATGCTGCGCTGCTGGCCCTGTGAAGCATTCCCGCGCGCTGCGCGACCGTCGAGGTCAAACGCGATGTCGTCGCGGTGCGGGCCGGCCAGTGTGATTCCTCGGGCGACCTCCTCGGCCGAGCGGTCGCGCAGGGTGCCCAGGAGCAGCTGCTCCGCGGCCTCGACGGTGTCAGGGATGGAGGCGACATGAGCCGGCGCGTAGCGCAGCGAGATGCGCTCGCGCTGATCGCTGAGGTCGTGCAGCGAGAGCGCCGTGAGTGGCGCCAGCGCTTCGACCAAGCGCGAACGGGCGACCCCGAGCCAGGCACCATGGTGGGCGAGCTCACCGGTGAAGCTGTTCAGGGAATCGCGCGCGCCACCGCCGAGACGGAGCTGATGCAGCAATGCGTTCCGCTGCTCGAGCACGCGGCGATACCGGGACATGTGTGCGACCGCCTGCTGATCGGTCTGAGCGAGGATGACGTCAAGAAAGCGACGCCGTCCGTCGGGTCCTCCGCGCACGAGCGCGAGATCCTCCGGCCAGAACAGCACCACCGGACACACACCGAGCACCCCCCGGGCAGGCCGGGGCTTTCCATCAACCGCGGTGACTCTCGACACACGGCCCGTCGAGGGATCGCGCTGAANNCCGTGGATGGATCGCGTTGAAACCGGACCGAGAGCGTGACGTCGGCCGGCGGACGCGCAACGTCCGCCTCGGCGAGCGCTGCATCCTCGTTCCAGAGCAGGAGATCGCCGCTGCTGGTGGTCCGTGGTGAGCGCGTCAGCGCGAGGGTGGCGATCGCCTCGAGGAGGTTGGTCTTGCCCTGCGCGTTCTGGCCATGAATGACATTGAGCCCAGGGCCGAAACGCACCGTCGCCTCCGGGTAGTTGCGAAAGCAGTGCACGCGGAGGCGGACGATGGCGCAGCGCGGCGCTGCGGTGCCGGCGGGCTCCGTCGGAGCGTCCACGGTCGGCGCGTCGACGCTCATGCGGCGCGACCGGCCATGGAGGTGATCAGCTCGGCGATGCGCCGCGTCGCATCCGGACGGGCAGCCGCTTTCACCGCGGTACGCATGGTGGCGAGTGCCTGCGACCCGGGAGTCGCAAGCTCGGCCACCGCGTCGACGAGCTGCTCGTCGCGCGGGACGTAGCGCCCGGCACCGATGTCCACCACCCATTCCACGTTACCGCGCTCCTGCCCGGGCAGATACCAGACCAGGAGCAGCGGCAGCCCGCAGCAGAGCGCTTCGGCGATGGTCCCCGGCCCCGCCTTGGAGACCACGACGTCGCTGGCGCGCATCCATTCCGCCATGTTGTCCACGTAGCCGAGCACGCGCACCGGGCGTCCGCTGTCGGTGTGCAACCCCGCGAGGGCCGAACGGGCGCGGTCGTTGCGCCCGCAGATCACCACGAGGTCGACATCGGGCGGGCCGGCGGCGATCGCTCGTGCGTGCTTGACGAGCCCGCCCGATCCATCGGCACCGCCGCACACGAGCACGACGAACGCATCGGTCCGCAGCCCCAGCCGCCGGCGAATCGCGGCGATGCCCTCCGGGTCGCTGGGGAGCTCGGTGAACCGCCGGTCGACCGCGAGGCCGAAATCGTGGCAGCGAGAAGATGGGATCCCTGCCCGGCGGCACTGGTCGAGTGCGCCCGGCGAGGGAACGACCACCGCGTCGACACCCGGGCATGTCCAGGCGACATGGATGTCGACGAGGTCGGTGATCACGGTGATCACCGGAACCCGGCGGGCACGGCTGCGCACCGCACGCACGCTGATGTGATTCAGGAGCGGGTGGAAGGAGACCACGCAGTCGGGATCGATGCGCTCCATCGCCTCGCTGACGGCACTGGTCACCGACCTGAGCACCGTCGCCTCGAGCAGGCTCACCGCCGACCGGCTGTTGGTCGAGTGATAGAGGCCGCCCCAGAGCCACCGCGCGTGCCTGGTGATGGGGCCGTATAACCCGGCGGTGCCGCCGATCACCTTCGGCGTGGCGCTGGTGAACGGGTCGAGGATCGTGATCTCGAACTCGCCGGGAAACTCAGCAGCCATCTGCCGTTCGACTGCTGTTGCCGCGGCGCGGTGGCCGCCGCCGGTATCGGCGATGAGAAAGAGCAGCCGCCTCATCCGCTCACCGCCACTGAAGTTGCCACCAGCGTGCGAGGTGCGAAGTCCGTGATCGTCTGGATGTTGGTCCCGTCCGCGTTCTCGATGTAGGCCTGCACGATGCCGCCGGCGTCGGCGTTCAGATACACGAGCTGGCGTCCTGAGGGCGCAACCACCACGGTGCCGAGAGAGCTGGGCGCTGGACCTGATGCCACCGGGATCTGTTCATCACCGGCAACACTGACGAGCACGAGGGTGGGGGTGCCGACCTGTGGCCGGCGGATCCCGAGCAGCGTCCCGGTCGCGGTGAAGCCGATGGGCTGGAGGAGCGGATCGAGCAATCGTGGTGCCGCGGACGACGGACCGATGCCGGCGATCCAGGTGCCCTGGGCGCCCGGCGACGAGCGCTGGAATGCGAGTTGCGAGCCCTCCGGCGAGATCGCCGGATCGTTCGCGACGCCGGTCACCCCGGCGATCGGGTACCGGGCGAGCACCACCGAGTCCGCGAGCTCCAGGTGCTCGCCATCGGAGGCCCCGGCAACATCGAGGACGAGCTGCTCGCCGAGTGGGCTCCAGACTGCCGGTGCGACCAGCGGATCCCCTTGGGGAAGATTGGTGAGCACGCCGGTCGTCGGATTGAAGAAGGAGACCCTGCCCACTCGCGAGAAGGCGAGGGTCGAACCGTCCGGCGACCATGACGGCAGTGAGGAGTTCGCGAAGCTGGTGACCACGGTCCCGTTGGCCGGGTCGATCACCAGCAGGATCGGCGCGGCGGCGCCGACCGTGGTGTCGAGCTCGACGACCGCCAGCCACCCTCCGCCCGGCGAGAGGGCCGCGGCCGAGTAGGTGTAGAGCGGCGTGCCGAACACCGCCGCCCCGCAGCCCGTCGGGCGCGGGCAGCCGGGCGCCTCCAGCACCGCCTCGGTTGAGATCGGCTCGCCCGCAACCGTGGGTGCCAGAGGCGATACGAGCACGGTGGTCGCGCCCTCTCCGGGCTTGCCTGCGAGCACCACCACGTGGGGACCGGGCGACATCCCCGCGGTCGTGAACGTCGCGGCGGCGCCGGCGAGGAGCGGTTGCTGGTCGACGTCGGTGGCCGTCCTGGCCACCGAAAGCCGGTAGGTGATCCCGGCCTGCAGGATGGCCCCTGGGAGGACCACGAACCGGCTCGGGTCGCGCGTGTTGCGCACCACCCGCGTTCCCGGAACCGGAGGATCGAGCGTGACCGCCGCCTCGGTTGCGGCGGCCGCCATGGCCGTTGAGAAGCTCACCGAGATCGGCGTGTCAACCGGAATGCCCCTTGAGCCGTCCGCAGGCTGAATCGAGCGTATCGCCGGCGCCGACCCCGTGGTGATCGTCCATTGATGGTCAACTGAGTTCACCACCCCGCTCGGGTCGCTGATGCCGCCGGCCAGCGTGAAGGTGTAGGAGGTGCTCGGGGCGAAGATCGCCCGGGGGTGGAGCAGGGTGAAACCGGTGTCCCCGGAGAGCCAGACGACCCGGCAGGGGGCGAGTGGCCCCGCACCGAAGGCCTGGGCGAGGTTGCACGAGGGGATCTGACGATTCACGGAGAACCGACCCCTCACGGACGCCGTGACCACCGGACGGTCGAATTCCACCGTGACCGGTGCATCTGCGGCCACGCCGACCGCGCCGCGGTTGGGAACGAGCTGGATGATCTGCGGCGGGCTGCTGAAACACCCCGCGAGCGAGGCGCAGATCAGCGCTGCCACCCCCCAGAGTGCGCCCCGGCGTCCGCCGGAGGCGAGCGCGCGCCCGGCTCGGCTAGTACGCGCGGTTGAGCGCGGCGTCGACGTCGATGGCTGCGATCTCGCCGTTGCCGCCCTTGACCTCGATGACCGACTGGCGGTCGGTGGCCAGCGCAGCCACCGCGGTGGTCGCCTTGTCGAGGGATCGCTGGGATTCGGTATAGGCGCCGAGGATGTCCCCATCGCGAAGCAGGATGATCCCCGCCTCGTTCGGGGTTTGCACCACGACCGACCCGCTCACGTGCTCCTCGGCGAGGTACTCGAGGAGGGCCTCGAGATTGACGAAGCGGCCGAGCAAGCCGCTGTAGAGGTAGGGCGAGGTGAACAGCTGCGCGAGCGCGGTCACGGTCTCGCCCTCGAGCTCGATGACGTCGATCACGCCATCCCCCGCGTCCATATGTCTCCGGATCTGCAGGAAGGCCGCCTCGCCCTGGACCGCCGTGCCATTGCTGCACAGAGCCTGGAGCGCCTGGCCGTCATTGAGCAGGATCACCCCGCTGTAGCCGTTGCCGCTCAGGTTGACGTACCCGGTGTGTCGATCGGACCGCAGCGTCCGGAGCAGGCGCGGGAAGTCGACGAAGGCGCTCTTCAGGCCCTCGTAATGCGCGCGGCCCGAGGGGAGCGGGTAGACGCGCACCGTCGGGGCGCTTGCAGCGGCTCCGCCGGGTGTGGGTCCGACCGGGCGGTCCGGCGATGCCGCGGGCGTGGTGGCTGCAGGAGCAGGCTCGTACGACACGGGTTCCGGTGCCGCGGTGTAGCTGACGGGTTCGGGCGCCGGGATCGCCGGGGCCGGTGTGAACTCAGGCATCGGAGCAGGGGCCGGCTCGGCCGGTGCCGGTGAATACGTCTCAGCCGCGGACTCCGCAGCCGGGGTACCCGCGACCGCGTATGCAGGCTCCTCGATCGGCTCCGGGAGGCTTGCCGCCGGAGCGGGGGAGTACGTGTCGGGAGCCGAGTACGCGGGCGCGGCATCAGGCCACGAGGACGCGCCCGTCGATGATGTGGCGGCAGGTGTGCGGCTCTCGGCGGCGGCGATCAACTCCGCGGGGGAGGCCTTGATGGTCTCCTCGGCGGGCAGCTTGGCTCGCGGGTCGAACTGGTAGGAGCCGTCGTCCCAGCCAAGGGCATCGATGACGACCTCCTCGCCCTGTCCCCCCGGGCCACTCGCGTGGAACAGGTGTCCGAACAGGAAGTACAGCGAGGCGCTGTCGCCACCGTTGTCGATGGTCAGGGTGCCGGTGGCTCGCTCTGCTTGCATCGATTGGAGCAGGGTCGCGAGGCCGCCGTCATGAAGGGAACCCTGGGTCTGCACGGGTGCGGGTCTCCAGTTTTGTGAAAGGAAGACCGTCCCGGAGGAGGCGGTCCGAATTGGAGTCGGCCCGTATAGTAGCAACCCTTCACCGTTCCGAACGAGGTTCGATACTCCAGAATGACCCGAGCTCACTTCGAGGAATTGGCGTGGATGGACAGCAGGTGCGGGTACTCGTGGTGGATGACGACGCGCTCGTGCGCAGGGCCGTACGCCTCACCTGCGAGACCGAGGGGTACACGGTCCAGGAGGCCGAGCGCGCCGGCGAGGCCCTAGCCCGCCTCGAGGTCTTCCACCCGGACATCGTGGTCCTTGACGTCGTGCTCCCCGATCTGTCGGGGTTCGACGTCTGTCGGGAGATCCGCCGCGCCGGGCATCGCATGCCCGTGATCATCCTCAGCGCCAAGCACGACGAGATCGACGTCGTTCTCGGCCTGGAGATCGGGGCCGACGATTACATCGCCAAGCCGTTCCGGGCCCGCGAGCTGCTGGCGCGGATCGGCGCGCAGCTGCGCCGAGCCAAGGAGCTGCGCGGCGACGACAAGCCGGCCGATGGGCGCCTCGTCTTCCGAGACCTGGTCATCGACACCGCGGAGCGGCGCGTGACCCGCTCGGACCAGGACATCGTCCTCACCCACACTGAGTTCGACCTTCTGTCGTACCTGGCCTCGAACGCCGGGAAGGTGCTCTCCCGGGAGCGGATCCTCAGCGCGGTGTGGGGCTACGAGCACCCCATCGAGACCAGGGTGATCGACGTTCACGTGCGCAACCTGCGCCGCAAGATCGAGCCCGACCCGGCGCAACCGCGCCACATCCTCGCCGTCCCGGGCATCGGGTATCGCTTCGCGGGGGTCAGACGCTGAAGATCCTCGCGGATGTGAGGGGGCCGCAAAGTACACTCGGCATGGTGCGAACTCCTCCGATGCTCGATCCTCGCGAGCCCTCCGTCCAGAGCCGGCAGACCGACCCCGTAGCGGCGGTCACGGTCGGAGCCCTCTCGGTCATCGCCGTGGCCCTCTTCGCCGCAGCGTTCCTCGCCACGTACACGTACGCCACCCCCAACGCCGAGCTGCCGCTGGTCATCGCCATCGTGCTGCTCTTCGTCGTGGTGATCGGCGCCAACATCCTCCGGCTGGCGGTTCGCCACCTGCGCCCGGGGCGCTGACCGATGTCTGAGCATCCCGGCGCCGGCCAGGCGGGTTCTGAGCCGGCAGGAGCAGACCGCCCGACGTTCCCGTCCTACGAGGAGTTCGCTTCGGATCTTCTGGAGGCGATCGACGCCGCCGGGCTGGGCATCGAGGACGTTCGCCATCACCTCGAGCCAGGCCTCGGCGAACGCCGCTTCGAGTGCACCGTCCGGCTCAACGGCGACCCGCCGCCGCGTTACCACGTGCACGTGAGCTACACGTGGGACGCGCTCCTCACCTTCATCTCCGCATACGGTCCGGGAGCCGACTGCGAGCTGTATCACGACGACGACGAGGCGCAGGACTGCCCGCACCAGCAGATCACACCGCAGGCGTTCGTCGATGTCGAGGCCGAGTTCGTCCTCGGCGACGGTGGATACGAGCTCCACGATCTCGACGAGGTGGGCGGCTGGGTGGAGACCGTCCAGACGTTGCTGGGCAAGGCATTTTCAGAGGACGACAAGCCGAGTGTGCACGTCGGTATCGCCGTGCTGGGCACGACCACGCTCGTCGAGAAGTTCACCGCTGAGCATTCGTGGTTCCTCGACTTCGAGAAGCAGCCCGACCTGGCAACGGTCGCCAAGCAGATCGACGCAGCGCTGAAGCTGGTGCCCCAGCTCGCCGACCGCCTTCCGATCTGAGGAAGGTTCCTTCGCGCTTCGGCTACGCGGGCAGGAAGCCGGCGGCGGCAAGCAGTTGCAGCTCGAACGGACGGTTGGCGATCTCGGGATGCGGCACGGCCAGGCCCGGTTCCTCGACATGCACCTCGCCGTGCTCGCCAAGCATGAGGATGTCCGCGTCCGCGATCCGGGGCCCCCATCGATAGGTTGTCCGCCGTCCTGCGGCGACCTCGGCGGCCTTGCTGTGCTCGAGCCAGCGCCGGGGTGGCCACCGCTCCGGGCTGCGCAGCCGGACCACCTGGTTGTGAAAGTCACCTTGTGCGGTAACGCCCACCGGCCGGGTGAGGATCTCCGGCGACATGGCGGTGATGGTCACGCCGCCGCTCGCGAGCGCCTGGCGGAGTCGCGCCAGGTTCCGGCCGCGATGACCCAGGTTGGTGCCGAGCGACAGCCACGCCGTGTCTGTCGAGACGGTCCCGGCACTCACCCGGTCGGGCCGGGAATCGGCAGATCGCGCAGCGCATCCGGTGTCCCGCGAACCACGGCGTCGGCAGCGCGAAGGGCGCGCACCGTCTCGGCGACGTCATGGACGCGAACCATGTGAGCCCCGGCCTGCACCGACAGCACGGCCAGCGCGAGGCTCGGCTCGAGGCGGTGCGCCTGGTCCTTCTCACCGATGAGCATGCCGGTCGTGGACTTCCGCGACGGACCGATCAGCACCGCGTGACCCATGCCCATCAGCTCGCCGAGACGGCGCACCAGCTCGAGGTTGTGCGCAGGTGTCTTGGCGAAGCCGAAGCCGGGGTCGATGATCACCTGTGATGGCGGGATACCGGCTCGCTCCGCGACGGCCAGGCTCTCACGCAAACCGAGGCAGATGTCCTCCAACAGGTCGCCGTACTGCGTTCCGTGCTGGTTGTGCATGGCAACGACGCCGGTGCCCGGACGCGCGGCGACCACCCCGGCCATGTCCGGGTCGCCGCGCAGCCCCCAGACGTCGTTGACGATCACCGCCCCGGCGTCGAGCGCGGCTGAGGCGACCTTTGCCTTGCGCGTGTCGATGCTGATCGGGACCGATAGGCGGGCCGCGAGCTCGCGGATCACCGGCAGGACTCGCGCCATCTCCACCTCGGCCGAGACCTGCTCCCTGGTCTTCGACGGCCGGGTGCTCTCGCCGCCGACGTCAACGATGTCCGCGCCCTCCGCTGCCAGCGACTGCGCACGGTTCACGGCTGCGGTCACGTTGTCTCCGACCCCGTCACCCGAGAATGAATCCGGGGTCACGTTCAGGATGCCCATCACCAAGGTGCGCTTGCCGAACTCGAGGCGGTGTCCCGGCAACTCCAGCGGTGGCGGCGGCGCACCGCGAGCCATCAGCACGGATGCGATCGCCGCGCCGACCTCGCCCGTGTTGTGACTCCATGCGGCGAGCTGCATCGGCAGGATCCCCGCGGTCATGAGCGGCATGAGCAGCACAGCGTGATCGCCGTTCGGGTTGCTGAGCACCTCACCGCCGCCTTCGGCCACAAGACGCTCGATGACACGGATCTGGTCCGAGCTCAGCCCGCGAACGGCGAGCGCCTCGACGGCGCCGTGCTGCGCGAGGACGGTCAGCCGCTCAGGTGGCAGCCCGAGCCGGAGCACCGCGTCGCGCAGCGCGTCTGCAGGCCCGGGCAGCAGCGGCCGAACGCTGTAACGCGCGGCGGCCTCAGCGCTCCCCGCGCCCACGTCAGCTGCCGCCGGCCGGGATATCCGCCGGCTGCAGCTCGCCGGCCTCGCGTTTCGGGACCATCACGCGGCGCTTGAAGATACAGACGCGCTCGCCTCGCTGATTGAAGGCGCGCGTCTCGACGGTGATGATGCCGCGGTCCGGCTTGCTCGACGACTCACGCTTGTCGAGCACGGTCGTCTCCGCGTAGATGGTGTCGCCGTGAAAGGTCGGGTTCTCGTGCTTGAGCGACTCGACCTCGAGGTTGGCGATNNCGATCGCCTTGCCGCTGATGTCCGCAACGCTCATGCCGAGCGCGAGGCTGTACACGAGGTTGCCCACCACGACATTGCGCTTGAACTCGGTCTTGGTCTCCGCGTAGTGCGCGTCGCTGTGGAGCGGATGGTGATTCATCGTCAGCAGGCAGAAGAGATGGTCGTCCGCCTCGGTGA
>PKWB01000112.1 GCA_003131685.1 Candidatus Dormiibacterota bacterium
AGCAGCTCCTGGCCGTCGAACTTCGTATCGATGGCGCTCGCGATACCGATGCTCGCGTGGGTCAGGACCTCCTCCGCCGCGATGATGAACGGGTCGTGCAACGCCTCAATGACTCGCTCGGCGACACGCACCGCCGTCGCCGGCTCGTCGATGCCGATGAGCAGGACCGCGAACTCNNCCGAGGCTGTCGTTGACGGTCTTGAAGTCGTCGATATCGATGAAGAGCACGCCGACGTGCTGTCCCGTCTGCGCCAGCGCCTGCTCGACGCGCGAGCCGAAGAGGAGCCGGTTCGCCATGCCGGTGAGTGGATCGTGCGACGCCTCGTGCTGCAGCTGCGCCTGGAGCACGGTGAGCTGCGACAGCGAGTGCTGCAGGCGTCCGCGTTCGAGGATCACGCCGGTCTGGTTGGCGAGCATCTCGAGGAGGCGCAGGTCCTCGTCGTCGAAACCCGTGACCTCGCCGAGCCGGTTGGCGATGAGCATGGTGCCGACCATGTTGTTCTCGCCGCGCAGCACGACAGCCATCGCATCGCGCAGTCCGCGCTGTTCGAGGAACCCTCCGGGGTCGCCGTCCGTCCGGCCGTGCGTGCTCAGCAGCAGCGGCGAGTCGAGCAGCAGCCTGCTCATGAACTGCAGCTCGATGTCGTCGAGGGTGACCGGCGTCATGAAGAGCGTCGTCTGCTCCTTGTCGACGGCGGTGCGAACCACGGCGTCGCGCTCGCGGGTTGGAAGGAAGGTGATCTCGGCTCGCTCCGCACGGAAGACCTCGCACGATTTGGTCAGCAACGCGGCGACCGCATCGTCGACGGCCTCGGTGCGCTGCAGCTGTTTGCTCGACTGATAGAGGAAGTCGACCTGGTCGCGCTTCTCGCGCTCGGCGACATAGAAGCGATAGGCGACGAAGACGCCCACGGTCGGAACCGCGAGCAACCAGAGCTCGGCCGGGTTCTCCCAGACGATGCGCACGCCGATCAGCGCGAGACACGTGTTGACCAGCGTGGCCGCCTGCGCGAATCCAAAGGTCGAGGCGATTCCGGCGCGATCGACGCGCCCCTCGGAGAACGAGATGGCCACTAAGATCACCAACGACTGAAGCACTCCGCCCGCAAGGATCGCCACCAGGGTCCCGAGGAAGCTGATCGCGCTCAATGGATCGTGGTGATCGACGAGGCGCATGAAGAGCACCGCGGTGACGCTGTTGGCCACCGTGAAATTGGCGAGGTTGAAGGCCAGCTTCAGCGGTGACTGGCGGCGATGGACCTCCAGCGCCAGCGCGGTGCCGGCGACCATCGCGAGCACCACCACCAGCGGCGGTGCGAAGAAGAATCCGACGACCAGCGGCAGTTCACTCAACGAGAAGGAATGGGCGTCGCGCCGGAACTGGATGTGGACCACGAACACCTCTGCCGCACAGAACAGCGGGATGAGCAGCCACCAGGGAATCTGGCGCGGTGCGGGGATGACGTGGAGCTTCGAGACGACGTCGACCAGCAGGAAGATGGCGGTCGCCACGAGGACCACGGTCAGAAGGTGGACTCGGTGTCCCCTCCGACCTGCAGCGGTGTGACCCGGGCCGCCCTCCGGCGCCTGGGCCTCGACCTCGGCCATGCCCGAATACTGCGTGACGCCGACCAGCGCGGCACCCGTTGTGCCAGCCCTGTTTCCAAGCGGTAGCAGGGCTATCGGGAGCGCGACCTTCAACCTGCCGAAACGACGGAAAAGATCGCTAGCTCCAGTCGTACTCGGACCAGCTCGATCCCGACCAGGACGACCCCGACCAGGACGCTCCCGACCACGAGGATCCCGACCACGAGGCGCCAGACCAGGACGATCCAGACCATGAGGATCCTGACCACGAGCCGCCGGACCAGGACGAGCCCGACCAGGACGAACCGGACCACGAGGACCCCGACCACGACGAGCCGGACCACGACGAGCCGTTGAAGATCCCGCCGTTCCAGGCGGTCCCGTTTGCCTCGGCCGCGGCGAGGGCCGTCGTGTCGACCGTGTTGCCGAAGATGTCCTGCTCGCCGTTGAGCTGGTTGCCGTTCATATCGACGACGTGATCGGTACCGCGCGACGCCTCGAGGCTGCCGGTGCCGTTGGACGTGGGCCACGTCTGCGCGGCGCTCGGCGTCGGCGCGTTGAGCACCCCCGCGAGGTTCAGCTCACCGCTGCCCTTGAGGTCGGTTGGGCCGTACATCTGATGCGTATTGGTGTCGAGGAGCGCCTTCACCTGGTCAGGCGTGAGGTTGGGCCGCTGGCTGAGCAGGAGAGCCGCCGCGCCCGAGACGACGGCGGCTGCCTGCGACGTTCCGCTCCCGAGGAAGAAGCGGTTGCCGACGGTGGCTGTGGATCCGTAGGTGTCGTCGACGAACGATCCCGGGTCGCGCAGCGACACGATGTGGGTGCCGGGGGCAGAGAGGTCTGGATTGCGCGTGCCGTCGCCCTCGCTCGTGAAGGACGCGGGCCGGTGGTAGCGCACGTTCATGGTGTTCTCGGTGTTGGATGCACCGACGGCGATCACGTAGGGGTCGATCGCTGGGTCGTCAAGTCCGTTGGACCAGTTGCCCTGGTTGCCCGCGGCGACGACCACCACGATGCCGTGCAGCCACGCCTGCTCGGCGGCATATGCGACCGGATCGAGCACGTAGCTCTGGTTGCTGTCGGTGCCGTACGACAGGTTGAGCACGCGGATGTTCATGCCGTTGTCGTGCTGATGCTGCACCACCCAGTCGATGGCGGCGAGCACTTGCGACACGTCGGTCTGACCGAGCGCATCGGCGACCTTCACGCTCACGATCTGCGCGTCGGGCGCCATACCGAGGAAGTGAGTGGAGTCGCTCGAGCTCACCGACGTCACCGCATTGTCGCGGCCGGCGATGATGCCGGCCATGTGCGTGCCATGGCCGAACGTGTCGAGATACTCGAGCGACGGGACCTGCGATTCGAACGAGAGATCAGGGCCGTTGACCACCTTGCCCGGGGTGCTGAGGCCGTCGACCGGGGTCACGCCCGAGTCGATCAGCGCAACGCCGACTCCCTGGCCCGTGAAGCCGGCGTTCCAGTAGGCGTGGGCCCCGTCCATCTGCTCGATGTTGTACATGGAGTTGACGTCGGTGGCCGCGTTGTACGCGTTGCTCTGCGTGCCCCAACCGTCGCCCTGGAGTTGCACCGGGGCGTTGAGCGTCACCTGCGCAACGGCCGGGTTGGTTTCGAGCTCGGGGACCGCGCCGGCCGGGACGTCCGCGACGATCGCATTGATGAGCGAGATGTGCTGCTGAATGTGACCGCCGAGCGACGTGATCTCCTGGTCGGCAGCGGCGATGTCGGTGGGCTGGGCTCGCACGATCACGGAGACGAGATTCGTGCCGGCAGCGGCGTGCGCTGTGGTGGCCAGAGCGCCCGCGCTGAGCATGAGAGCCGTGGCGGTCGCCATCGCGCTGACGCTGCGGCGCTTGCGATCGTCCCAACTGATGCCGTGTACCGGAGCCATCCCCTGGCAACCCCCCGTTCTCGTGCCGGCTTGCGGCACCGTGTTCCCGCCTCTGATCCGCCTGGGGTGAACGCTAACGGCGCAAGGTCAGGGGAAATCCGGCCGCCATCGTTCTGCGACCGGGTGATCGGATTTTGGAGGCGCGGATCGGATGTCGCCGGATCGGCCGCCGGGGGTCCGGTGTCTCAGTGGATCACGGACAGGACGTTGCCGGCAGGATCCAGGAACCATGCGATATCGGGACCGGTGTTGTGGTCGCGGCCGCGCATGATGCCCTTCGCGTCCATCCCCGGAATGCCCTCGTAATGTTCGAATGTCACGCCTCGGCTGGTGAGATCGTCAACCGCCGCGTCGATGCCCTCCACCGCGAAATTCAGGATGGTAAAGCTCGCCGGCTGGTGGTCCTCCTTGGGATAGACGAACACGGTGCCGCCGCCGGGCAGGTGCAGCCGTGCCCCGACACCGTCGGGGTCCACGGTGAGGCCCAGGGTCGTCGCGTAGAACTCCTTGGCGGCTGCAAGGTTGTCAACTGAGAAGCCGCTGAACGCTGATGTTGGATTGAACATCCTGTTGCTCCTGTGTCTGATTCGAGCGGATCGACCCGCCGCTACTTGATGAAGAGATCGCCCGAGTGCGCCGGAATCGTCTCCGAGGTCACGGTCTTGCTTCAGCCATAGCCCGCGGCGTCGGATGCGACGCGCTGAGCGAGGTAGACGGGAATCGCGGACGCGATGATCACGCCGAGTGCCACCGCATTGACAATGGGCAGCTGATTCGGGCGCGAGAGGTTTGCGACGATCCAGATGGGGAGGGTCTCATTGAAGCCCGCGGTGAACGTGGTCACGATGATCTCATCAAATGAGAGCGCGAAGGCGAGGAGCGCCCCCGCGATCAGCGCGGACCGAATCACCGGCAGCGTGACAAATCGAAACGTCTGGAGGGGATCCGCGCCCAGGTCGGCCGAAGCCTCGACCAGCGATCCAGGGGTGCGACGCATTCGGGCGATGACGTTGTTGTAGACCGTCACCACACAGAAGGTGGCGTGGCCGACGATCAAGGTGAAGAGGCTGAGCCCGCCGAACAGCGTGCGGAAGGTCGTGTTCAAGGCGATGCCGGTGACGATGCCCGGGAACGCGACGGGAAGGATCACCAGGAAGGACACGACATTGCGACCGAAGAAGTGATAGCGGTGCACCGCAGCGGCGAGCAGACTGCCGAGCACCAGTGCGATCCCTGTGGCGATCAATCCAACCTGGACGGAGAGAACCAGCGCGCTCCTCGCGCCGGGATTCCCGATGGCTGCCTGGATCCACTGCAGCGTGAGGCCCGTCACCGGCCATTTCTGACTCTTCGATGGATTGAAGGCATAGAGGACGATGAGCAGGATCGGCACGTAGATCACGACGAGGAGGCATCCCGTGGAGCCCACCAGCACCACGCGGAGTCGTCGCGAGAGCTGCACGCCTAGAGGGCCTCGAAGGCGCCGGCCCGGCGCGCGAGCAGCAGATAGACGACCATCACGAGCACCGGGACGGTGGCGAACGCCGCTGCCAGCGGGAGGTCGCCCACGACACCGAGGTTGTCGTAGATGACACTCCCGATGAACTGCGTGCTCGATACCTGGCTCACGGCGATGTAATCGCCGAGCGTCAGCGAGAAGGTGAAGATCGATCCGGCCACGAGTGCCGGGAACACCAGTGGCAGGACCACCGAGCGGAACGTGTGCCAGGTGCGAGCGCCGAGGTCGGTCGACGCCTCGAGAAGCGAGGTGGGCACGCGTTCGAAACCGGCCGCGAGCGGCAGGATCATGTACGGGAGCCAGATGTAGGAAAGGACGAGGTAGACAGCCACCTCGCCGAACCCGGGCCCGGACAGGTGGAGCGGCTTCAAAAGCCAGTTGAGGACACCGCCGTCGGAAAGGATGAGGCGCCAGGCGAGGATCTTGACGAGGTAGCTCGTCCAGAGCGGCATCAAGACCAGGACGCCCAGGACCGACCGGAGCTTGGGGCCGGCGAGCTTTCCCATCACGAAGGCGATCGGAAAGGCGAGAACGGCATCGGTGATGTTGACCAGCGCCGCGATCATCACCGTCCGTCCCGCGATGCTCCTGTACACCGGGTCGGAGATCAACGCCACGAAGTTCTCGAAGCTGAAGGTCTTGGTGATCGTGAAGGTGATGTTTGCGTCGTAGTGCCAGAACGCTGCGGCGAACAGCACCGCGAGCGAGCCGAGGTAGAACACAACCAGCCACCCGACTGGCGCGGCGAGCAGGGAGGCAACCCGGATCCTCGGCCACCGGGCGAGGATCCGGGCGATGCGGCGGGTCAGCGTCGGCCGGGTGGTCGACAGCTGGCCGGCGCTCATCTCAACACCCGGCGCCGATGTCTATCCCTTGATGTCGGTCCAGGCATGCAGCCAGTCCGAGTAGCCCTTGCAGACGTTGCCTCTGCTGTCGCCGCAATTGGTGAGCGGAACCTTCCAGAGCGCCAGGTTGTGCAGGTAGATCGCATCACCAACGTGGTACGTCGCGCAGAACGTGGGGTCGGTCTTGGCGATGATGTCGCAGGCCTTGAGGTTCGCGGGAGCCTCTCCGAACCACTGGGCGACCTGCGCCTGCACGGCGGGGCTGGTGATCCAGTTCATCCAGAGGTACATGCAGTTCGGATGCGCAGCATGCGAGTACATCATCCACGTGTCGGACCACCCGGTCGATCCCTCCTTGGGGACTGTGACCGCGACTGGGGTCGGGTTCTTGTCGGTGAGGAGGAGGTTCGCGATGACCTGCCACGTGGTTCCGACCACCGAGTCGGCGTTTGCGAATGCGGACTGCTCCTTGGTGTAGTCGGACCAGTACGTGCCGATCACCGTGTGCTGTGCCTTGAGCAGGTTGACCGTCGCGTTGAACTGGGTCGTGTCCAGCTCATAGGGATCGGTGATGTGCAGGTCGGGTCGCGTCGATTTCAGGTAGAGCGCCGCATCCGCGATGTAGATGGGATCGTCGTAGGCGGTGATCTTTCCCTTGTAGGGAGAATTGGGATCGAAGACGACGCCCCACGAGTCCGGCGCCGGCTTGACGATATCGGTACGCCACATCAGCAGGTTGGCGCCCCAGCCGTGCGGCACGCCATAGTGCACGCCGTTGTATGTGTTGTACGGCTGGTCCTTGAGGCTCGGGTTGATATCCGCGTAGTTGGTCAGCAGGTTGACGTTGATCGGCGCGGCAGTGCCACCGGCCATGAGCCGCAATGTGGCGTTGCCCGACGCCGAGACGCCGTCATATTGGCCGGTCTCCATCAGCGCGACCATCTCGTCGGATGTATTGGCGATTTTGGCGTTGACCTTGCACCCTGTCTGATTCTGGAACGGCGTCACCCAGTCGACGGTCGGGTCGTCCTGTCCCGCCTCTGCGTAACCGGCCCATACGATGATGTTGAGCGCACCCTCGCCGGGGCCGATCTTGGTGAGCATGGCGGGCCCGCTGCTGCCGCCCGGCGATGCGGAGCCGCATGCGGCGATGCCCAGGGATGCGCACGCTGCGCTGACCCATAGTCGCGACCTGCGAGTGATCATGTTCCTGCCTCCAATTGCGTTCCTGGTGAACCCGGGCCGAGTGCCATGGTCTGATCACGCTGCCAGACGAGGCGCACCTCGCGGCCCTTCTGCGCTCGCGCATCCGTAGCTGTGGCGTTGACGTTCTGGGTGACGACGCTGAGCGTGTGGTCGGGTGAGACGGCCACGACGTACACCGTCTGCGCGCCGAGGTAGACGATGTCCCGTACCGTGCCAAGGACCGTGCATTCACCGTTGGCAATCGGCTCAGCCACGCCGACCATGCGGATCTTCTCCGGACGGATCATGAACCGGCGGCGCTCACCGATGATGCGAGCAGCGAGGTCGTCGTCGACGAGATTTGATGCACCCACGAACCCTGCTACGAACGGGGTCGCCGGACGCTCATAGATCTCCGACGGCGTGCCCACCTGCTCGATGCGGCCGGCACCGAACACGGCGATGCGGTCGCTGAGCGCGAGCGCCTCGTGCTGATCGTGGGTGACAAAGATGAACGTGATACCGGCGCCCCGCTGCACATCCTTCAGCTCTCCCTGCATCTCCTCACGAAGCTTGGTGTCGAGCGCCCCGAGGGGCTCGTCGAGCAGGAGCACGCGAGGGCGGTTGATGAGCGCGCGCGCCAGTGCAACACGCTGACGCTGCCCACCACTGAGCTCAGATGGCTTGCGCTTCTCGAAGCCGCCGAGGCGCATGGTCTCGAGGGTCTCCGACACTCTCGCAGCGCGATCGCGACGGGGCACGCGGCGCACCCGCAGGCTGTAGCCGACGTTGTCCCCAACCGTCATATGGGGGAACAGGGCGTAGTCCTGGAAGACTGTATTGACGTCCCGCTCGAATGGGGGAATCTTGGTGACGTCCTTTCCGTGCAGCCGGACACTGCCGCTGGTCGGCCGCTCGAAGCCGGCGATGAGGCGAAGGGTCGTCGTCTTGCCCGACCCCGATGGGCCCAGGAGTGAGAAGAACTCGCCGTCCGCGATGTCCAGCGAGATGCCGCTGATTGCGACCTGGTCGCCGAATCGCTTGGTGAGAGCGACCAGGGACACAGCCGCCGGCGCGGCCACGCCGGTCGACCGACGCTCGCTTCCCTCCGCCACGTCCTCCCGAGCCAGCAATGCTATTCCCCAAGTTCGGCGCGTGCGACGGGCTTCGGCAACCCGGTTCGCAAGCGCGTCGGTCGAGATGCTCGTCGCTGAGATCACCTCACGGGGGCGTTAAGTAGATTCGGCTGAGCGGTGTCTCGGGCCACCCCCTCGGCAGCTGGGGTGACGGTGGAAAGGGCGCGGTCGAGCGACAACCACCGCGGGGCCTGGGCCTACAATGCGGGACCGCATTCGCCTGGGCAGCGACGATTTACAACCCGTCCCTCCAAGCACCAAGGAAACAAATCATGAAAGCGATTTGCATCAGCGTCGCGGCTGCAGGCGTCCTCGTCCTCGCAGCGTGCGGTGGCACCACGCCGACGGCGCAGAACTCGGGTACCGCGGCTCCCGCGTCGTCGTCGGCAGCGGGGTCGACGTCCGCCCACAATCCATGCACCCTCGTCACCGCGGCGCAGATCGAGCCTATCAACGGCGGCAGCGGCCTGACCTCGAGCAGCACGCCCAACGGAACCACGTGCAACTGGATCGACCCGACCAACGCGGTCGACACCGCCGAGGTCGCCGTGCTGCCCTTCTCCGGCACACCAACTGCGGCCCAATTGCAGACGGCGGTGACCAATGCGGTGGGGGGCGCCACCGGAGGGAACGGCACGCCCGTGTCCGGCATCGGCAGCATCGCGCTCAAGGCGATCGCGGCGGTTTCGGCCACCTATGCGTTTGCGGCGAACAACAGCATCGTCATCATCGCGGTGTTCTCGCAGAGCAACCCCGGGTCGGCGATGGATGCTCAGGTGCAGACGCTGGCGCAATCGGTCGCAGGTCAGATCTGATTCGTCGGGGCGACTGACGATTCGTGTCATAACCGGCTGGCTAGGGCGTCGTGGGCACCGTCGTCGGCCTGGCGAGCGGCAGCGCCCGGCTGGGCCTGCTGGACGGCACCATCCCCACGGCGGTGTTCGGCGCCCTCTGTCTCGGCCCGCGTTGAGCCGCCCCTTGATGTTCCGCTTCGCGCTCGAAACCATCGGAGCTGAGACACCCAAGGGTCGTGACTTCGCCGACAGGTGGCGCTATCAAGGGTTCCGCCACGCCTTTCAGGTGACGACCGTGGCCTGGGGGCTCGCGTTTCTGGCAGAAGCGCTATGCAAGCCTTTATCGTCGAGGTGGCGCGTCAGGTCGCTCGACGATGACTAGTCGATCAACTAGACAGTCGACGGCATCCGTCATCGGGCATGTGAGCCGCGGACCCACCGAGGATTCCATGAGAACGGCCCGCCACTTGACGCCCCCCCCCGCGCGAGACTAATGTACGCCCCGGTTGTCCCCAGCGCTCGATCACTGTCCGTACGACAGTGGGGTGCTGAAGTCGGCCGCTACCCCCGGGGAACCTTCCTCAGAGAGCGGGCAGCGGCAGAACGAGGCTCTGCCTCATCTAGCTGTCTGGTAGCTGTCTGGAGGAGCTCTGGGTGATCCGTGTGGTGTCGCAGCCAATGACGGCGGGGCATGAGTGTCGGCGTTGTCGCTTCGTATGGGGGCCCCGATCCGGCACGTCCACCCACCGTCCGTTACGACCTAGCCGTCGCTTCACCTGAAATTATGTCCACATTCCTGCCTCTTTTCATCTTCGGACTGATCGATGGAGCCATCTTCGCGGTGGCAGCGCTCGGCTTCACGCTCCAGTTCGGCATCACCAACGTCGTTAACTTCGCTTACGGCGAATTCATCACGTTTGGGGCTTACGGAGTCGTCATTGTCAACGCACTCGGCGTCCACATGAGCTTCTGGCCGACTCTCATCGTCGGTGGGCTCTCTGGAGCCGTCCTCTCCTTCGTTATCGGTCGCTTTCTCTACGGCCCGTTCTTCAAGCGGCGCTCGCAGCTGCTCTTCTCCCTCGTGTTGACATTCGCCGTTTCGCTGATCCTCTTCAATCTGTACCTCGTGATCTGGGGAAGTGGGTTTCGCGTCCTCGACACGTCGTCGTATCCCGCAGGAAGCGCCGATGTGCACACAGTGGCAGGCGTCACCGTGACCACCCTGCAGGTGCTGTTCGTCGTGTATGCGGTCATCTGCCTCGTCGGCGCGCACTTGGTGCTGCGGTACACGCGGCTGGGCAAGTCGATGCGAGCAATCGCCGACAATCGCGACCTGGCGACGGTTTGCGGACTCAACCTTTCCAGAATCACCAATGTCACCTGGTTGATCACAGGTTTTCTCGCCGGCTCGGCGGGCATCGTGGAAGCCCTTCAGACGACCAGCTTCGCTCCCAACCTCGGCGACACGTTCCTGTACCTCGTGTTTGCATCTGTCGTCCTGGGGGGAATCGGTCGCCCGGTCGGAGCGGTGCTCGGCGCGGTCATCATCGGCCTGGTCACGCAGCTGTCGGTACCCATCGTTGGATCGGAAGTGTCGCCGGTCTCCGTGTTCGTTGTCCTGGTGGTGCTGATGCTCTTCCGGCCGCAGGGTCTGTTTGGCTCGACCGGTCGCACCAGCTTCGCCGGAGGGTGACCACGATGCCCGATCGAGTTGCCCTGGTCATCACATCCATTCATCGCAATCGTGTCGCTAAGAGTGATCTCGCGTCGGGCCCAGGGCTTGGCAGTCGCGGTCAGCTACCCACAGGGCACGATCAACGGATCGAACATCGAGGAGGCAGACATGGCGCGCATTAGCCAAAGACATGGTGGCCTTCTGGCCCGTGTCGCGGTGGGCACCTCCCTGGTGCTCGGGATAGCCGCTTGCGGGCAGTCGACATCGACGGCGAGCGGACCGGTCAACGTGGGAGTGCCGGCCGGATACAGTGGCACGACGATCATCTACGGCACGCCGTGGTTTGACGGCGTTCAGACCGCTGTGAACTACATCAATAAGTACGGCGGCGCCGATGGTCACAAGATCCACCTGATACCCGTCAACACCGCGTCAGATCCGGTGGATGCCGTCACCGCGATCCGTCAGATGCTCGCAGCCGACAACATCGTCCTGTCGATTGGCCTTGCGGCTCTGGACTGGACGGACGCTCTTCCTATTCTCAACCAACAGAAGATGGTGAGTTTCACTCACATCGGGTCACCGGCCATCGACAAGTTGAACATGCCGTACAGCTACAGCACCGGGCCGTCGGATGCGGTTGAAGGCGCAGCGGTTGCTGAGTACGCGAACAGCAAGGGCTATCACAACGTCGCTGTCGTGTTCGATGCATCACAGTCTGCGCAGACGCTCGTCCCGAGTCTGACCCACGCCGCAGGTGTCCTCGGGATGAACATCGTGACCCAACCCTCGATCCCCGTTGGCGCTCCATCGTACGAAGCGGAAGTTCAGCAGATCATCAACTCCCATCCTGATGCCATCCTGTTGCAGCTGGATCCGGGGACGTCGGGAACCTTCTTTCCAGAGCTACGAGCACTCGGGGGCGCGAACATTCCCATCATCGCCACTGATGTCAGCCTGGATCCGAACTGGGTCAAGGCGGTCGGCGCTTCGTACTACGCCGCTCATGTCACCTCCATCGAGGCTGCCACGCAAGCCACCGGACCCGGGCTTGCGACCTTCAACAGCGGATTTGAGGCTCAGTATCACAAGGCGGCCGCGTTCCTCTCCATTTACGGGTACGACGGCATGACCGTTGCGGCGCTGGCAATGGACGAGGCGAAGTCCACCGACCCGAGTGTGTACTACAGCCATGTGCTGGATGTCACGACGCCGGGCCCGGGTATCACGAACGTCTATACCTACCAGCAAGGAGCGGCGCTGCTCGCGCAGGGCAAGAAGATCAAGTATGTCGGCGTGGGGTCTCCGGACACGTACAACCAGTTCCATCGCGTGGCCGCCACCTTTGCCGCTGAGCAACTCCAGCCGAGCGGAACGGTGACGTTGATTCAGAACATCCCGGCCATCAGCCTGCAGCCCCTTCTGTAAGCTGAGTTGGTTGTGGTGCCCCGAATGTTGGTGAGGCGTTCCCCCGGCGCTCCGATGAGCGCCGGGGTGGCGCACGCCTCGGCCTGTGAATTGCGACCCCGGAGCGGCCTCTAGGATGTGGCTCTACTACGGTCTCACCCTCGGCATCTACGGATGCCTCAACGGGATCCTGGCGCTTGGGTTCAACCTGCAATTCGGGCAAACGGGCATCATGAACCTCGCCTTCTTCCTGTTGGTCGCCGTCGGCGCCTACATGACTTCAATAGCCGGTGTCGGGCCGCCGCCAAATGACGGCGTCACCCACTACATCGGTGGGTTCGGATGGGCGTTCCCCTGGGATCTCCTCTTCGGTGTGGCGTGCACGGTGGTGTTCGCCCTTGTGTTGGGAGGAGTTGCGCTGCACCGTCTTCGCAACGATTACCTGGCTCTGACGCTTGTCGCCATCGGTCAAGGCTTTCTGGTCCTGGCCACCAATGACGTCGGCCTCTTCAACGGTACGGCCGGGGTGAACGGCGTGGCCGGGCCGTTCCCACAGGCGTCAGTCGCGGACTACGAGTGGATATTCCTCGGTGTGTCATTCATCGCACTCGTGATCGTCTTTCTCGTCATCGCGAGGTTGGTGCGATCTCCGCTCGGCCGAGCCATGAAGGCCGTGCGTGAGGAAGAGGGCGCCGCGTCATCGCTGGGCAAGAACCCCTGGCGCCTGAAGATGATCGCCTTCGCAGTCGGCGCGGGCGCCGCTGGACTGGGTGGCGGTCTGTTTGCCATCTATGTCGGTGGCTGGAACGTTCAGGCGTGGCAACCGGGGGAGACGTTGATTCTGCTGGCCGCCGTGATCGTCGGTGGTCGTGGGCGCAATCTTGGAGCGCTCGTCGGATCCCTCATCGTCCTGGAAGGAATCGTCACCGTCAGCAACTTCCTTCCTGCAATCGGCAGCGTGGAAATCCTGCCGAATCTTCAGAGCATCGCGATCGGGGTGCTCCTCCTGGCCTTCTTGTGGTGGCGTCCCCAGGGCATCCTTCCGGAGCAGAAGGAAAAGTTCCCACCGGCAGTGGTGCAATCCGAAGCGAGGCCGGGCGCGACGCCGCAGCAGTCGCCGGTCAACCCATGACCGGACTTGCCGTGGATGGAGATTCCGCGCCGACCGCGGTTGGCCAATCGCAGGCAACGGCAACGGCAACGGCGGCAAGCATTCGGCTTGACGATATTCGTTGCGCGTACGGCGGTGTCCAGGCCGTCAACGGGGTGAGCTTCGAAGTTCCGGCTGGGGCGTTCATCGGTTTGATCGGACCCAATGGAGCGGGAAAGACCACCCTGTTGGACTGCATCTCCGGGTTCAACCGAGGGTATTCCGGACACGTGTATCTCGGCGGCCAGGACATCTCACGGTGGGCGCCGCACAAGATTGCGTCCAAGTCGCTGGTCAGGACGTTTCAGACGCCGCGACTGTTCCGCGGTATGACGGTGATGTCCAACCTCATGACGGCACCACCACGCCAGATCGGTGAGACAATTCGTGGTGCCATCTTCGGGTCGTGGAAGGATGAGGAGCAGAAGAATCTTGTACATGCCCGAGAGGTGGCTGCAAGCTTCTCGTTGCAGCGTGTTCTCGACAACTACTGCTCCGAGTTGTCAGGCGGCCAGGAGCGTATCGCCGAACTCGCGCGGACGCTCATGGCGGACTGCAAGGCCATCCTCCTCGACGAGCCGTTCGCGGGCGTGAGTCCTGCCAACCGCGTGCGGCTTGCAGAGCATCTCGTCCGTCTCTGGCAGGAGCTCGGGGTGACCATCATCATGGTCGAGCATCGGCTGGAGTGGATCGAGCAGCTGTGCAGCTCAGTTCAGGTCATGGCCAATGGACGCATCCTCGCGAGCGGCACCATGAACGAGTTGAGGAAAGATCGCCAGGTGCTCGAAGCGTATCTGGGAGCAGCACCATGAGCGACGCCATCGAACCGGCCACCGGCGACTCGGGTCAGGCTCGGTTGGAGGTCCAGAAACTCTGCGCCGGATATGGGCGGCAGGACATTCTCTTCGACATCTCTGCGTCCTTTCCGAGCGGCCGCGTGACCACCATCATCGGACCCAACGGGGCCGGGAAGTCGACGTTCATCAAAGCGCTCTACGGGCTCGCTCGAGTGACGTCAGGCACTATCCTCCTTGAAGGAAAGCCGATACGTCCGGAAGCCCGCAACCTCGTCAAGTTGGGAATCGCGTATGTCCCCCAGGTTCGCAACGTTTTCGGCACCCTCACGGTGCAGGAGAATCTGGAAATTGGTACCTACGTGCGCACAGCCGGATCGATGGACCGGGTTATGGAGCTGTTTCCCGACCTACGTGGCTTGCTGAAGCGTCACGCAGGCAAGCTCAGCGGCGGGCAGCGGAACATGCTCGCGGTTGGTCGTGCGCTGATGAGTGATCCGGTGGTTCTGTTGCTCGATGAGGCGACCGGTGGTCTTGCCCCGATGGTCGCCCGCGACCTCTGGGAGCACGTGGTCGCGCTCGCGAGAACTGACGGCGTTGCAGTGGCGGCCGTGGAGCAGAACGTGCGGCTCGCAATGGAGTTCAGCGACACGGTCTATGTGTTCGGCAGTGGGCGCAATCTCATTCACGGCTCATCGGCTGAGCTTCTGGCTCGCCCCGATTTCGAAGACCTGTTCCTCGAGTCGCAGAGCCAAGTCAATAAGCTGGCCCCGACGGCTGGCAATTGACACACGACCCTCCCCTGAGGGGCGATCGCCTGATCGGCTCTAACTCGAGAAGGGGTGAGCGCGTGACCATTCGGCGAGCTCGCCACTGCGAGTAACTGCATTCAACAGCTCGGGCGTCGCGCGAAGGGAATCGAGTTCATCAAGACGTCCGCCCGCCTTCAGGTGCTCCAACGAGTCGTAGATCGTCTTGACGGCCATGCCGTGCACGGGTTGGCCGAAGTAGCGGATACGAACGGCGTTGCGCTCGAGGAAGTCTCGGTCCTCGATCATCTCCTGAGTGAGGCCCACCACGCACAGCGGCAACGCGGTGACCTCGTGAACCGCTTCGATGAGTGAGCGCGTCTTGGGAGCAATGCCGGGAAGCATGAGGGCGTCTACCCCACTCCCCGCGTAGGCTTCGATCCGCCGCAGCGCCTCTGGCAACGGCAGCTCGCTCAGGGCGCTGGTCCGCGCGATGATCACCGTTGATGCATCACGCCGCGCCGCAATCGCCGTCTTGAGCTTGTCGACCTGTTCGTCTGCTGGGATGAGCTGCGAGTGGCGACCTTCCGCGCTCCCCAACTCACGGGGAACCAGGTTGTCCTCGATCTCGATGGCCGAGACGCCGACCGCCTCCAGATCGCGGATCAATCGGTACACCTGCAGCGGGGTTTCGCCCGCGTCATCGACGTCCACCATCAGGCTCGTCTCGATCACCCGATTGATACGCCGGCAGATCTCAACCATATCGGTGGCATTGGTGAGGGGCACACCGTCGGGCAAACACAGTTCGGTGGCTTTGGCCACTGAGCCCGCCAACTTGCACACGCGCCATCCCGACATCTCGGCGATCCGCGCCGAAAGAGGGTCGAAGATCGGCGCCGCAGGCAGGCAGCCAGGTCCGCGAAGTACATCCCTGAGACGCTCGCTACGTAGTGACACGTTTCGACCCCCGCGACGTGAAGCGTGCAGCACCAAAGACGGCGCAACACCGGATGAAACTCACGAGTCCAGGGCCGATTTTACCATGGGTTGATCGCGCTCTTCATATACAGTCTCCCGCTGGTGAGCCTCGTCCGGAGCGTCTACAATCGGACCATGGACGTCTGGCCACGCTACCTTCTTTCCGGACATGCGAAGCTGCCGCAGGACGCGGTCGCCCGGTCGGTGTATGAAATTCTCACGGTTGTGGTCACCGTCGATCCCGAGACGGGGACGATCCTCGACGTCGGGTGCAGCATGGTGACCCGGCCGGCGCAGGAATTCGTCCATCACCTGCTTCTTGGTGTCTCGCTCGATGACCCTCAACAACGCGTCTTCGATCTCTTGCAGAAGTACTACCTGGGGGGATCGCGCAAAGCACTTGCGGCGGCCATTCGAGACCTCTACAATTCATGGGCAGAGCTACGCACCGGGACGGCGCAGAACACCCCATCCAGTGCGTAGGTCGACGGCGCCGAGCGACTGCCGAAGGGCAGTGGGGTGCCGGGAGTCGAGCTCAGACCTCGGAGGTCGCAAACCTCGGAGAGCGGTCGAAGGCACCTAGGGCTCCAGATCCGGGTCAACTCGGCTGGAGGATACCGTGTGGCACAGCTCACGGAGCACCTGTCAAAGGGGCTGCTCGAGCGCTTTAAGGTTCCGATCGGCACTGGGGAGTTAGTCAACAGCTCCGCATCAGCAAGGGCCGCTGCCGCACGAGCCGCCAGCCCTGTTGCCGTCAAAGCACAGATACCGGTTGGCTCGCGCGGCAGGGCTGGCGCCATCATTCGCGCTGAGAGCCCCATGGATGCCGGCGCAGCCTTTGACATTGTTACCGGTATCCGCATGGACGGTCTCCAGGCGCATGAGGCTCGGATCGAGCCGTGGCAACGGATACTCGATGAGCTCTACATGGCTGTCTCATTCGATTCCACCTTGCAAGCCCCTGTGCTGCTCTTCAACCCCTTTGGCGGCGCCGACTTGGAGTCGCACCCCGAGAGCCTGCGCATCATGGCGATTCCCGTTGATCACGAGGTGTCGTTCGCATACGTTCGTGAGCACGCGGACCTGAGTGGACTCGCGTCGGCTGCCACTGACTCGCTGGCTACCATCGCACGCGATCTGATTCACGCATTCTTCGCGCTCGAGGCGCGCATGATCGAGCTCAACCCACTCGGTCAACTCGAGGATGGTGAGTGGATCGCGCTTGACGCTCGTATCGTCCTCGACGACAACGCACTGTTCCGCCATCCAGATCTCCAGGGGCTCGTCGGGGCGATGAGCCCTCGTCGAGCGGAGGACATCGTTCGCGAGACGACGCGACTGGAATTCGTCCCACTGGACGGGTCCATCGCCGTGATCAGCGGCGGAGCCGGCATGACCATGGCGGTGATGGATCTCATCGCTGATCGAGGCGCTTCAGCCGCGTGCTTCCTCGACTGCAGCGCCGACGTGACGCCACGGGGATATCGTGCGGCGCTCGATCTTGTCTTGAGCATCCCTCGGATCACGAGCATCCTCGTCAGCGTCTTCGGCGGTCTGACCCGCGTGGATCGGGTTGCCTCCACATTCATCGATCTCCTCGCCGGCACGCCAGTCGAGCTACCGCTGACATTCCGCCTGATGGGGACGAATTTGCAGGAAGCGGACGACATCCTGGCAAGCGCGGGGCTCGACAACCATCATGTGCTCGAGGCTGCCGTCGAGGCGGCAGTTCGATCGGGGCAACAATCGAGGGAGGGCTCTTCGTGAGCGCGGTCGTCGACCGGATGACGAGGGTGGTCGTTCAGGGATTGACGGGACGCCAGGCCACCTGGTCGAGCCAGGATATGGGTGCCTATGGGACTCGTCTCGTTGCCGGAGTTGTACCCGGAAAAGGAGGTCAGATCCATCTCGGGATCCCGCTGTTCGACCGTGTCGACGACGCCGTGCGCGCCACAGGGGCGAATGCTGCTCTCGCATATGTGCCCGCGTCAGTTGCAGCGCACGCAGTCGTCGAGGCACTTGAGGCAGGGTTGCCTCTGGTGATCTATCCGGGCGATGGGCTCCCGATTCACGATGCCCTGCGCCTTCGAAACCTCGCACTCAGCGTGGGAAGCTCGTTCGTCGGTCCGAACACGCCGGGGGTGATCTCCCCCGGCGAGTCAAAGCTCGGCTTCATGCCCTCGTACTGCTTCACGCGAGGATCCCTTGGAGTCGTCACGAAGAGTGGGTCGTTGTCGTACGAAGTCTGCCTGCGGTTGACACAAGCTGGGATCGGACAATCGACGGTCATTGGGATCGGCGGAGATCCGATCAAGGGAACGACGATGCGAGAAGCGCTTGCGCTGCTCCACCGAGATCCGGAAACCAGCGCCATCCTGGTACTGGGTGAAATCGGTGGAGTGGACGAGTACGACGCCTGCGCCTATGCGCAGGAGCCAGACGCGAAGCCACTCGGCGCATTCCTCGTCGGCCGGACCGCTCCGCGGGGTCGCAAGCTCGGGCATGCAGGTGCGCTCATCGATTCTGACCGGTCCGGGTTCGAAGCCAAGGTCGCGGCCCTGGAACTCGCCCATGTCCCGGTCGCCGCGACCTTGGCAGAAGTCGTCCCAATCGCTGCACAGCTGTGTGCCGGAGGTCAACACCGATGATCGACAAACCGACTGCAGTTGAGCCGTCTCAAACGGTCACCGACGCCATCGTGGAAGGCCGCATCACCGACGAGGCGATCGAGAATGCGCGACAGATGATCGGCACCATTCTTCGACCCGAAGGCCCGTATCTCCAGGATGCGACACAGGACACGCTTCGCAACTTCTGCAACGGTATTGGAGATCTCAATCCCCTCTTTCGCGACACCGAGTATGGGCGCGAGAGTCGCTATTCGAGCATGGTGGCCCATCCCATGTTCCCCTATGCCTTCGGCTGGCCGGGGCGGAGCCGCTGGGGCCTTCCCGGCGTCCACGGTTTCTTTGTCGGCAACGACTGGGAGTTTTTCCGCCACCTTCGCCCCGGCGATCGAGTCTCGTGCGTCGAGCGAGTGGTTGGCGTGGAGGAGAAGACCGGTTCGTTTTCAGGCAGACTGGTGATCCAGTACGTCGAGTCGAGTTTCTTCAATCAGCGCGACGAGCTGGTTGCTCGCGTCCTCGGCTGGACGACGCGTCATGAGCGCCAGGCCGCTCGCGACAACGCAAAGTACTCCCAGATCCAGCCATACACCTATACGGACGCCGAGCACGACGCAATCGACGATGCCGTGCTCTCCGAGCGCGACCGAATCAGAGGGGCGCCGCCTCGCTACTGGGAGGACATGGAGGTCGACGAGGCGATCCCGGCGGTCGTGCGCGGACCCCTTTCTCTGATGGACACCATGGGATTTCTCGTCGGCTGCGGCCGCGGCTATACGCACGGCGTGCTCCTCGATTCAGCCGTGCGGCACCCGAGCCACTATTTCCGTAATCCGGAGGCCGGCGGGGGTGTTGAGTACACGGGGATCGGTCACCATCGAGACTCGGTGGCCCGCCAAGTCGGGGTCCCAGGTACCTACGACTATGGGCCCCAGCGCACCGCGTGGATGTGCACGCTGATCACCAACTGGATGGGTGATTCGGCGTTCATCAAGCGGTTGCGCGCCGACCTGCGCCGTTTCAACGTCGTGGGCGATACAACCTGGTGCCGTGGGAAGATCGTGAAGAAGTACGAGAGCTGCGGTCAACGCCTGGTGGACCTTGAGATCTGGGCCGAGAACCAGCGCAACGAAGTGACCACCAAGGGTGTCGCCACCGTGCTCCTCCCCTCGCGGGACACTGCTGTCGGGGTGGCGATGGACGGCAGCCAGGTGGATCTCCAGTTACCGCAGGTTCGGTGACGTAATCCCATGCGCGTGTACGAGCAGGTCGCGGAAGAGCTCCAGCAACAGGGCGTCACCACGGTCTTCGGACTGATTGGACAGGACACCATGCGCCTTGCGGCCGTCGCGGCGACCCGAGGGTTGCGGTATGTCGCTACACGGCACGAGATGGGCGCGGTCACCATGGCCGCGGGATATGGGCGGGTCACGCATACAGTCGCTGTGGCGATCGTGAGTCGTGGCCCTGGGCTCACCAACGCAATGAGCGGCATCGTGGGTGCGGCAAAAGCCGGGACCCCGCTCATCGTTCTGAGTGGCGACGAACCACTGCTGGAGGGCCGCGGTCGCGATCCGAAGTATGTCGACCAGAGCGCAATGCTTGGTGCCGCCGGGGTGCGCGTCACGCATCCAGAGTCGGCTGAAACGGCGCAGGCTGAGCTGCGCGACGCGTTTGATCAAGCCCGCCGGGGGCTGACGGTCGCCGTGCTGATCCCACTTGACGTCCTCGAGGCAGATTCCCAGCCGCTCGGCAAGGTGCCTCAGGCGAAGGCGCCCGAGCAGTCGCTGAGGGCCAATGCTGCAAGCGTTCATGCAGCCGCCGACCTGATTGAGGGTTGCGGAAGCGACGCAAGGATCGCGATCGTCGCCGGCCGAGGGGCAATCGCACCCGACTCGGTGGCCGCGTTGGCGCAGCTCGGAGAGATCACGGGTGCGCTCATGGGAACGACGATCATGGCCAAGTCGCTGTTCGACACGTCCGGCAATAACCTCGGGGTGGTGGGCACATTCTCCTCGACAGCGACGCGGGAGTACCTGGCAGGCACACATGTTGTTATCGCAGCGGGCGCATCCCTCAATCCGTTCACCACCCAGAAAGGAGCGCTCTTCCCAGGTGCGGTTGTGATCCAGATTGACGTGGATCACGACGCCTTCGGTCGCTACATCACGCCGAACGTGCCCATCCACGCCGACGTCCGCAGCGGCGCCGCCGACCTTGCTGCCGAGCTGGAGCGGCGCGGCTTCCATGGTCGCGGTCGTGACGACGGAATCTTCGCGCCAAGATCGCCGCTCTCGACGGCTAACGGAACTTCCTCCACGAGCGACGAAGGCGACGTGCTCGACCCCTATGAGCTGATGCGGCGACTTGATCGCATCCTCCCGAAAGAGCGCATCGTCGCCGTCGATGCCGGTCATCAGCTGACCTTCGCATGCGCAGTTCTTTCGGTACCAGATCCAGACGCATTCCTGTTTCCCATTGAGTTCCAGTGCATCGGGACTGCGCTGGGAATGGCGATCGGCGCGGCAGTGGCGCGACCCGATCTCCTCACGGTCGTGTCATTGGGCGACGGTGCGTTGATGATGGGCCTCGGCGAGCTCGACACAGCCATACAGCTGGGTCTGCGCCTCCTGCTTTTGATTATCAACGATGGCGGATTCGGCGCCGAACGCCACTACCTCGACATGCTGGGACTTCCTGCCGACACGGCGCGATTCGTCAATCCTGTATTCGAGGACATCGCCCTTGCTATGGGAGCCGATGCGATGACGCTTCACAACCTCAACGATCTTCCAGCCCTTGCCGCCAAGCTCGATTCCAGGCTGATGCGTCCGTTGCTCGTCGATTGCTTGATCGACGGCCGCGTGCGGGGGGAGTGGCTGGATTCGAACCTTCGACGCGAGCCTGCGCCCTCGGTCGCGCTCAGTTGAGCGCGGCAGCGCCGTCATGACCGCGGAACGGCCGTCCGTACGATCGGACGAAGGATGGCACGGGCGCTACTACGAGGATTTCCGGGTCGGCGCTGTGTACCGGCATCCGCTGGGCCGAAGCATCACGGCGACGGACAACATCTGGTTCACACTTCTGACCCAGAACACCGCGGCTCTTCACTTCGATCACGTCTACGCGGCCCAGACCGAATTCGGCCGTCCGCTGGTGAACTCCTGTTTTGTGCTCTCGCTGGTCACCGGCCAAAGCGTCACTGACGTCTCTCAGAACGTCATGGCCAACCTTGGCTGGGACGAGGTCACGTTACCCCATCCCGTCTTCGAGGGCGACACGATCTATTCCGAGTCCGAAGTCTTGACCAAGCGACCGTCGACTTCGCGTCCAAACGTCGGGGTGCTCACGGTTCGGACCGAGGGATTCAACCAAGACCTGGCAACGGTGATCACGTTTCGCCGTACGCTTCTCGTCTACCGTCGCGGCTTCGGTCCAAGGATACCGCAGCGCTCTGCCGTCGACAGACCCGCGACGCGAACCGCCGCGGAGTCGCGCGCTGATGAGTCCCCATCACCGGATACGGCCGGCGGTTGATCCTGGTTGAGAGTGGGTCGTGACGATCTCGCGCAGCATCGATTGGAATCAGTCTTGTGGAGGCGTTGCTGATGGAAAGTTTTGGTGAGCTCGAGTCGCGGCTGAGTGACCGGCACATCCCCGCAATGCCGTGGGGAAAGGTCTTCTACGAATTCGACCCCGGCATGTACAAGGCGTACGTGGAATGGACGACGCGCGCCCGCCAGCACGTTGAGCTGGAGCCGAAGATTCGGGAGATGGTGGCCATCGTCGTCAATTGCGTCGTTGCCTGGCCATCCCCATACGCCGATGTGCATTTCCATCGCGCGCTCGAGGAGGGGGCGACGGTACAGGAGCTCGCTGACGTGATTTTGGCGACCGGCCGCATGGTTGGGCCGCACGCGTACACGCATGGGTTCAACCTGCTTGCCAAGGTCCTCGACGAGCGTGAGCGCGACGGTCAGCCTTCTCCGCGCAGTCGGAGCGACCTGCCGAAGGTCGTGGAGGACGAGCAATGACAGCCGGGGAGCTCACGGGCAAAGTCCCTGCGGCGTTCGTACATACGGTCGCGCGGCTGGTTTCCGATGAAATCCTCGATGGCTATCGTGGACTGGACGACCTCGCCGGCACCATCTCCGACGCCCTCGATGAGGCGGGCCTCTTGGGTGCGGTGGGAGCGTCAACCCTGCGACCGACCATCAGTGGCGCACGCGTGGTCGGCCGAGCCGTGACGGTTCGCAACATCCTGCAACGTTCTCAGCCGTACTCGAGTGCCCTGCAGCACACGTCGCGGCTTGCGGAGATCGAGGGGCACAATCAAGCGCAACCGGGAGACGTCCTTGTGATCCAGGGAGTCAAGGGCGTCTCGAACATGGGAGGCATCTCGGCCTCGATCGCCAGCCGTCAGGGTGAGATCGGCGCGGTCGTGGACGGCGGCATTCGTGACGTCACGTGGCAGCGGTCAATCGGTTTCCCGATCTGGTCCCGCGAGATCACCCCTGTCACCGGGAAGTGGCGCGCCGAGACAGTCGAGATCAACGGCACGGTCTCCATTTGCGGGGTCACGGTCCGTGCCGGCGACCTCGTCGCAGCGGACGACACCGGCATCTGCGTGGTCCCGGCCGAGCTCGCAGCCGACATCCTGACGCGTTGCCAGGAGATTGCCGCAGGCGAAGCCCGTCGTCACGACGACATCGATTCCGGGATGAGCGTCCCCGATCTCGCCAACCGCACCTATGTCTATCAATTCAGCCAGGAAGGCGGAGCGTGACCAACCGACCGCCCGAGACGGTCGAGGACAACCGCGAGCGTCATGTGGGCCACCAATTCAGCGATGGTGACGCAATCCGTCTACTCGCCGAAGGCTGCTCGGCAACCACCCTCGGATCACTGGATGCGGCGCAGCGTGCGTTCCTCGACAAGATCATCCGGTGCTGCCTGTATTGCATCGGCGTGGGTGCTGCGTATGGGGACGACGAGACCGCCCCGTTGATGCAGGAACTCGGTCCGCAGACTCGGGGCGATCCCAAGGGGTGGCCCGATTGCATCCTTACCGCCTTTCTTGACGCAACCGTCGGCGCCGCCTCAGATCTCGACCCACTCGGAAGCGGCCCCTCACATACCGCCCTCCCCGCAACTGTTGCCGCGTGTGTGGCTGCCCAGCTCGTCGGCGCGAAGTCTGATGAAGACATTGCGACCGCGGTGCTTGCCGGTATCGAGACCGCGTCTCGCTTGCGGATGGCGATTTCAGGCGTGCGCCCGGGTATCGGCTTCCACAGTTCAGGCACCTTCGGGACGATCGCAGCCGCGGCAAGCGTGAGCCGTCTTCTGGGCGCGGACACGGCACAGGTGAGCAAGGCCCTCGCAATCGCCCTCACCCGGATGAGCGGTCTCAGCACCAACAGCAGCTCAGCCCGCATCTGCCTCACCCAGTTCGGCTGGGCTGCAGCCCACGGTCTCGAGGCCGCGTGGCTCGCCCTGCGCGGTTGGACCGCGTCGATGGATCTCGAGACCGCGCTTGAGAGTTACTTCCCGGATCACGTCTTCGACTCCGCTCTGCTCGATCCGGGAAGCGCCACAGTCACGTTCGAGCCTCTCTCCACGGTTTTCAAGCTGTATCCATGCAACCTGTTTCTCAATCCGCTGTTTCAGGCGCTCGCGGGTGATGGACCAATTGACGGACCAATCCACATCCGCATCCCCGCGATCCCACATCTGGACCAACCTGCACCTCGCAGCGCTCGAGAGGCGCGCTACAGCGCGCAGGCGGTCGCGACGCTGGCGGCCAACTATCCTGCGGCATATCGGTCCTTCACCGACCCGGAGCTGCATCTCAACGACAACGCTCACCTCGCCCGCTTGGTGCAACGGGTAACGGTCTCACTCGACCGGGATATCCCGACTCGATTCGAAACGACCTATGTGCAGATCCAGACCGCCGACGAACAGGGATCACGCGCTTACTACCTCCGTGACCTCAGACCGTGGAACCGCGCCCATGCGTCCGAGTTGCTCGCGGGCATGCCGAGTACCGACTGGGTGCCGCAGGTGTTCGATCTACCCTACCTTGCCGCATACACCGTCGCTCGCGAGAACGTGCCGACAGCCACAACTGCAGCAGTTGGATCGGGTGAACCTTCGTGAGGGCGCCAGTCGTGGTTGCCCCCCCGGGGCTCGACGAACGCACGACGACCGTGCTGAACCGGGAGGCTCTGGAATTCGTCGGGGACCTGCATCACAACTACGACGCGACACGCATGGCTCTGCTGCGACGCAGACAGGACCGCCAGCGGCTCGCTGCGGAAACCGGCCGTCTCGACTTCCTCACCGACACGCGAGAGATTCGCGATGACGGTTCGTGGAAGGTCGCGCCCCCGGTAGAGCTGGCCGATCGTCGTGTCGAGATCACCGGACCGACTGATGCCAAGATGATGATCAACGCGCTGAACAGCGGAGCGCGCGTCTTCATGGCGGACTTCGAGGACGCCAACAGCCCGACCTTCGAAAATATGGTGCACGGTCAGCTGAACCTCATCGACGCCCTCGACCGGCGTCTGAAGTACACCTCGCCGGAGGGTAGGGTCTACCAACTCGGCGACACCGTGGCAACGCTGATGCCGCGGCCGCGTGGGTGGCACCTCATCGAGAAGCACGTTCAGATCGATGGCGAGAGCATCTCAGGTGCGCTCTTCGACTTTGGTCTCTTCGTATTCCACGCAGTTAGAAAGCTGGTGGACCAGGGCAAGCATCTGTATCTCTACCTTCCCAAGATGGAGAGCCATCTCGAGGCTCGACTCTGGAACGACATATTCAGTCATGCGGAGGGCGTTCTCGGCGTTCCCACCGGCACCATTCGTGCAACGGTGCTCATCGAAACAGTTCCCGCGGCGTTCGAGATGGAAGAGATCCTTTTTGAACTTCGGGACCACTGCTACGGACTGAATGCCGGTCGATGGGACTATCTCTTCTCCATGATCAAGACATTTCGCGGCCGGCCCGAGTTTCTGCTTCCCGACCGCAACTCCGTCACCATGACCGTCCCGTTCATGCGCGCATACACGCGTCAGCTCGTCTCGGTCTGTCACAAACGGGGCGCATTCGCCATGGGAGGCATGGCGGCATACATCCCAAATCGGAACGACCCGGAGTTGAACGAGACAGCGCTCCAACGCGTTCGCGACGACAAACTTCGAGAGGCGACCGACGGATTCGACGGTACATGGGTCGCGCACCCCGGACTGGTCCAAGTGGCGATGCAGGTCTTCAATGAGCAATTGGGGTCGCGACCAAATCAGATCGCTGACCAGCGCGAGGTGATCACCCGAAGCGAGGATCTGCTGGACGTCAGCGCCACACCCGGCCAGCCGACACTTGACGGCCTGCGCAGCAACATCGCCGTCGGGCTTCGATATCTCGACTTGTGGCTCCAGGGGATCGGAGCAGCCGCGATCAACAACCTGATGGAAGACGTGGCGACCGCAGAAATCGCCCGATGCCAAGTCTGGCAATGGTTGCACGTCCCGGCGACGATCGATGGCGCCCCACTCACGATCGGCGCTGTGGATCGACTGATCGAGACCTCCTACCAGGAGGTTTATCAGGAGCGTCTCGGCGCCGGGCTACCCGTGAGCCGTCTGCCCGACGCACTCGAAGTATTCAAGCAGGTGGCGCTGGCGGACGATTTCGTCGAGTTCCTCACGTTTCCGGCGTACAACCGTCTCTGACGACGTTGGCGACATCCGCTGGCAGGCTCCCTGCAGCATCGTTGCGATTTAGATCAGGGGCTCAGCCTCACGCGTCGCGCTGCGGGCGGGATCCTCAGGAACTCCAACAATCGCGGGGGTCACTGCCAGCAGCAGAAGCCCCAGAACAAGAAAGATGAGCGGCAACGCGCGCGGGCCGGTCGCGCTGGTCCCGACAATCGCTGCTGCGATCGTGATCGCAACGATGCCACCGATCTGCCGGAACATGGCTCGCAAGCCAACGATGGCACCAATCTGCGCCGGCATCAGCTGGATGTTGGCGTTATTGGACGGCGGACCCGCAATGCCAACGCCGATTCCGGACACCGTGGATGACACGGCGAGCCACGCGAACGCCGAAAGCCCATGCGGCGGAGTCGCAAGCATGATCAGCCCCGCAGCCGAAACCACGAACCCGACCGCCATGGGAAGTCTGTAGCCGAACCGGCGGATCACCAGCACCGATGTCAGCGCTGCCAAGACGGCCATGACGCCTGCTCGTATCGCGAGGAGCGCGCCCGCCTCGAGCACCGGCATCCCAAACGTGACCTGCGCATAGAGCGGGACGAGGCTGAAGATGCCGAAGATTCCAGCACCGTAGAGCAGATTGATGCCATTCACCAGCGCAAACGAGCGCTGCCTGAGCAGCACTGCGGGCAGGATCGGCAACGACGCGTGCCGCTGCCGGACAAAGAACATCGCCCCGAGCACGATCGCAGTACCCAGCAACGCGAACGGCGTGAGGGTCAGGGTGGTGGAGCGGCCGATCTCGCCGATCCCCAGCATGAGCGCCAGTATCGAGAGGCACATCAGCACAGCACCAGGCACATCCACCCGCAATCGCCCGGGCTGCGCCGGCGGGTCGGCCGGTACGAGCCTCGCGAGCAAGACCATGAGCAGGATCCCAATCGGGACATTGATGAAGAAGATGAACCGCCATGAGAAGTAGGTGACGATGACACCCCCCACAGCGGGTCCGATCAAAGCCCCCAGTGGATAGATGCTGGTCATGAGTCCGATCGGCCGGTCTCTCTCCGAGCCGTAGAGATCTGAGACGACCCCGGTGACTGACGGAACCAGTCCACCGCCGCCGAGCGCCTGGACGAAGCGAAAGCCGATCAGCTCGTAAATGTTGGTCGAAAGGCCGCACAGCAGCGACGCACCGGTGAAGATCGAGATGAAGATGAAGAACATTCGCTTGCGTCCCAATGCGTCGCTCAGCCGACCGGCGATCGGCAGGGCGGTCACCGAACCGAGTTGGTACGCAGAGATCGTCCATGCACTCCAATCGACCGTCGCACGAAGGTCTGTACTGATGGCGTCGAGTGCCGTGGCGACAATGGTGATGTCGATGGAGATCATGAGCAGCGCCAGCGACATACCAGCGAAGACCAGGCCGCGCGAGCGTTTCGCTCGCCGGACTACGACTGCCGGCTCAACCATTCCCGTGCCAGGTTTGGGGTCCTGCAATCGGAGTTCAAGGACGCCTTGACGTGTTCTTCCGGGTCACCGGTGCGGCCAATCCGCGGCGGTCAGGATCTCCGCCTGACGGGGAAAGACTTTCGCCATGAGGACGTGGTGCACCTCCGGGTCTGAGTCGTCACAGCAATCCGAGAGGACCTTGAGCCCGTAGTCACGATCCGCCGCCTCTCTGAGCGTCGAGAGCACAACGCCGCTGGTGGCGATGCCGGCAAGCACCAGCGTACTGACGTCGTTGGCTCGGAGCACAACCTCGAGATCGCTCCCCGCGAACGCGCTGACACGTCGCTCGGTCACGATGATGTCGCCGGACCGCGGGGCGACTGCCGGGACGATCTGCGCGGCCATCACGCCATCGGGCGCCATAGTGAGCAGCCTCATCTCGGGTTCGCCGCGCTCCAGACAGCCACTGGCACCTGACTACCTCCACGCGTTCCGAACGACGATGGAGCGTCGGACACCGCCGCCCGGTGGAGAGGAGGGCTCCTCTGGGGCGGTGGCTTGCTCCCAACACCCACCTGCCGTCAGGCAGTCGTAGAGGTGTCGGCGGCGACCGGACTACTCTACCGTCGGCTCAAGTGGTCGTCAAGCGAGCGACCTATCGTCCCGCGACGACACGATTGCGCAGGACGCCAATCCCGCTGATCTCGACCTCAACCGTGTCACCCACCTTCATGTTCGCCGGGAGCCCATCGGTTCCCATCCACATGACGTCACCGGGTTCTATCGTGACGTACTTGGTCAGCTCGCTGACGTAGGTTGCGACGTCGAAAATCATGTTCCCCGTGGCGAACTCGTCCATGACAATCCCATTGAGCCTGACGGTCGTCGTCATGTCGCTCGGATCCAACCCCGTTACGATCCACGGACCCATCGGCTTGAACGTATCCGCGTTCTTCGCTCGCCACAGTGTGCGGTCACTTGCCTGCCACGTTCGCTCAGTGACGTCGTTGCCGATGGTCCAACCAAGGATGCAATCGAGTGCCTCGTCCCTGGAGACGTGCTTCGCTCGCTTCCCGAACACGGCAACCAACTCACCCTCATACTGAAACTCCTCCCCCGAGTCACCGGGCTTGACGATGTCGTCGTCGTGTGCAATCAGCGCGTTGTTTGCGCGATAGCCGATATCCGGCTTCTCGGGAAACACGGGGGGCCGGCCGAGCAAGCTGGCTCGCCGGATGACGTGGTCGGCGTAGTTGAGGCCGATACAGAAGAACGTCTTCGGTATCACCGGCACGAGCAGCTTCGTCTTGGGCAGGTCATGGCTCACCGAAGAAATCGTGTTCTCGCCGAAGAGATCTCCCTGCAATTCACGAATCCGATCGCCGTCCACCAGGCCATACGCGACCCTGCCATCGACCTCGAACCGACACCAAATCATCTCAACGCCTCACGCAACAACACCAGTCTCGAGGATCTCAAGGCACCGGCGATTGATGCGAGCGGCTACTGCCTCGGTCGTCGCCTCTTCCGCGGGGACCGCTGCAAAGTCGCCGGTCCATGGCCCCTCGTGCATCGCGCCATCCACCGCGAGTTTGACGGCGCGACCGAACACGGCCGTCTCTTGGAACCACTCGGCCAATGCCGCGAGCGCGAGGTAAGCCCCGACCGGGTTGGCGCGGTGCGTGCCCACCAGGTGAGGCGCTGTTCCGTGAACCGGCTCGAATATCCCGACGCACCTCCCGCACGCCGGAGCACCCGGGTGAACGCTCGCCGACGAGCACAGCGCGATGGAACCCGAACGACCTGCGGCGAGGTCACTCAAGATGTCGCCAAAGATGCCTTCGGTCATGATGACTGCATTAGGCAAATCACGTTGAGCGAGTTCGAAGGCACAGCGGTCTATGAGGCGGTGCAGAATGGTCACTCCTCGCCGCGTTGCAACGTCGCTCGCGATGCTTCGCCACAGTCGCCCCGTCGCCCAAAGATTGGCTTTGTCTGCGGAGATGATCACAGTGCCCGGGTGTCGAGCGGCGAAGTCGCACGCGATGTTTGCGACTTCCTCGATCCGACGGGGCTCCAGCACAATCAGATCCGATGCCGGCGATATGCCGTCACTCTCGATGTGTGTGTCTCGCGGACCGTAGGCGCCCCCGAGGAGATTGCGCACGAAGGTCAACGGCTGGCCTTCTCCACGCCACACGTGACGAATGCTGATGCGCAGGTCGAAATGCGCCCGTAAGTCCAGGAGCGCGGCCTCGCTACGCTGGCCGCCGAGGTCCACGCCCGGGTGATCACCGACTGCTCCGAGAAGAACGGCGTCAGCGTCTTCGCACGCTGCCAGCGTCCGTCTCGGCAGGAGGTCACCGCATTCGACGTACCCCGTGCTACCGACCGGCCACGTCCCGGTCACCTCGATGGGAACTTGACTCTTGGTCGCCTCGAGCAACTCCGCAGGGCCCCGCATGACTTCGGCACCGATTCCGTCCCCGGGAAGCAACGCGACCCTGATCACAACGACAGGAGCTCGCGGCCGGATATCGTCATGATCCTGGTGGCCGTCGTCTCACCGACGATCCGAATCAGCTCCGGCAGCCACTGGTCAATCCCATCACTGAAGGTTGGGTGATCCGCATGCCCCAGGTCACTTCCGAACGCAAGGAGTCGGTCAGGATAGACGCGAGCCAGGCGCTGAGTCGGTTTCGGCTCGGCGCCGGCGATGAGATCGACCAGAATGCCCACCTCAAGATAAGCGCCCAGTTCAACAAACGAAGTCACGTGATCGTCGCGCCAACCCAGGAAGGGCATCAAAGGGTGATTGACCAAGAAGCGTCGTACACCCATTGCTTGCGCGGCCTTGAAGGCTATGACGGTTTCATCCATCGAGACGTGACCCGACGCCAAGACCATATCTGCCGCCGCAACCTCCTCGAAGACCTCGTTCCACGCATCATCCAGGCGACCGTTTGGGCATACCGGAACCGTTCTGAACCGAAGCTCGCGATGAACACTGAGCTCTTGGTTCTGGCTTGCGCTCTGATGACACTGGGAAGAAATCGTGGGCAGCCACACGACTCTGGCTCCGAGCAGCCTGGCCACTCGCACAGCATCAGGGTTTGCACCCCCGACGGTGCTGTTCATGACAATTCCACCGACCGCACCGTTCTCGGCGAGCAAGGCTCGCTCGGCCGTCGACCCCTCGTGAGCCTTCAGAACCAGCGTACTGACTCCCGCTTGCCTCGCTGCGCGCGCCGTGTCGTAGTCGTTGGCATGGCGGGGAAGCAGGCTCGGCGCCGAGTGAACATGGAGATCAACGATCCCATTCACAGTGTGATGTGGTCCAGCGCCGGGCTGTCAGCCAACTCGCGCCGTCGCAACTTCCCGACCCCGGTGTCGCGCGGGAGAGCCGCCACCCTGATAACGGCGCGAGGTCTCATGAAGTCCGGCAAGGTCTGGGCTGTGCGGCGCAGGTCGTCGATGGGGAGCGAATCGCCAACCGCGTACAGGATGAGCTCGTCGTCACCCAACTCCCCCGGCCGGCGCCATAGCGCTACCTCGTCGAGGCTATCGATGGCCGCAAACGCCGTTTCCACGTAACCGATCGGGACAAACTCTCCCTTCACGCGGATCGATTCTGAAGCTCGCTCGACGAAGATCAGGTTGCCGACTTCGTTGATCTGGCCCAGGTCTCCGGTGTGGAACCAACCGTCCTCATCAAGCGCCGTGTCGATATCGGCGCCCCGTACGTATCCCGAGAACAGCGTTCCGGCCTGGAGCTCCTTCACAAGGATTTCTCCGTCGCCGTTCAAACGCCAGGTGAGATCGTCTCTGCACCGGCCCCCATATCGAGCGATGACCTCGCCGGGAGATGCGTCCTGGCCCTGACGCCAGATCCACGTGTGGCTGAGGCCACCTGCCTCGGTCGATCCGTAGCACGAGACACCCAATGGCACGCCGAACCGGGAGAGAAATGATCCGTCCGCGTAGAAGACCAGGCGAACGCGATGGTCGCGTGCGTCCGCCTCTGTGGATGCGCGATTCAAGATTGCCACGTGTGGTGCGTGCAGGATCAGGACCGTGGTCCCGGTCGTGACCACCGTCGGCCAGAATGCGCTCGCTGAGAACCTTGCAACGGTCAGGATGTCCGAATTCCCGGTCAGCCCGGCCACCACACCGTAACCGAGCGGGTTGATATGAAACATCGGAAGCGGCGCCAGTACCGTATCCGCGCGCGACAAGCAGAGCGAGTCGGCCACGAATCGGCCAAGGCGCACGAAGTACTCGTGCGTTTGGACGCAGAACTTTGGTACGCCACTCGTGCCCGACGTGTGCATGTACCCCGCCGTATCGAGTGGGTTCCGTTGGAGGCCGAGAGGAGGCCGGGAGCTGGGCTCGATCGGGATCGGTGTCCCATCGATAGAGAGGATCAGTTGATCCAGATCGTCGGCGTGGATGTGGCGCACGCCTGCCGGGGCCGCGTGCGCTTCTGATCGCCGTACACAAATCACGGTCTCTGGACGCAAGTCGCTCATCATCTGGGCCAGAAGTTCATCTGGGTATTGCGGGTTGAGGAGGGCAGCTTCAGCTCCAAGGAGTTGCAGTGCCAGCCACGCGAGCAGGTAGCTCATCGACGTTCCGCCAATCAACGCAACTCGGCTCCCCGGCACTACCCCATGCGCACGCAACGCCTCCGCGGCGCCGATGGACGCGCTGACTGCGCGCCCGAGCTCCCATGTGGACTCCGCAATTCCAAAGCGCGCGTCCGGGCGGCGCCGGCCGGCGGAGAGAATGAGCTCCGCGAGGTTTCGCGTCACAGGCCCAGGGCCTCCGGATGGCGCAGTATGCGACGCGCAATGTAGTTACGCAACACCTCGAGGGAGCCGCCGGCCACGCGAAGCACCTTGATGTCCTGCAGCATGTCGCCAAAGTCCTGCTCTCTATAGAGCCCATGGGCGCCTACCAGTGCGAAGACCTCGTTGATCGTGTGTTCCGCTGCATTGACGGCCAGCATCTTCGCGAGAGTCGTCTCGAGGGAATGCTCGGTACCCTGGTCGCTGAGCGTCGCAGCGTGATCCCGCACGAGGGAGGCGGCGTAGAGTTCCGCGTACAGGTTTGCAACCGTCCATTGAATGCCCTGAAAGTCCGTCACCATACCGTCGCCAACGCGGCGCTCGGCAGCGTAGGCGATCGCTTCCGCTAGCGCTCGGCGGCCCCAACCGATGAGCTCTGACGCATTGCCGAGACGACTGAGGTTGAAGGTGCTCAGAAAGGTCTGCATCCCCATTCCGGGTTCGCCGAGCAGGGCGGTGTCCGGTACCCGAACGTTGTCGAACATCACATCAGCCGTGGGAATCATCCGAAGGCCGATGGGGTCGGTCTGTCGCGTCGACAGCCCGTGCGTGGTTCGGTCCACCAGGAATGCCGTGAGACCCGCATCCGTCATGGCGTACACGAGGGTCACGTCGCACTGGTGGCCCAGATTGACATGGCACTTGTGGCCGTTGATGACCCAGCCATCTGCGTCCCGCGTGGCCGTCGCCCTCATGAGCTTGAGCGACGAGCCCACCCCCGGCTCGGAGATGCTCTCGGAGAAGATGCATTCACCGGTGGCTATGCCTGGGAGGTATCGCTGTCTCTGCTCCGGGGAGCCCCAGGCCAGGAGCCAGCATTGGCCTTGGATCGAGATCTGCGGCGATATCAGACGGTGGCGTCCAACCTCTTCCTCAACGAGGCAGTATTCAGCGACCCCGCCACCGCTGCCACCATCGGCAATCGGTGTCATGGGTCCAACCCATCCCCTCCTGCCCATCTCGACGTAGAGGTCGCGCGGAAACCGGGCGTCGCGGCTGGCGGAGTCAAGTTCGGATCGGTGCTCGATGCCGAAGGCCGCCATGTCGCGAATCGTGACCGCCGCCCATTCGGGGTTTGCCGGATGGAGCTCGACGTACATCAGGCAGTCGACTCAGACGTTGACCGCAACAGCCGCGATCGAACCGATGTCCACGGTGCCGATCTCGCTGAGCACCTCACGAGCGTCCGCCATGTCGAGCTCCGAAGCGGCGCTGATCGGGGCGCGGACCGGGCCCCCCGCCATTCCCAAGAGCTCGGTGATGTATTTGACGAGGGCGACATTATGCCCACCCCTATTGACAAACCGGTTGTGCAGTCGGTTCGCAGCCCAGAGGATGGGTCGTAGTGCAGCCGCTGCATTCTCCACGTTCCCGGCCTTGAGCGCGGATGCGAAGTGCTCGCAATACGGGAAACGCGTGTTCTGGACGTAGAAGGGCCGCGAACTTCCGAGCAGGACCGGCGGTACGTGCGACGTGCCGAAGGTCGCCAATCCAAAGAGGGTGTACTCCTCGAGCGGACAGCTGACCACGATGGTCTCGCCGACTGCGGAGAGCATGTCCGCATATCCGCTGAGGCTTCGCGACGCCTCCTTGAGGCCGCTGAATGTATCGATAGCGGCCATTCGGGTGGCGAGCTGTGGCGTGATGTAGAAGCCCACCTCCGACACCGTCGTGCTGTATGAGCAGATCGCGAGATCCGAGACTTCTGCGACGCTCTCGAAGTAGCTGAGGACGCCCGCGTCATCTCGGGAACCGTAGTACGGAGGCCACAGCATCAAGGCGTCGGCACCGCTGCGCTCAGCGGATCGCGCCAGTTCCTGCGAGTCTCTCGCGCATGTGCTGGTCACCCCCACCATTACCTTGAGGCGACCAGCGGCAGCATCAACTACCGTTTCCGCAATCAGTTTCCTCTCGTCAAGGGTCAGGGTCCAGAACTCCTGATAGTTGGACCCAACGTAGAGTCCGGTGACTCCAGGAATCTGCAGGCTCAGTTCAACGTTACGACGCAATCCGTCGACATCAATGGTTCCGTCAGCGCTGTAAGGCGTCGTGACGATCAGCAAGTATCCGGAGATACTGCGCAGCCACGCCTTGGCTTCCGATCTCGAGTATTCAGCCACGGGTACCTCCTTTGGTCAGGCGGAATTTGTCTGGGGTGGGTAGCGTCAAGTTGCCTCCACTGGTCGACCTGGGTCGAGTGGCAGCGCCACGGGGTGTGGTCCGGGGGCGCCAGCGCTCACTGGGGCGTTTGAGCGCTCAAGGAGACGATCCAAAACACGCCCTGCCAGTTGCACCACACTGCGTCCTCCAGCCGAGTTGACCCGGATCTGGAGCCCTAGGTGCCTTTGACCGTTCTCCGAGGTTTACGCCTCGCAGGTCTGAGCTCGACTCCCGACACCTCTCTGCCCAGCGAGCAGTCGGACGGTGCCTTCGACGTATGTAAAGGATAGGCGTTTCCCGACCGCTTCGCTACTGCGCGTTGATTCAGTCGCTGAACCTTGGTGGACGCCGCTGCCGAAAGGCCTCCCACCCCTCGGCGGCATCGGCGCTCTCCTGCGACATCGCCTGCGTGAGCGATTCAAGCTCCACCGTCGCCGCGAAGGTCGTGTCCAGAGTGATCGCCAGGGTTCGTTTGGTTGCCCGAACGGCCTGAGGCGAGTTCGCGGCGATAGCCGTGGCGAGCTCGATGGCCGATGTGACGGCAGCAGCGTCATCGACCACGCGGTTCACCAAGCGCACAGCGAGCGCACGGTCCGCATCAACCGGAAGGCCCGACATCAACATTTCGGCGGCCACTCCCGACCCCACGAGGCGTGTGAGGAGATAGGTTGTCCCCCCGCCCGGATGGATGCCCAAATGGACGAAGGACGCCGCGAAGCGTGCCGATCGCGCAGCAATTCGAATGTCGCAGCTCAGCGCGAGATTGAGGCCGGCCCCGACTGCCGCTCCATTCACCGCAGCGATCACCGGCATTCGAAGTTCCCGGAATCCCAGAAACACCTCGTAGAAGCATCGCAGCAGGTCGCGGCCTCCCATCGCATCCCGCTTCGGTTGGTCCCGCAGTGCTCCAAGATCGGCACCCGAACAGAAGGCCGTTCCATTTCCTGTTACGACGACGCACCGCACCGTCGGGTCCGATCGAAGATTCGACACAGCCGCAACCAATGCCTGCACAAGTGGCGGGTCCAGGGNNGTGAATTCGGTGGAGTTCTCACACAACATCGAAGAGGTAACACCGTGAGCGAACCTAACTGCTCGGAGCGGACACTCCCTCGAGCTCCCAGATGCCGAGGGACTCGAGACTCTGACGAACTTGCCTCAGGGTCTCATCCGCCACCTGGGCACGTGGCGGGCGTGGATACCCACCGGGAAGGCCGAGTTCGCGAAGCACAGCTTTCGTAGCGTCTTGCGACTCCGCCTGCGCGGGCTCCAGGGCCGCCCAGAGTCTCAGCACACTCTTGTAGGCGTCGCCCATCTCTCGTACCTTGCCCTCAAGGAATCGATCGATGATCGACCGAGCGAGATTCGGGACGATGTTTGGCTCAGCCGCCTGGCAACCCCAACCGCCAAGGGGGAGGGTGCTGAGCAGGGTGGTCATTCCCCCATAGAGCTTCACGTTGCGGCTGACGCGGTCTTGGAGACGAACAAAGTACGGTAGGTCGGGACCGTGGAGATTCACCACCTTTATCTGCGGATAGTCCTCGCAGAGGCGGATCACGAGCTCGACGGAGGCCAAAAAACCAGATGAGCGATGGATCGAGAGTGCAACCGGATGCACGATCTGCTCCAGCACGTCGCGGAAATACAACTCCTGTTCACCAGCGGTCGGCGCGCGACCATGACCCGCATCGAGTTGATAGATCTGCACAACGTCGACGTCCGCATCGACTGCCAGTTGACACTTGGTCAACATCTCTTTCGCGGTCCTGGCCTCGGGTGGGTTGCAGTACACGGGCACCCTCCCCTTGCACTCGTCAACACCGATCTCGTAGATCCGGGCAAGCTCGCGGTGATCCAGCGCATGTCCCTGTCCAGTCCCGCCGCTGCCCAGGTACACACCGACGCGAGCCCCCACCATTCGGCGCAGATGTAAGCGGAACGCCTCTTCGTCGATGAGGCCGTCACGGTCCATCGGGGTCACGACCATGCTGAACATGGTTGGGACGCTTGGCGATACGTAATCAGCGATCATCTCGTTGGCTCCGAATTGTAGGAGGTCTCGCTCTGTCGACGAGAAGCGCTGCTGGGCGTGCGCCCCTGCTGAACCGCTATCCGCCGCTCAAACAACGGACCAGCCCCCGTCGACCGCTATTGTCTGACCGATGACATACGTTGACGCGCGCGAACTGAGAAAGAGCAGCGCGCCGTCGAGCTCATCCGGACGTCCAGGCCGGCCGGCCGGCGTGTTGCGCTCCACATAGCGGAGACCGCGCTCGCTGTCAAACAGCTCCGCAGTCATCTCGGAGGGAAACCAGCCCGGAGCAATCGCATTCACCCGCACTCCTCGCGCGGCCCATTGGGCGCCGAGCTCGCGTGTGAGGTTGACAACCCCGCCCTTGCTCGCGGCGTATGACGCTTGCGGAATTCGCCAGCTCGCTCCCAACCCGAGGATCGATGCCACATTGATGATGCTACCGATGTTGCGTGCAAGCATCACGCGCGCCGCCGCGACGCAGCACGAGAATACGGCGTTCAGATTCACAGCAACAACTCGGGCGAACGCAAGCGCGCTCTCGTCCTCAGCAGGCATCGGGGACGAAACGCCGGCGTTGTTCACCATAACGTCGAGCGCTCCGAAGCGACGTACAGCCGCTTGCACAAGGGCCGTGACGGCGTCCGGGTCGGCCACATCGGTTGCCACGGCCAGCGCGCGGTCCGATCCCAAGTCGTCGACCAGCGCGTTGAGCCGGTCTGTTCTCCGGCCCGCCACAACGACGTAGGCCCCCGCGTCGTGGAGGACGCGAGCGAATCTCTCTCCAAGGCCTGAGGTCGCGCCGGTGACGATCGCGGTTTGACCATCCAAACGAAAGAGCGATGACTGGCTCAGTCGATCAGAAGCCATCAATGCACTCTCCACGCAGCCAAGGCAGTGGATCTCCTACGAGATCGCACGCTCAAAACCAACCACGGTTTGCCCACGAACACTACGTATGACCGCTGAAAGCGGCTCGCCTGCTCGCATCGGTTGATCCGACGGCGCAAAGAGCCGGCCGATCATCCTGGCACCTTCCTCCGTGTCGACCGCCACGATGGTGTAAGGGGTATCGCGCGGCACGTTCTGACCGAGCGCCCTGTTAATGACCACCCACGAATACAGGTGGCCCCGGCCGGTCGACGCTATCAACTCCACGTGGATTCCGCCGCATTCAGGACAGCCCGGCGTCGGTGGAAACCAGGTGGCGCCGCAATCGAGGCAGTGCGGAAGCTTGAGCTGGCCCGCATACAGCGCTTCCCACCACGGATCACTGTCTCGGTCGGTGATCGGCGCGGGAGCGTCCGTGGCCTCCTGATTCACATCACGCACGGGTGAGCACCAAGGCCGATCCGTCCATCATCCCGCCCGACGTGACCACGCAGGAATTCGCTCGAGGTACCTGGCGCTCACCACTTCGACCCTGGATCTGCAGGACTGCCTCGGCGACCGTATTCATGCCGTGCAGATAGCCCTCGCAGAGCAGCCCGCCATTCGTGTTGGTTGGTAGCCGGCCGCCGAGTGCTGTGTTTCCCGCTCGCACAAAGCCGCCTGCTTCACCCCGGCCGACGAAGCCAAGACCTTCCAGGCCGAACAACACCGTGCTGCTGAAACAGTCGTAGAGCTCTGCAAAATCAATCTCCGTGGGGCCGAGCCCGGCGGAGGCCCAGAGCGCCTTGGCGAGCAGGCTTGTGTAGTTGCGTGAGTAGTCCTTCCAGAGCAGGGCATCCCCGATGTCAAGACCAGATCTGTTGCCAAGGACGTATGCAGCTCCACGAACCACCGCCGGCGAGTGCCGAAGATCGCGCGCCCGATCGAGTGTCGTCACGACCAGAGCGCAAGCCCCGTCAACCTCGGTCGTGCAGTCTGGTCCGCGGAAGGGATCCGCGACAAAAGGACTTGCCAGATAGCTCTCCGGCGTGAGGGCACCCCGGATCACAGCTCGGTCGTTCGCCTGTGCGTACGCCCTCTGCGCGATGGCAACCGCGCCGAGATCCTCATACGTGGCACCCGTCTCGATCATGTAGCGCCGCGCCCACATGGCGATGTATTGCGGGTATGCGGAGAAGCCGATTGGGTATCGATACTGGCCCGCAGGCCCGTGAAATTCTGTCGACCCGACCCGTGTCCCGCTGCGCCCATTCAGCGCTCTGAAAATGACGATGGCGTCTGCCAGACCAGCGTCAACCGCCATCGCCGCCTGCATGACCATGAAACTAGGGGCCTGGCCGCCCAGGTTCATATCGAGCACGTAGGTGAGTTCCGGCAGACCGAGAACTGTGGCGACCGCTTGACTGGCGACCGAATCATCGAGAACGCTGAAACTCACGACGCCGTCAATATCGCTGCGGGGCAGACCCGCGTCCTCGATGGCCCGTCTGCAAGCCTCGGCCGCCAAGGACAGCACGCTGCGTCCGGAATCCCGCGAGAATTCTGTGAATCCGACCCCGACCAGGGCTGTTCGGCCGAGAAAGCTCGCCCGGCGGCGATCATCCGTCATCGGGAACTGCAGATCACGTGCCGTGAAACTCCGGCCTGCGTTTCTGCTCGAACGCTTCCAGGCCTTCGACCGCGTCCGCCGATGTGAGGCAGTAGTAAGCGTTCCGTTCTCGCTCCAAGCGCAGCGCCGAGTCGATGCCCGTTCCCTCCGCCCACCCGGCGTTCATGACGTATTTGGCATTGCTGATCGCCAGCGGACTCCGGGTTGCCACACCCTCTGCAAATTCCACCCCTGCGGCGAGCAGCGCGGCGTCGTCCACCACGCGGTTCACGATGCCCCACGATTCAGCTTCCGATGATGTGAGGTACCGTGCGGAGAACACGAGTTCACGGGCCTTGGCCGGGGCAATCGACCTCGGGAGCAGGGACAGGATTCCGCCTCCGCCCATCTGCCCAAACGCCAGATGGGCGTCTCCGATACGAGCCGAGGACCCTGCAATCGCGAAGTCGCAGGAGAGCAGCAATTCCAATCCCCCTGCCGCAGTAATCCCATTCACGAGCGCCACGACAGGTTTCTTCATCAGCTTGATTGCGCCGAAGGTTCGATGCAGATCCTCGAGAAAGAGCGGAAACTCGACCGGGTCCCGTTGCAGGCTGCGATAGCTCTTCAAGTCTCCGCCGGCGCTGAAAGCGCGACCACGCCCGGTGATGAGGACCGCCCGTACGCTTGGGTCATCATCCGCTGCCTTGAGCTCTCGCTCGAGGAGCCGGATGGTGTCCCAGTCCAAGGCGTTGAGTTGTCGCGGGCGGTTCAGGTGGATCAGACAGGCCGTCGCTCCACCTGTGGAAAGCTCGATTCGCTCTGACAGGACTGGCTCTGGGACGATCTCCAGGTCGACGTCGGGGAGGCGCGCCATCAGGGATGCCCCTGCATGGCGGCCACCAACAGGTGCTTCTGGATCTTGCCTGTGGGCGTCATGGGGAGCTCGTCGACAATGCGAAGCTGTTCAGGCCACTTATAGGGCGCAAGGCCGGTGGCCTTGAGGTGGGCGATCAAATCATCGTGACTCAGAGAAACGCCCGCTTCCAACACAACGCAAGCGCACCCCGACTCACCCAACCGTTTGTGCGGAATCCCAATCACAGCGACGGCTCGCACCCCCGATATCTGCAGGATGAGTTCCTCAACCTCTCGGGGAGCGATGTTCAAGCCTCCGCGAATGATGATTTCCTTCCTCCGCCCGACCACCGTCAAATAGCCCTCTGCATCGATGACACCAAGGTCACCCGACCGGACCCATCCGTCAAACGTGAACGTCTGATGCGTCCGAACCGGGTCGTCAAAAAAACCGACGCATGTGCTCGGACCTCGCGTGCATACCTCACCGATCTCGCCGCGGACATCGCGCCGCCCGTCATCGGCCCAGACTTGCACGTCGACATCGTCCAGGCCGATCCCGTCCGTCGTTACCTTCTTCTCTGATGGCGACTCGGGTCGATTCCACGTGCCCACCAGGACCTCCGTCGACCCGTAGAGTCTCAGGACGCCAATGCCCCGTTTGGTTGCCTCACGAACGAGGTCGGGAGGCACCGGTGCTCCCCCGCAGCCAAAGAGTCGGAGTTCGGTCAAGTCGTGATGAGCGCTGGTAACCAAATCCCGAAGAAAGGTCGTGGCGGCGAGCGTATACGTGCAACCCTCGGCTTCAATCATCGCGGCCGCCTTCTCGCCATCCCAGCGGTCCTGCAGAACCAGCTTCAGGCCATGGTAGAGCGCCATTCTGACCCCGTAATTGAAGCCGGTGGAGTGACCGATGGGCGAAGGCATCCATACGACGTCTCGTTGAGTCATCGACAGCGAGGACCACGCGGTTCTGACCGCAAAATTGGCCGTCTGTTCCGTGTGCATCACAGCCTTTGGCTCGGCCTCGGTGCCGGAGGTGAATATCAACTCCGACACGTTCCTCGCCGCTACCGGCACGGCGCCGCCCACCGTGTCGAAGCCGGCGAGGGCGCCGTGGAACTCAGCGGCCTCGTCACGTGTTGCATCGACAACGATGTGTTGGAGGAGTGAAGGGACGTCAGCGAGCAGGTCCGCGACCATTCCGATGTGGTCGAAGCTGTGATAGCTCGCCGGCGTAAACAGCACTTTGGCTTTACCCACATTGAGCATGTGACGCAGCTCTTTGGACCGGTAGATGGGCAGCATCAGGTTGATGACCGCACCCAGCCTGAGAATCCCCACGGCGATTGCGACCGTCTCATACCAGTTGGGGAGTTGCACGGCGACGACGTCTCCCGGCCCGACCCCCATATCCGTCAGGAGATTGGCCACCCGATTGGCATCGCGATCGAGGCGGTCATAGGTGACGCAGCGAGCTCGATCCTGATCGACGACGGCGATACGGTCGCCATTGGCGCGAGCATGGTCCCTGACACGATCAGCGAGCGTGGTGGAGTCCCAGAGGCCGGCTGACTCATAGAGTTCGCGGCGGTAAGGGGGCGTTACGCGGTCTTCAAGCACGGGATGACGTGCGCTCGGTGTCTCGCTCAAACGAATACGCTCAGTTCAGGCTGAGTGGTGATTTGTTGGAATCACAATTCGGAAATTAGGCATGTGGTTTCAGAGAAGGCGAGGCGATTTCAGTGAAGCGTAAAACGCCGATTACGTCGATGTCAAGAGCAGTGGTCCGACCGGCCGATCTCGCTTGGAACTCCACGGGAGCTTGCCGACACGTCAAGAGGAGTGCAAGAATTCGGCTTTCAGGAGGTCTCTTTCGGGATCTTGGCTTCCCGGACCAGTCTGAGTGAGGTTCTCGCCGTGTCCAGTGCCGTCATGAAAGCGTTCAGCGTGCTCCGCCTGCTGCGGCGGACCCCTGGGGCCCTCAGCCTGACCGATGTCTCGCGGTCATTAAAGATTGCCCCCAGCAGCGCTCACTCGATACTGAATGAGCTCCTGGCGCAGGGAGTCATCGTTCAGGACACCGAGAAGCGCTACAGGCTGGGTCCGGCCACGTTTTACCTGGGCGCTGCTTTTGCCCGTGGCGTCCCGATATATCGGGGCATCTGGAACGAGTTGGTTGCGCTGGCTCGAGAACTGTCCCTGACGGCCGTCATCGCTGTGCCCTGGGAGGGCCACCACCTCATTCTCAGCGTCCATCAAAGCGGCGAACCCGACGTTGATGTGGCGTTCGGCGGCAGGGTTCCCCTCGACGCAGGATCGTGGGGAAAGGCATACCACGTGTGGTCGATAGCGCCGCTGTCAGAGACTCTCCACCAGTACACCCCCAAGAGCATTACCGACACGCAGCTGTACAGCCTGGAGATCGAACGCGTCCGCGCTCGCGGGTACGCAACCGACGACGAGGAGTTCACCGTCGGAGTGGGGGCGGTGACCTCCGGAGTCACGGGCGAGAGAGGCTATGAAGGGATAGCGTCGCTCATCGGTCCGATCGCCCACCTGTCAGAGATCGGCTTCGAAATCGCCGGCCGCCGGCTCGCTGGATTGGCCTCCCGGGCGTCGTTTGCTCTCGGCGACCCGGGCCGGATTCGAATCGTCGGGAGCGAATGAGACCAGATCCTCCTGTGTGAGGGTTCAGGCTTACAAGAAGGCACCCGGCCCGTCCGTCCCCAGTTGAAGCTGGTTGGCATTTCAAGCGGCATTTCCGTCGCTGACACGATTTTTGCGAAAGGCTTTCGGAATACGGAAACCTTGAGCCGGAGCCGTCCACTACGGCCCCCGGGCGCTTGACACCCTCGCGAAACACGATCTACAGTATCGCCCGGCAAGCCAAGAAGTCACTGAACCCCGACAAGCCTTCCTGTTTAGAGAGATACGATTCTGAAATTTGCTAGGGCGTTTCTGTATTCGTGCTCAGGGCGTCATGGGGATGACCACTCGCTCCCCCGTGTGCTGTCAACCCTGCACGGCCCCCAAACCGCTCCGGCTCGGCGATGACGACAGCACCGTCGTTTCCCGACGGACGTACCAACTCGACAGACGTCCCGGCGCCTTTCTCCACCGCCCGCGAGTGTGCTTGGAACCTCATCCAACTCCTGCACAGTACCGACGACCTCGGACAATTCGCCTCAGAAGCAGCGCCGCACATCAGGAAGTTGCTCCTGCGGCCAGATCTCCTCGTCCTCGGTGTCGATCGCGCCACCAACCATGGCGACATCGCATCGGCCTACCTCTACTACGACTACGACTTCCACATCGTCATCGGGAGTCACCCGAAGGCGGGCGCAACCATCCCGGTTCACGACCATGGAACGTGGGAGATCCTCGCCGTCTATCGAGGTGAGATCGAGCACACGCTCTACCGTCAGGTCGGCGATGTCGCCACGCCGGGACACGCTGACTTAGAGGTCGTCGAGAACCGGCTGCTGGGCCCCATGGATGTCGTTGCAGCACTCCCGCCGTCGGCAGAGATCCATGGCTTCACAACGACGCGACCCGACACGCACCTGGTCGTTGTGGTCGGGGGTCACTTCAAACCGATCCGACGGTACTTTCAGCCGGATACCAAGAGCTACGTCGAGCGCCACGAGAAGTCATGGCGAGGAGCGATCCGGTGACACTCTGGATCGCCCGCGTGCGGGGAACCCTTCCTGGTGTGTGGATTCGTTGACCGTCCTCCTCACCTCAATCGGCTTCGGCTTCGTCACGGCAGCGATCGTCGCGCTTGCTGCGATAGGGCTGTCACTTCAGATTGGCGTGACCAACGTACCCAACTTCGCACACGGCGAGCTCATCACCTTCGGAGCCTATGGGGCGCTGATCGTTCAGTTCGTCACCGACAACGTCCTGCTCGACACGCTCGGGGGCATGGCCCTCGCCGGCGTCACAGCGTGGGCCATGAATCGTTTCGTCCTCCAATCGTTCGTCAAGAGAGGCGCCCCGCGTATCTACCTTCTCATCGCCACCGCAGGTCTTTCGTTCTTTCTGCAGAACCTTCTCGCGTTCATATTCGGTGAGCGGACTCAGGTCCTTCAGCTTCCCGCGGGCTCGTCAACCGGGTATCACGTCGGTCCCTTCGTGTGGACAGGAATCGACCTGCTCATCATGGGCGCCGCGATCGTCGCGGTTGCGGCGCTGTACGTGGTGCTCCAATTCACAAAATTCGGGAAGGCCCAGAGGGCCGTCTCAAATAACCCCGAGCTGGCACGCGTCAGCGGCATTCCTGTCAATCGCGTGATCAACCTCACGTGGCTGATCGCCGGTCTCCTGGCCGGCTTGGCCGGCGTGGCGGTTGCGGGGACGACAGGAAGCATGGTGCCCACCATTGGGAGCGACTTCCTGCTTGTTGTGTTTGCCGCAGCGATCGTTGGCGGTCTGGGCCGGCCGTACGGAGCCCTGGTTGCAGCGGTGATCGTTGGGCTGGTGACAGAAGTGTCGGCCGCGTACCTCAATTCGGCCTACAAGACGACGGTTGCCGTTGCGATCTTGGTCCTCGCGATTCTCATCCGCCCCAACGGGATATTCACCGTATCCCGAGAGATCACGTAGCCGAATGATCGATTTCCTCGTGCTTGTGCTCATCCTCGTGGCAATCAACTCGATTGTGGCGATCGGATTCAACATCCAGTGGGGCTACACGGGGCTTCTGAATCTGTCGTCGATCACGTTCGTTGGCATTGGCGGCTATGTTGCGATGGTCATAGCGCTGCCACCGCCAGGCAACAGTGGCATGCAATACATCCTGGGGCTCGGATGGCCGTTTCCCATCGCTGTTCTGGTGGCGATGGTGGTGTGCGCGGTGTTGGGCGCAATCCTCGGTGCCATCGCACTGAACCGCGTCCGCGCCTACTACCTGGCGATCGTGACGTTCTGCGTCGCAGAGATCGTGCATCAGGTGGTCTCTACGTACATACCACTCTTCGACGGCAACAGCGGCCTCTATGGCCTCAACCCCCCGTTCTCGAATGTGGTCGGCCTCGCCAACTACAACGATCTCTACCTGGGGCTGTGCGTGGTTATTCTTGCCATCGTCTTTCTGTTCGCCGAGCGCCTGCGCAAGAGTCCCTTCGGGCGGGCGCTGCGAGCGGTCAGAGAAGATCATGATGCGGCGCAGGCGTTTGGGCGCGACGTGTGGCTCCTGCAGCTGAAGGCGTTTGTGATCGGCTGCGCAATTGCAGGTCTTGGCGGCGCCCTGCTGGTCAACTTCACCGGTGCCCTCAATCCGGACGGCTGGACATCCGGCGAGACCCTCCTTCTCCTCGCTGCAGTCTTCCTCGGTGGCAGCGGCAACAACTGGGGAGTCCTGCTCGGCATGTTGCTTGTGCTCGGCGTTCTCCAGGAGGGCACAAGCCTGATCCCGACCTGGATCATGAGCAACGAGCAGCAGGCGGCCCTGCAGGCGATGACACTCGGCGTTCTCCTGATTGTGATTCTGAGATTCAGGCCGATGGGCATCCTCGCGGAGACTGCTGACCGCGACAGGGTCGAGGCCACAAGGAGCAGCGCGAGCCGTGCTGCTTGAAGTCAAGCGTCTCTCCAAGACGTTCGGTGGTGTTCACGCCGCGCAGGACTGCAGCTTTTCCGTGGATACACATGAGATCGTCGGCCTGATCGGACCAAACGGAGCCGGCAAAAGCACGCTGATCAACCTCGTGTCGGGTTTCGAGTCGGCAAGTCAGGGCGTTGTCCTGTTTGATGGGGTGGATGTCACCAGAAAGCCGGCGCACAGACGAAGCAGTCTCGGCCTGCTTCGCACCTTCCAAATGGCTCGCATCTGGGACCGGCTGACACTCCTTGAGAATCTCCTGGTGGCCGCCTCAACGCCCCATAGAGAGCTCATATGGCGCCAGTTTCTGACCGTTTCGCGGGTTCGACGTGCGGAGCAAGAGGATAGGGTTCGCGCCCGCGAGGTGCTGGCGGAATTCGACCTGCTTTCCATGAAGGACATGCTCGCAGGGCAGTTGAGTGGAGGACAGCGACGCCTCTTGGAGTTCGCTCGCATCCTGATGGCACGACCGCGACTGGTACTTCTCGATGAGCCATCCGCAAGCCTCAGCCCTGTGATGTCGGACCGCATCGGCGACGGAGTCAAGGGACTGTCAAGAGCCGGGATCGCGGTGCTGCTCATCGAACACGACCTGCGCCTGGTCGAGGCAACCTGCACAAGGATCCTCTGTATGGCGGGAGGGAAGTTGATCGCGGAAGGTTCAATGGAAGAGCTTCGGGACAATGAGCTTGTGGTCCGTGCGTACCTCGGAGCCACCGCGGCCGCACTGAGACCGCAATGACTCTCATGAACCCCGCCACATCGCTTCTCTCCGTCGAGGGTGTCTTCGCGGGTTACGGCGGAGGCGACATCGTGAAGAACGTCACGATCAATATCGCTGAGCGAGAGATCGCCGTCCTCCTCGGTCCCAACGGCGCCGGGAAGTCCACGCTGCTCAAGGCGATCATGCGACTCGTCCCGAGAAGGGCGGGCCGGGTCGAGGTTCGCGGAGCTGACGTCAGCCAGTGGGCCACCGAACGTCTGATTGCGCACGGTGTGGCCTACGTCCCCCAGCTCCGCAACGTCTTCCCGGCGCTGACGGTCTTGGAGAACCTGGAGATGGGCGGCTACTCAATGCGCTCCGGCGTTCGCGAGAGAGCCGATGAGATGCTTGAACTCTTCCCAAACCTGCGCGCGGCGAGCCGTCGCGCTGCGAGCACGCTGAGCGGCGGCGAACGCAATTTGCTCGCGCTGGCACGCGGACTCATGCCGGGTCCGGCTGCACTCCTTGTCGATGAACCAACCGCCGGCCTCTCTCCTCAATACGAGGAAGTGGTGTGGTCGCAGCTTGAGTTGATTCGGAATACGGGTGTCGCGATCCTGGTGGTGGAACAGAACGTTGCGACGGCTCTCGAGCACGCTGACACGGCGTACGTACTTGTCCTGGGCGAAACCCGGCTGACAGGCCGTGCCGAGGATCTCAAGGGCGATGACACGCTCACCTCGCTCTACATCGGCGGAGAAGGTTGAATACACCGCCCGATCCGGCGCCCCTCGGTGCCACGCCGGGAACGGCGCAGTGACACATTTCCATGCAGCGCCTGATTGCCTTCCTTCTGTCTCGCCAGCACCAATCACAAGGAGAGCCTCAGGTCATGAAGTCGAACCATAGGTCCCGCCGGTCCCGCGTCAGGGACGGCATCAAGATAGTTGAGCTGGGCGGTGCGCTCGCGCTCGTCTTGGCCGGATGCTCGGCCGCGCCGTCCTCCTCATCCAGCGCGAACACCAGTCCCATCGTTATCGGATACAACGGACCGATCACCGGGCATGGCGCCCACACTGGGATCGGACTGCTGGAGGGCGCTGAAGTCGCGGTACAAGCGATCAACAATGCGGGCGGCGTCATGGGACGTCCGGTCCAATTCATATCAGGTGACAACAAGACCGACCCCATTGATGCCATCCCCGTCGCCCAGCAGCAGATCTCGGTTGACCACATTGTCGCGTCGCTTGGGCCGGCATCCAGTGAGCTCGTTGCCACCAAGCGCTACTACGACGCTGCGAACATTCCGATCGCACTCTACGGTGGAGATACAACTTACGACAAGATCACCGACCCGCTGATCTGGAAGGTCACGCCGTCCGACTCGGAGCTCGGTGTAGCGATGGCGCTGTACGCCAAGAAGGCGGGCTATCACCGAGCGGTCATGCTCTTTGACACCACACAAGCGTCGCAGCAGCTCAAAACCATCGTGACCAGAACATGGGTCAAGCTCGGCGGTACCGTGGCGGCGACGGTAGACTATGCGGCAGAGCAAACCTCCTATCGGTCAGAGGTGGAAAAGGTGATCGCCGCCAAGCCCGACGTGATCCTCTTCTACATGACCGCTCCCACCATGGGCGTGATGTTCGCCAATATGGAGGAGCTCAATGGTCTCTCCATCCAGATGGTGGGTGACGACAGCTCCCTGGGCTCATCCTTCGTCAAAGTCGTTGGCCTTGCGAATCACCAGAAGGTCGTGACCTCTCTGACCACTGGGACGGTAACGAGTCCGGGGCTGACGTTCTTCAACAGCCTGTATGCCACGAAGCTGGGTCATGCGCCTGAGCCCAATGCGAATTATGGGTATGACGGAATCACCATGCTGGCGCTGGCGATTGAGAAGGCGCACAGCACCGATGGACAGGCAATCGCCCGTGCGATACCAGAGGTTGAGGATCCGAACAACCAGCAGGTGTACACATTTGCACAGGGGCTGGCCGCGCTGAAAGCGGGCAAGAACATCAAGTATGTCGGCGTGGGGGGGCCTCTGGACTTCGATGCGAATCATCAGGTCTACGGGCCGTTCGGCGCCTACAAGGCCACCGACGCCAATGGCGGCACCAGGTTGATCATGAGCCTCAGCACTGATGAGTTGCGGGCGGCCGGAGCACCCTGAGATCCAACCTTCGCACGTGCGCGAACATCAAGNNTCTCTGCCCGGCCGGCTTCGACTGGACGGCGTTGACGTCGGAATCGCCGGCTGCTTATGGTCTGACCAGCGACCATGAATGACCAGCTCGTCCAAATCTCTGCGCGTCTCAACGCTCTGGAGGCAGAGCGGGACATCACCGACACCATCAATCGCTATTCACACGCCATCGACTACGGGCTCGATGACGACTGGCTTGACTGCTTCACCGTGGACGGCTCGATTGAGGTTCGATCGACGGACCGTCAGGTGACACCAGATGGGACCGGGTCGCCGCCCCCCACGCGTGAGGGCAGATACACCGGAAGACAGCAGTTGCTGGGCTTCATCCACGCGCAGAGCCGCCCGCCGGACGCATGGCACAAGCATGTTGTCAGCCAGACCCGCATCCGGCTGGACGCTGAATCAGCCACCGCAATCAGCTACCTGATCCGCGTCGATGAATCTGCAGGGAGGCTCCGCCTATACTCGATGGGTCGGTACATCGACACGCTGGTTCGCTCGATCGACGGGCGATGGCGGATCGCCGAGCGGATTGTGGATGTGGAGCTCGTCAGCCCGGCGCCCGACGGGCCACATAAAGCCGGAAGCTCGCCGGGCTAGGAGCAACTCCAGTTGTTGTTGACAGGAAAGACCGCGATCATTGTGGGGATCGGACCGGGCCTCGGCGAGGCTCTGGCGCTCGAGTTCGCCGCACACGGGGCGAACCTCGTTCTGGCGTCTCGATCGGGCGCCAGCGTCGCGTCACTGGCCGAGCGATTGGTGAGTGGCGGTTCGAGAGCGATCGGCGTCCAGACCGACATCACACAACCTGACGAGTGCGTTCGACTGGCAACCGCTGCGGCTGAGGCGTTTGGCAGCGTCGACGTCTTGGTTAGCAACGCCGTTCAATACGGGTCGAGTCGGCTGATCGAGAGCACGACTTCGGACGAATGGCGCACGGTCTTCGAAGTCAATGTCTTTGGAACAATGAACGCGTGCCGAGCTGTCATTCCGGTGATGAAGGCACAGCGAAGTGGGTCGATTGTCCTGGTCAATACGCAGCTGATTCGGCAGTTCAACCCGGATCTGCGGCCGCAGGGCGAATATGCTTCATCCAAAGGTGCCCTTGAAGTCGCCGCGCGGCATCTCGCGGGAGAGGTGGGACCGCATGGAATCCGCGTCAACAGCATCGTGCCGGGCTATATCTGGGGCCCTCGCCTGGAGGGGAGGCTGAAGCGCGAGGCTACCGAATCAGGGCGTGCACCGAGCGACCTCTACGAAGGTATCGCGCGGCGGCTGGCTCTGCGGACGATTCCAACCTCAGAGGACGTTGCTTTAGCGGCCATATTCTTTGCCTCGGATCTGTCTCGGGCCGTCACCGGGCAGTCTCTGGATGTCAACGGGGGCGAGTACATGCACTGAGGTCGGCGCCCTCCGACGACCGTATCGTTAGCGACTCCGGGACGTTGCGAGCGGCGACCGCGTTCGAAGGGTGCGCAGATGGCCGGCGAGCGACGTGAGCGAGGCATCGATCTTCTGACGCCCGTGTGGTATCTCCTTGATCTCACGCCAGCCGGCCGCGGCGACTGGTACCCCTCGCTGCACTGCTAACTGGTGGGCAGGGAGTGGCGAATCAGTGACACACCACCGACCCGCTACTCCCTTCCGCACGCCGGGACTTGGCGAACAGGCATCTGCCCGGCATCATGCAGGGCGTGTCGCAGGAACAGCCCTGAATTCAAGCGTGACAAAAAGAGGTGCGCTGGTCTGTCCGCAACCGTACCGTGAACGCACCAGGGGAGCCGGTGGACGTTACTCCGGCTCCCCTGGGTGGCCGTATCCTTGCGGCCCCGTGTCAGAGCGGCCGCGCGGTGATTGAGCTGTCGGCACGCGCGGCACGCCGCCTCGTAGCCGAAGCCACGACTTCAGCCAACCACGAGGATCGATGCCGTGGCCCGGCCCGCTGCGCTCTTCCCGCGCCGCGGCTTTCGCCTGCTGGACCAGCCGGCGCCTGCTCCGCATCCCGACGTCGATCAGCCATGCCTTCGCGAGCCTGGCGCCTCGGATGTTTATAAGTCAGTGGATGTTGCTTAGGCGGCAGTCGTCGTCGAGTCGGGTTTGTCGCGGCGGGCATCAGTCAATCGCTGGATATGAATGGGGGCGAGTGCCCAAGACGGTAATCTACTCGGCATGGTGATGGCCGTTCACAGGAGCGACATGCGATGACGAGCGATCCAACTGCTCGCCTCCGACAACTGGGGCTTGAACTTCCTGCGGCACCGACGGCCATCGCCGCGTACGTACCTGCGTGCATCGTGCCGCTCTCTCCCGGTCGGGTGATGGTTTTTGTTTCGGGTCAGATACTGATGCGCGACGGACAACCCGTGCGGGTTGGGCCTGTACCCGAAGAGGTGAGTCTCGAGGACGCAACCGATAACGCTCGCGCCTGTGCGCTAAATGTTTTGGCGCAGCTGGATGCAGCGGTTGGGTTGAGCAACGTCGAGCAACTTGCGCAGGTCACCGTCTTTGTCCGCGCAGACGGCGACTTTGGTGGTCACCCGGCAGTCGCCAATGGCGCCTCACAGCTCTTCATCGACGTCCTCGGCGAAGCTGGTCGACACGCTCGCGCAGCTATCGGCGTCGCCTCCTTGCCGTTTGGCGTTCCCGTCGAGGTAGCAGCCGTCGCGGTGGCTCGGCGCGGCGACTGAACCGTACGACGTCGTCCGACTGCTGATACAGCAGCTCCACGGAGTGAAGCGCCCATCCAAGCCGAGGCTTCAGACCTCGCCGACGATGCAGCTGATCATCACCGCTTCGCGACTTCCAAGATTCACAAAGCGATGCGGATTCGTCGATGCGAAGAATATCGAGTCACCCGTCCGCAGAACCTCGGATATCTCGCCGAGCTCGATCCTCACCCGGCCTGAGAGCAAGTAAACGCATTCCCGTGCGCCGTGGCTCCGCAACTCGTCTGCGCTCGCCTGGTTCGGACCAAGTCGAAAGAGCACCATCTCAAAGGGGCGGCCCGGGGCCTCGGCAAGCAGCTCCATCACCGAGGTCTGACCCGGCGTGATCAGCCGCTGGCGGGCGCCCGCCCTGACACGGCTCCGCAATGGGACGTCGTCGCTCTGCGGCAACGGGCGGCCTGACCCCACGACCTCGCGCATGTGCATCGACTGATCCGCTCGACCCGGCCGCGAGGGAATCCAGGATGGCCACCCCGTGGCTCCGTGGCGCTACCGATGGGCAGCGGCCGCCGCGTCCTCGCCTTCGCCGCCCGCCGAAACCCAGTTCGACGTGACGACGGTGGTCCGAGCGATGTCCGGATCCGTGAAGACGTCGAGATCGTCGCGGCTCTGCGTGGAAAACTCCGAGACGATGGCGCCGTCGGGCCCCGCCTGGAACCAGTGCAGCGTGTTGGGCGAGACGAGCTGTTGCTCACCCGGTCGAAGGACGACCTCGTGCCAGACCGTGTACGCGCCCCGGTCTGCCTTTGCCGGCCAGCAGCTGGGCTGCTCCGCCGGCGGACCCTCGAGGTAGAGGTAGACCAGGCCTCTGCGACAGCGAAAGGTCTCCTCCTTGCCGGGGGTACCGTCGAACGGCGGGTGGCGATGCTCGGGGCAGGTCTGGCCGGGGAACATTACGATCTCCTTGGCGCAGACGCGTTGCGTGTTGACGTACACCACGACCTCCAGCCCTGTTTGTTCGAGCTCCGACAGGCCGAAGTCCGCCACCTCGATGTAGTCGCGCTCCTCATCGGTGAGGATGAACCCAGCCTCCGAGAGCATCTGCGCCGCTCGCCGGCGCGCGTCATGAATCTGCTCGTTCGTCAACACAGCTCGTACCTTAGTGCGCTGCCATGCGCCGGAACACCTGTTGTCGATCCCGGATTCCAGCCGAGCACCCCAGCGCGGTGCACGCGAGCGCGCCGACCTCGCACGCGAACCTGAGTGACCGCTGCAGGGGCCAGCCCTCGAGGATGCCGACGATCAGCCCTGCCGCGAATGCATCGCCGGCTCCGGAACCGTCAACGAGCCCGACGCTCGGAGCGTTGACGCGCCAGGTGCCGGTCGCGGTGCGAACCAGTAGCCCGTCACCGCCCATGGTGATGATCACGGTCTCGGCGCCGGCAGCGTTGAAGCAGGCGGCCTGACGCTCTGGGTCCTGCTCGCCGGTCAACTGGCGGGCCTCGTCGTCGTTGGGCACGAAGAAGTCAACGCTCGGCAGGATCGCACGCAGATCGTCCATTGAGGCTTGCGTATCTCCAGGGAGGACCACATCCAGCACCGTCTGCGCGCCCGTTCGATGCGCCGCATCGAAAAGATCGACCACCGCCTTCGGGTTGAGGCCCGGCAGCACCAGGTATCCACCGAGGTAGACAAGGTCGATCCCGGCCATGGCTCCTGGGACGAAATCGTGTCCCGTGAGGTCGGCGTTCGCGCCCACCGTGTGGATGTAGCGCCGGTCGTCACCGGCCACCGGGACGATCACCGTTTTCGCGGTGCCCATCGTCTCCGATCGCCCTATAAACGAGACGTCGATACCGAGCCTCGCCAGCGAGTCGATGACGAAATCGCCGAAGGAGTCATGACCGACCTTCCCAACCACCCTCGAGGCCACGCCCAATTTCGACAGGACCACCGCGACGTTGGCTGCGCAGCCTCCGGCCCCCATGAGGAAGTCGTCGGTCACCAGGAGCTCACCGGCGGCCGGCAGACGAGACAGTGGCGGCACGAAGAGGTCGCCGACGAGGATGCCCGCACAGAGGACGCGCGGAGTCACGAGCGTCCCGACAGCTCGAGGACGGTGCGTGCGGTGGAAAGGTTGGTGACCAGGACGTTCACCATGCCGCTGCGCAGCGCGCCGAGTATCGCGTCGCCCTTGTCTCGCTCGCTGCAGATCGCGACAACGTACTCGATCGCCTCGAGATCCGCCCTCCCGATCGCAACCACGCGGTCCCCGATTCCGTCGACAACGGCGTGGCCATCTACATCGAAGAACGAGCCGAGGATGTCGCCGACCGCGCCGCGTTCGCGCAGCCTGCGCATCTCGGACACCGAGAAGCAGCCCATTCGCACGACGGCGCTGTCATCGCGAGCGTTCCCGATCCCGATCAGGGCGACGTTGGCCGTGCGAGCGCGCTCGAGGACTTCGCGCAGGCCGTCGTGATTGATGAACGCATCGCGCACCTCCGGAGTCTCCGCGTAGGCGGGTGCATACAGCACCTCGGCACTGCCGGCAAACGCCTCGGCGAGGCGGCGGCAGATCTCGTTCGGGTTGACCCCCGTATCCACCAGGGGCGACCCCCCGATGGCACTGACGAACGTAGCTGCGCGGGGTGGCGGAACGCCGATGAAGTCGGGCACAGCGCCGACATTCCTCCCCATGCCCAGCGCAACAACGTCGCCGTCGGTGAGCCGATGCCGCAGCAAGCCTGCGGCCGCCCGGGCAACGGACGCCCGCTGACCCGATTCGTCGGTCTGATCGTTGACCAGAAGAACCTGGTCGAGCCCGAACTCCGAGACCAACGCGGCCTCCACCTGCAGGCCGATGTCGGGGTGCACATGCACCGTGATCTCCACGATCCCGGCGATTCGGGCGCGATCCAGCAACCGTCCGACCTTGGGCCGGGAGAGACGAAGGGAGCGCGCCACCGCTTCCTGGGTCATCCCCTCCAGGTAGTACTGCGATGCGACGCGGGTCATCAACTCGATGTCGCGATCGACGCCCCGTGCCCGGCTGGTTGCGACCTGCGATGTACCTCCGCGAGTGCTCACTCAGATCACCCGCTCGTTGCCGCCGTCGACAGGAACCTGCGCACCGGTGGTCCTTGCAAAGGCGGGCCCGCACATGGCCACGCACATCTGCGCGACGTCCTGGCTCGTCACCTCCACGCGCATCACGTTATTGGCTCGATATTCGGCGACACTCAGTCCGTACTCGCGGGCACGCGTCGCAACGATTTCCTCTGACCAGAGCGCGGTGTCGAAGACGGCGTTGGGATGGATCACGTTGACCCTGATCCCATCCGCACCCCACTCAAGGGCGGCCACGCGCGCCACCTGGGTGAGCGCTGCCTTGGAGGCCGAGTATGCGGCCGCGCCTGGACCGGGAGCCGGCACGTTTTTCGAGCCGATCACAACAACCCGGCCGCCGCGGGGCGCGAGTCGCACGAGTGGGTGCAGGTGACGTAGGAGCGCAACCGACGCTTCGACATTGACGCTCATGGCCGCACGCCACGATCCCAGATCCAGCGCATCGAGGCGCTGGCTCGGAGGGAAGATGCCGGCATTGAGGACGGCAATGTCGATGCCACCGAACCGATTGACGCCGGACGCTACCGCGAAGGTCACCTGGTCGGGATCGGTCACGTCGCACGGGACGCCGAGCCATGCGGGTCCAGAGGCCACGCCTGCGACGCCCGGGTTGAGATCCAGGCCAACCACAGCGGCGCCATGCTGAAGAAGGAGTTCCGCACAGGCGCGACCGATACCCGAAGCCGCTCCCGTCACCAGAGCGACCTCGCCGGTGAACGGCGGCCGCGTTCCCTTTCCGAGCTTGGCTTGCTCGAGGTCCCAGTACTCGACATCGAAGATGTCCTCAGCCGGCAGCGCTCGGTAGCCACCCAGGTCGGTTGCGTCGAGGATGATTTCGATGGTGTGCCGGTAGATGTCCGCAGCCACGGACGCGTCGGCCGCGGATCGGCCCGTCGAGACCACTCCCATCCGCGTGTCGACGACGACCCGGGGTGCTGCATCAAGCATCTTCAACGGTGCCGCGGATCTGCCGGCGTGTTCCGCGAAGTACCGCTCGTACTCATGCGCATAGGTCGCAACGTCGCGTCCCAGCATCGGCAGCCGCTTGGTGCGGATCACGTGGTCGGGGGTTGCAGGGCCCTGCTGAGAAATCACCGACACGTCCACGCGATTGGCAAACGACACCGCGTTCGGTCCGTCGTCAACCTGAAGAATCATCGGGATTCCGGCCACCTTCGAGATCTCGCACCGAAGTTGGGCAACGTCCTCGGACGAATACGAGCTCGGTACGGGGTCGGATGTTCTGCTCCTACCTCGGACCTGCTTGTCGATGTAGGCCTCGGCGAGCGAGACCATGTCGATCATTCGCTCGTACGACTCGCGAGCCGTTTGAGCCCAGGTGAAGATGCCATGGTTCATCAGCACCATTCCGATCGTCGCAGCGCCATGCAGCCGGGGATACAGATCTGCGCACAGCGCGGCCAGCTTGAATCCTGGCATCACGTACGGGATATGCAGGAGACGATCGCCGTAGATCTGCGCTATCAATTCCGCGCCGTTCACCGAATTCGTGAGCGTGAGGACCGCGTCCGCGTGGGTGTGGTCGACGTACTTGAACGGCACGAGGGCGTGGAGAATCGCCTCGACCGAAGGTGACGGCGCCGCTGGGTCGATGGTGCCGACCCGTAACTCCCGAGCCATGTCTACATCCGAGAGTTCGGTGAGCTCGGCGAGCGCCAGCAGCCGCTCCATCCGAACCGGTGCGAAACCGGCCGGCTCGATGGTGGCCAGGTCCCAGCCACTGCCCTTGACCCAGAGGATGTCCTCCGCCTCACCGAAGATGTTAGTTTCGGTGCGCTTCACCGACGTGTTACCACCGCCGTGGAGCACCAATCTGGGGTCCTGACCCAACAGGCGCGACGTGTACGCGCGGAGATCCAGCTCGGTTTTACACGCGGCTGCTTGCTCGTCGTCCCAGCCACTGGTCACCCGCGACGGCGCGGTGACGGTCATCTCACGTTGCCCCGCGCTCGAGGTCGTCGGCGAGAACTGATGATTCCTGCGCGGCCTGCTCGACGTCGCGGACGGTGATGACACCGTCCTGGCCGGTGCCTGCGAGTGCGGTCAGATCAATGCCGAGCGCGCTCGCCAGGCGTCGCGCGGCCGGTAGTGCCGCAACTCTGCCTGGCACTCGTTCTGGCGATCGACGCTCAGGTCCCGCGCGCGGGGCTAGCGCGGGCTTCGGGATCTCGCTGACCCCGACGGAGATCGCGATGCCGGCAGACCCAGCGCCGCTGCCATCCGGCACCGCTTCGCCCGGAGCGCCGATATATGCCACCGGCGAACCCGCTTGCACCGTGTCTCCAGCATCGCGGAGGACCTTCAGCAGCGTCCCAGCGGCGACCGACTCGACCTCGACCTGTGCCTTGTCTGTCTGAACACTGAAGAGCGACTCGCCCAGCGCGACCGTGTCGCCTTCCTTCTTCAACCATTCGACGATCACCAGCTCGTCCGTCGTCTGACCCACCGATGGCATGTCGATCCGCTGCGCCACAGTTCTAGTCAGCCTTCGCAGCAACGTTGGATTGCGGCCTTGATCCTCGCCGTCGACGGCACCACCGTCTGCTCCATCACCGGGGCGACCGGCAGCGGGACGTCGTGACTGGTAACCCGCCGGATCGGTGCTTCCAGCGAGAAGAGGCACTCCTCAGCGACTCTCGCTGCAAGCTCGGCGCCCCATCCTCCGGTCAGCGTGTCCTCGTGGGCGATCACCAGACGGCCGGTCTTTCTGACGGACGCGAAGATCGTCTCGTCGTCGAACGGGAGCAGCGTCAACGGATCGATCACCTCGCATTCGATACCGTCGTTGGCCAGCTCCTCGGCGGCAGCGAGGGAACGGTAGAAGCTCATGTGCGTGGCCACCACGGTGACCGACGTGCCCTCGCGCTTCACCACCGCCTTACCGATGGGGAAGAAGTACTCCTCCTCGGGCACATGCGCGGTCAGATCCATGCCACCGGCCTGCTCGCGTCCCTTGCTGCCGTAGAGCAGCTTGTGCTCGAAGAAGAGCACGGGATCGTTGTCACGCACCGCGCTCTTCAGCAGACCCTTCGCGTGATATGCGTCGGAAACGCAGACGACCTTCAGGCCGGGCACGTGCACGAAGTAGCTCTCCGGGCACTGACCATGCTGCGCCCCGCGATTTGCCGTGCCGACCGGACAGCGGAGGACCATCGGGACGCTCAACTTCCCGTTCGACATGTACCGCATCTTTGCCGCCTGGTTGACCAGCTCGTCCATGCACTCGAACAGAAAGTCGGCGTACTGGAGGTCCGCAATCGGTCGCATCCCCATCAGCGCGGCGCCGACCGCGGCACCCGCAAGCGCCTTCTCGCTAATCGGGGTGTCGATGATACGGTCATGGCCGAACGCCTCGGTCAGGCCGAGGTAGACGCCGAACGCACCTCCGAATCCTCCGGGAACGCCGATGTCCTCGCCGATGAGAAAGACCTTCTCGTCGTGGCGCATCTCCTCGGCAATCGCTTCTCGCAACGCCTCAGCGATCGTGAGCCGGCGTTCGCCGACGGCCGGCGCTGCTGCTACGGTCACGAGGATGTCTCCCTGCTGATCACGGTCGCGTACGCGTCGGTCAAAGCGTCTTCGGCACGCGGCAGGGGCGACTGTCGCGCGAACTCGATGGCGTCATCCATCGCAGCCTCGACCTGCGCGTCCATCGCATCCAGTACTACCTCTTCCACCGCCGAGGCGAGGTGTTCGCGGAGACGAACGATCGGATCACGCGCCGTCCATTCGGCCTCCTCCTCGCGGCTGCGATAGCCCTTGACGTCACCGCGGCTGTGGCCGGCGAATCGATAGGTCTTGAACTCAAGGAGGACAGGTCCGGCTCCTGCCCGCGCCTCCGCCACCGCGCGTCCCGCTGCCTCGCGCACGGCGAGCACGTCCATCCCGTCGACGATCTCCCCCCGCACTCCGTACGCCGGAGCGCGGCTCGCGACATCGGGAACGAGGCTCACCTGGTGGAACGGGGTGGAGGCGCCGTACAGGTTGTTCTCGCAGGCGAAAACGATCGGGAGGTGTTGGACCGCTGCGAAATTCAGCCCCTCGTGAAATGCACCTTCGTTGCTCGCGCCCTCACCAAAGAAGCACACAGCCACCTGGTCGGTCCGCATCAGCTTGAACGCCAGCCCGAGGCCGGTGACCACCGTGTTGCCGCCCCCAACGATGGCGATCGCCGGGAGCATGCCAACCGACGGGTCGCCGAGATGCATCGAACCGCCCTTGCCGCCGCAACAGCCAGTCGCTTTGCCAAAGAGTTCAGCCATCGCCGACCGCAGGTCGACGCCCTTGGCCAGCGCGTGACCGTGTGGTCGATGCGTGGAGGTGATCCAGTCGGTCCGTCGAAGCACGTCGCAGACACCGACCGCGACCGCCTCCTGGCCCTGGGACTGGTGCAGTGTGCCCGGGATCTCGCCCTGCAGGTAGAGGAGATAGACCCGCTCTTCGAAGCGCCGGATGAACTGCATCCGGCGATAGAGGTCGAGCTGGCGGGTCGCGTCGACGTCGGCCGTGAGTTCGGCCGAATCGGGCTCAGCGCTGCCAACGCGTGCTCCGTCGCTCATCGGGCGCTCAGCTCCGCGGCAACCATCACCTGGCGCCCGCTTCCCCCGTACTGCCGTATGAGTGAGCGAACCTTGGTGGTCATCCGCTGCTGGGCGATGCGCATCACGTCGGACTGCTTGTGGGAGCCGAGCAGCTGGTGCACATCTGGGTTCGCGCCGACCGAGCGGACCGAGGATTCGAGGCCATCCCAGAAAACGTGCTTGAGGACGGTGCCGACGTTGAACTTCGCAACCCCGAGCGCGATCGCCGGCGCCACCGCGGCCCGTGGGAAGCTGGTGCCGCCGTGGATGACCAGTGGCACGTCGACGCGCTCGTGGATCGATCGCAGACGCTCCAAATCGATGGATGCTTCCTGGTCCATCATGATGTGGACATTCCCGACGGAAACTGCCAGACAGTCGACGCCAGTCTCCTCGACGAAGCGCGCGGCTTCGTCTGGATCGGTGAGGCTGGCGTGACTGTGATCCACCCCTGACGCGGTGGCTTCCGCCGGACTGCCGAGCTCGCCCTCAACCGCCACGCCAGACTGGTGCGCGGCGCGGCACAGCTCCCGCACCGCGACAATGGCATCCTCGGTCCGCCATGAATGCGTGTCGATCATCACCGCGTTGAAGCCCGCGTCGATGCCACGGAGGGCCTGGTCAAGGGTGTGGGCCTCGTTGAAGATCAGGGCGACGTCCACGGAACTTCGCTCCGCGTAGCTGCGGCCGATGGCACCGAGGATCTCGATGCCGCCGCCGTCAAGCCACGTCCCGTCCACCATCATCGCGCCGAAACCGAGGATCACCGGCGCGGACTCCTCCTCCGCGGCGGTGAGCACCGCCTCGAGCGAGCACGTGTCCCACGCCTCGAAGTACCCGAGGGCGTAACCGTCAGACCGAGCGCTGCCCAGGATTCGCTGCAGCGGGACGAGCGGCATCTACCTGCCGCCGAAGTCGGGCTTTGTCTTCATCGTGCAGGGAGCAGCCTAGAGGCCAGAGTGAGCAAATATCAAGCGCGTGGGCAAATGCTCATCCCCGTGCACCCACCTCATCGCGACGGCGGACGTCGGGTTGTAGACACCCTTCGCGGTGTGCCAGCCCGTCGTCGTCGTTCAGCGGTCACATTCCTCTCACGCGGTTGGTCATAGGAGTAGACCGGCCAGGCGCCGCAGATGTGACCAAATCCCAGCAACGGAGGACACCACGATGACCATAAGTACCACCCTTGCGCAGCCGCGGATGAAGAATCCGGCGTTGGTGATCCCGGAGGCGATGAAGGCGATCCAGGCGCTGATCGCCTCCACCATGCAGGGCGACGCGCGGGCGGCGACGCTCGAGCTCGTTCACCTCCGGGCCAGCCAGATCAACGGCTGCAGCTTCTGCGTCGATTCCGGGTCCAGGCACGCGAAGCAGAACGGCGAATCCGACGAGCGGCTGTTCGCGGTCGCGGCCTGGCGGGAGGCGCCCTATTTCACCGACGCCGAGCGTGCGGCGCTGGCGTTGGCTGAGGCCGTGACCCCGGCTCAGCGATCGCGAGGATCCGGTTCCGGACGCGATCTGGGATGAAGCGGCACGGCACTACGACGAGCGGGCGCTCGCCGCGTTGATCCTGTGGATTGCCACGACCAACGTCTTCAACCGCGTGAATGTAACCACGAGGCAGCCCGCCGGCTCCGCGACCTACTAACCGGCCCTCGTTCTGAGCGGCCTCGAGCACCCCCCGCAGTAATGTGCGATGCGACTGACGACAGGCCGCGCAGGGCCGGTAGGCAGGCACGAAACGTCGACGACTGAGAAGGAGGTTGCGATGCCCAGCATGCCCGAGATCGTTTCAGCCGAGAAGTGGCAAGAGGAGCGCGACGAGTTGCTCGTGGCTGAGAAGGAGGCCACTCGCTCCCTCGACGCAATCGCCGCGCGTCGCCGTCGCCTGCCGATGGACAGGTTCGACAGCGACAGGTACGGGTTCGACACTCCCGACGGCCCGAAGCGCCTGCTCGACCTGTTCGGTCCGCAACAGCAGCTGATCGTCTACCAGTTCATGGACCGAGGCCCCGAAGAGTACTGCCCGGGCTGCACCCACTTGACCAACAACGTGACCGCCCTGCCCAGCCTGGCCGCGAATGGCGTGAGCTGGGCGACGGTGTCCAACATGCCGCTCGCTCAGATTCAGGCTTATGCCGCGCGGATGGGCTGGACCGTGCCATTCGTGTCGTCCCACGGGACGAGCTTCGCCGAAGACTGCGGCGCTGGTGACGGCTTCCTGCTCAGCGTGTTCTTCCGCGACGGTGACCAGGTCTATCGAACATACAGCACCACAAATCGCGGCGTGGATCGGCTTCTCTTCGTCAACAACATGCTCGACCTCGCTCCCTATGGACGCCAGGAGCACTGGGAGGATTCGCCGCCTGGCTGGCCGCAACATCCCACGTATGGGTAGGGAACCCACCCCGCTCGGGGGTTTCTGAGAGACCACGTGCGACCGACACCTTTGGCGTGCGACGCTCCATCCATCGTGGCTCGTCCGGGGACTTCAGGAAGGATGGTCAGCCGCGTCGCCGTTGCGATGGGGCTGGTTATTTCGGTCGCCGCCATGACGGGAACGGTGCAGGCTGCAAATGCGCATGTCTCGCGCCCTGCCGCCATCTTCGTGTTCGACGCCGCCGCGAACGCCGCGAACGCCGTCGCCGAGGTCGTGAGCGGGCCCCTTCCCCGCGAGGATGTGCAGGGCTTTGACTGGACGGTCAGTTGGGCCACCCTTGAGCCAACGTCGACATCGGGCGCCTACCAGTGGAGTGTCCTCGACAACGCCGTGGCCGCCGCTACCGGCGCCGGATTCACGTCGCAGATCACCGTCCTGCCGGGGACCCAGGCGCCGGGGTGGGTGATTGCAGCCTGCCCGCAGGTCACGATCACGCTGTTGCACACCCAGAAGGTGGTCACCATCGCGGTGCCCACCTCGACGTGTTTTCTCAATGACTGGACCACATTTATCGCTGCGCTCGGCACCCACCTCGCGAGCCTCAGCGGCATCACCTCCGTCCAGGCGTCAGGCCTCGGTGATCAGGGTGAGATGACTCTGTCCCCGCCCACCAGCGGCACTTGGGCCGACGTGGGAGTGACCACCTCGTCACTGCTCGCCGGCTGGAAACAGGTGCTGACCACGTGGCGCTCATCCGTGCCGGTGTCCATCCCTTCGGCTCTGGCGTTCGAGGAGCCGCTCGGCATCGGGGTTTCCAACGTCCTCGGGACACTGATCCCCTGGGTGCACTCGCACTTCGGATCACACGTCTGGATACAGCAGAATGCGCTTCGCGCGACCACCTCGGAGACCAGCGGGTACTGGCCGATCGTCAGGAACGCAAGCAGCTGGACCGATACCGGGTGGCAGATGTTCGGGTACGGGACCGAGAACGGCGATCTGGAGACCGCGTTCAACATCGGCTTCGCCAGCCACGCACGTTACTTCCAGATCTATCTCGCTGACATCCTCGACAGCAGGAAAACCGCAGCGCTGGAGTACCTCGCCTCCCACGTCTGATGTATCACTGAACGCATCGTGAGACTGGTCAACACCATCGTCCGGTATGAGTCGTCGGCGCGCCCATGGCGCCGGCTGCTGGAGATCGCAGCCGACCACTTCGCTGACACACTGGCTGACCTCACGTTCCTGCATGCGCAAGGGGTGAAGCTCGAACTTCATGTCAGCGAGGACCGAGCCTCGTACTTTGTGAAACTGGTGGGGCCCGCCGTGCACGCGGTCGAGACGGATCGGAAGGCGCAGGGACGATCACCGCTGAGTCAACCGCTCGCCGCTCTGGCCGCGGACAGTCAGGAGCACGAAGCAGCTGATGGCAGAAAACTGGCTCGTGACGTGGCGATTGGGGCACTCACGTTCCGAGATGCGCGATCCCGCTGTGAGGGGTTCGGGTTGGAAGGCTTTGACGCGGAACTAGCCCGATATCGGGCGGAGATTTCGCAGTCCAAAGCCGCGGCGAAAAGGCGGCCGAGCTAGCCGATATTCGCAGCAGTGGGGCCCCTGCCAATCGAGCAAATGCACATTCCAGTCACCCCGACGCGATTGGCTCGATTGGCTGGGGAGAGAGGATTCGAACCTCTGATTGGCTGATCCAGAATTACTCGTTCCTGGTTGCACCTCCTGAACTCGAATCACGGGCTGGAACATCGCCATCGCACGAGAGACTTTCCCTTGCGCTGCAACGACTGAGCCATTTTTGCATCGACTATCCCGGTGCGCCGAAGCGCCGCAAAATCGCACGAAAAGTAGACGTGATAATACAAATTTAGTCGTTGCTCCGTGGGGCACATGTTGTGGGTGCACGTGGCGATTCATGCCCTGCGCAAGGCGATCGCAGTGGTGTCCGCGACGCGACAGCGTGCCATCCCACCGTGCGCTGCGCGTCCGCGGCCTCGCCGCGTCAGCATGCGAATGCGCGCACCGTTGCACGTACTCAATGTCCTTCACATCGCCGTCCAGCTTCGCCGCGTCACGTCGACTTGTGCGGGCCTGTGTTGGGCGCGTGTACGGCGGGTCGTGCCCACGCTGAGATCGTCTCGCGCCCGGTACCTGTTCGTCGGAACGCGAGCGGACAACGGGTTCGCGGGCATCGTTGGGCGCGACGGTGACCTGGTCTGACCATTCGCGTGCATCGTTGGGCGCGACGGGACCGCTGGTCGAGGGTCGACCACGACCCAGCGGATCGACTGAGCGCGTCGATCGCCTCGCCTACCAGTGGCACGGTCGAGGCGGCAGGCGCTTCGTTACGAGGAACTCGGGGTTTTCGGTTTCAACAGCGCCTCGTCAGTACCGGCTGCCGCGCGTTCATCGGTGATGCGATGTCGCGTGTCCTCCTCGTCGATGGGGCGCGTCGCAGCCGTGCGGGGTCGACCCGGAGGACGGCGCCCGCGCATGAAGCTTTCCAGGTCCTCTGGGTAGACGCCCCAAACCGGTCCCACCTTGATACCAAAGAGTCGCTGGCTGGCGAGCAACCTGCGCACGTAGGCGGGCGACGCGTGGAGTTGAGCCGCAGCCTCGACAACAGAAAGTGGATGGGACCCTACGATCGCCTCATCATACTAGCGCGCCGCCGCAACAATTATCGGGACAACCTGCTACGTTGTGAGGGTCCCAGGACCGAGGCGAGAGCCGTCAAGGCGCCGGTCAGGGCGACCTTTCTCAGGGGTTGTCAGCCAGTTCCTCCACGTTTCTTCTTGGCCCTCCAAACGCGCACTCCGTTGGAGGAGCACCCACATGGCTGTTGCAACCCGCCCCACCGAGAAAACTCGGTTTTTCAAGGCCTCGCCCCGCGCGCTGCTCATCAATGGCAAATTCGAGCAGGCCGAGAGCGGCAAGACCTTCGACACGCTGAACCCCGCCACCGACACGGTGCTCGCGAGCGTCGCCGAGGGCGACGCACACGACGTCGATCGCGCCGTGCGAGCGGCGCGCCGGGCCTTCGAGAACGGCCCGTGGAGCCGCATGACTCCCTCCGAACGCGGCCAGATCATGCACCGGGTCGGCGACCTGATCATGGAATACGCCGACGAACTCGCCGAGCTCGATTGCCTGGACAACGGCAAAGCGCTCAGCGTGGCCCGCGCGGCCGATGTGCCGCTCGCCGCCGACCTGTTCTGGTACATGGCGGGCTGGGCCACGAAGCTCAACGGTGGCACCATCAACCCGTCGGTGCCCTACCTCCCCGGCGCCGAGTTTCACGCCTACACACTGCGCGAGCCGGTCGGTGTGGTCGGCCAGATCATCCCCTGGAACTTCCCGCTGCTGATGGCCGCCTGGAAGCTGGGGCCGGCATTGGCCACGGGTTGCACGGTGGTGCTCAAGCCTGCCGAGCAGACGCCGCTCTCGGCCCTGCGTTTGGGTGAGCTGATGCTCGAGGCCGGCCTCCCCGACGGCGTCGTCAACGTCATCACCGGATTTGGTGAGACAGCTGGCGCCGCACTCGCCGCCCATCCGGGCGTCGACAAGATCGCCTTCACCGGCTCCACCGAGGTCGGCAGACTCATCGCAACGGCTGCCACCGGCAACCTGAAGAAGGTCTCGCTGGAACTCGGCGGCAAGTCCCCGAACATCATCTTTTCTGACGCCGACATCGACGCGGCCATCGCCGGCGCGGCACAGGGAATCTTCTTCAACCAGGGCGAGGTGTGCTGTGCGGGGAGCCGTCTCTTCGTGCAGCAGGACCGCTTCGATGAAGTGGTCGAGGGCGTCGCCAAGGCGGCCAAGAAGATCAAGGTCGGGCCTGGCATGGATCCGGACAGCGATATGGGCCCGCTCGTCTCCCGCGAGCAGTTCGATAGGGTCACCGGATACCTCGCCAAGGGTCAGCAGGCAGGCAACCGCGCGCTTGCAGGCGGGCACGCACTCGACCGCCCGGGCTACTTCGTGGAGCCGACCGTGTTGGTGGACGTCGAACCCAACGACGTCGTGCTGCGCGAAGAGATCTTTGGACCGGTGATCGTCGCCTTGCCGTTCAGCGACGTCGATGACCTTGCCCGTCAAGCCAACGACACCGTCTATGGACTGGCTGCGGGCGTGTGGACCAAGGACATCTCGAAGGCCCATAAGCTCGCCAGGCGCATCAAGGCGGGCACCGTCTGGGTCAATACCTACAACGTGTTCAGCGCGGAGCTGCCGTTCGGCGGCTTCAAGCAAAGCGGCTGGGGTCGCGAGATGGGCGAGGAGGTCCTCTCCAGCTACCTCGAGACCAAGTCAGTGATCGTCCAGCTCTAGCCTCGTTTCTTTGCGAAAGGTCGCCGTCGGGTTTCCTGACCAACCGGCGGCGACTCACTCGCAAATCAGCCTCTCGACGCAAACGGAGAAGCACACCGGCCGAGGAAGGAATGGCCGGTCAAGTCAACCCAGAACAAGACACCTGAAGAAGATGCCCAAGCAGAACCAATCCATTCGGCAGCGACTCCTGCGGCAGCAGTCGGCTCAGTACCTCAACGAGTCCGAGTTGCCCTTTACGGTGCCGCTAAGCTTGCCGATTGTTGACCCCGACCGGCTTGTCGCGGGGCCTGCCTTTGATGCCGCCAAAATCCCTCGCAAGAGCTAAGGGCTCCTAACGAGCGTCGAGAGCCCGTGGCGGCGTCAGCGAGTGCGGGCTGGACTTGCGCGTCGCTAGGCTGACGGCAAGCTAGCGTTACGCGCGAGCGGTGCGGTCGTAGCGCGCCAGGAGTGCCTCACCCACCTTCTCGATCGACGTGAGTTGCAGGTCGACGGGTGCGACGAACAGCCGCTCACCCGCTCCAAGCGCGGTCGGGATCACGAGCAGCCGGTACTCGTCGACGGCATCCGCGGCGGCGAGCGCATGCACGACACTCGCGCTCCCAAACACGACGACGTCCTGCTCGCGTGTGAGATCGGCCACCCCGGCCACGAGCTCGCCGTCGAGCAGCGACGAGTTGCTCCAGGCATCGAGGGCCGGCGCGGACCGCGACACAACGACCTTCCGAATACGGTTCATCGTGTTGGCGAACTCGTCCGAGCGGTTCGGCCAGCGGCGGGAGAACACCTCCCACGTCGTGCGACCCACCAAGAGCACGCCCGTATCGAGGATCGAACCGAGCTTGAAATCGTCGCCAGCAACTCGTTTGGGCCCGAAGCGGAACGCCCAGCCATCCGGGGCCTCCACGACCCCGTCCAGCGTGACGAACTGGCTGACGATGACCTTGCCGTTGCCCACAGCGATTCCTCCGGTTCACGGTCGCAGGATGCGGAGCCGCCCAGAATCCTGCGGTCGAGCGCGAAGAGATCGAACACCGTCTCGCCCCAGCAGGCAGACCGCTGCCTCCGGTGCCGTTTCCCAACCATACGCAGCACCCTCCGCCAATGTCGAATGACCATGACACAAGACGACCTTCGGCTCTGGTCGCCCGTATACGACTGGGCCATGCTGGGCACATGGAGCACGATCACACGTTCGTCATGCTGGATCCCACGACGGATCAGGTTCTCGCGGAATGCGACGGTCCGGATGCGAGCGGCCGGTGCCCGATGGCCGACCGCCCCCCATACATCTGCGCGGGCTTGCACCTCATCGGCACCGGAGCTGGAGCCGGGCACGGGGAATTCACTGTCACGAAGATGGAGCCTGGGCGCTGCCCGATCGCCGTCGTCAACCAGCCTCGCGCGAGCCACAGGAACGGAATGCTCGAGGCCGAACCAATGAGCCGGTTCGCACCGACCGCGACCGCTCGAAGAGGAGCGATATGAGTCCGGAGATTGCTCAGATGAGTGAGCTTTACGAGCCCCAGCTCACGACCCTCACGCGAGAGGAATGCCTTGAGCTCTTGCGGGGAGCGGTCGTCGGCCGCATTGGTTACGTGGCAGACGGCATGGCGACCATCATTCCAGTCAACTTCGCGCTCTTCGACGGTGACATCGTTTTCTGCACTGCGAAGGGGAGCACGCTCAGCTGGCTGAACCTGCGCGGACGCGTGGCTTTCGAGGCCGATGAGAGCAGGCCGGCCGATCATGAAGGCTGGAGCGTGCTCGTCCGGGGTGTCGCTCGAGAGGTAACCCATCCGGACGAGCTCGCGATCTTCCGTCGTGGCCACATGCGTTCCTGGTTGCGGTCGCCGCACGAGCACTGGGTGCGAATCAGCATCGAAGCGATGTCCGGCCGAACACTCCATCGTGCCCCACCCACCGACCGAATCACGCGAGCCTGATCCCGAACGCGCGATGGGGATAGGGACCCGCCACGAGTCATGGCTTCCTGGTCAGGGCGACCAGCGCGTCGGTTCGCTTCCAGTTTTGGGCGTCGAGAAGATCTCGCCGCTGGTCGGCTGACATCTCATCCTGCCCGAGGCCGCGAACCCGGTCGAGCTCAAGATCTGCCTCAATCAGGTTCAGGACATCGGGGATGGCCTCGTGGATCGCTGGAAGCTCGGCGGCAACGGCAGCCGGGTTATCGCGTAGCCGCAACAGCAATGAATGAGCCGATTCAGGATAAGGATGGCTCATCGACTCACCTCCTCCGCCGCCCGATCAGGTCGGGATAGTACTTGGATGAGGACACCGGCGGACGGTGTCCCCAGGCTAGCCCGATTCGTCCTGTGCCGGTCGACCCAAAGCCCGATCGAGGAATACCGCCAAAAGAAAGTCCGAGTATGGGCGGCTGAAGACAGGAACGGGGAGTCGGTCTGGTGGTTCTGCCAACACCGAACATTCCCGTCGAGATGTGACATTGGGTCCAGTGGCGGATGTCACTCGCCTCTGCTCGTGCGGACACCAGTGCGCCCATGCTGGCGGACAGTCGGCCAGCGCAGAAGGAGAACCATGAGGACCGCGACACCCATACCGGTCGCCGATGCGACACTGCAACGCTTGATCCACGACCGGCAGGACGCTCGAGCGCTGGACTACGATGATCGCACTATGGCCGTCGTGGAGCCGACCGCCGGCGAATCGGTGGCATCGCGCCTATTCTCCGGAAAGGTGGCCATCGTCACCGGGGGCACCCGCGGCATCGGAGCTGCGATCACCCGAGAGCTCACTCGCCACGGCGCGCACGTGGCTGCGGGGTTCAACCGCGACGCCGAGTCCGCGGCGGCCCTGCGTGACGAGCTCTCCGGTCAGGGTGCCTCGATCTCCGTGCACCAGGGCAACGTAGGCGTCCCCGAAGACTGCACCCGCGTCGTCGACGAGGTCTTGGCCAGTCACGGTCAGGTCGACTTCCTCGTCAATAACGCCGGGATCACCGTCGACAAGACCGTCAGAAAGATGTCGCTCGAGGACTGGCACGCGGTAATGCGGATCAACATCTCGGGCGCGTTCTACATGATGAAGGCCGTTCTGGACCATATGCTCGAACGCGGCAGCGGTCGAATTGTCAACCTGAGTTCAGTGATTGGACAGACTGGGAACATCGGGCAGGCGAATTACGCTGCCTCAAAGGCAGCCCTCTACGGACTCACCCAAAGCCTCGCGCTGGAAACGGCTCGCAAAGGGATCACCGTCAATTGCGTAGCTCCAGGGTTCATCGAAACCGAGATGGTTGCCAAGATCCCTCAGCCGATCCTCGACGGCATCATCGAGAAGGTCCCGATCCGGCGGCTTGGCCGGCCCGACGAGGTTGCTCGCGTGGTTCGTTTCCTCCTCGAGGAGGAGTCGTCATACATCACCGGGGCGATGTACGCGGTGAACGGCGGCCTGTTCATGTGATTGGCTCGTGAGCACCGAGATGGGCGAGGACACGGCGTATGAGGCGCTGCTCGCCAAGGTGGACCAGAGCGACTTCGGCGGAGCCTTACGCAACGTGTTCCTCGATGACGCGATGCGTCATCCACTGCGCTTCGCCAAGGCCGGTCTGGATCTCTCCGCCGGGCAGGCGGCGATAGCGGCGCGCGCGGCCCAGCGCGCATTCGGCCGGGGAAACCGTGACCCGGTTGCTCCGGGCGACAACCGCTTTGCGGACCGGACGTGGCAGGCGAACCCGGCGTTCCGAACGCTTGCCGAAAGTTATCTGAGCGCCGTGCAATGGGCGCAACAGCTGGTCGATTCCTCACGCGCTCCCGCCGTCCAGCGTGAGAAGGCGCGCTTCGCGCTCAACATGATGCTCGATGCCATGGCGCCGACCAACGTGCCATGGATGAACCCCGCGGTCTTGAAAGAGACCTTCGAAACGGGTGGGCAGAACGTGATCGCGGGCGCGAGCAATTTTGTCGACGACGTGCTGCACCATGGCGGGCGTCCACGTCAGGTCGACACAACGTCATTCAGCCTCGGCAAGAATCTCGCGGCGACTCCCGGGCGCGTTGTGATGCGCAACTCGCTCATGGAGTTGCTCATGTACGAGCCGCAAACCGACCTGGTCCATGCGCAACCCATCGTGTGCAGCCCGCCATGGATCAACAAGTACTACATCATGGATCTGGCGCCCGGCCGATCCTTCATCGAGTACGCGGTCCAGCACGGCTTCACCGTGTTCTGTATCAGCTATCGCAACCCCGACGCGTCGATGCGTGGAGTGAGCTGGGACGACTATCTGCAGCTCGGGCTGATGGCGGCGCTCGAGCAGGTGAGCGAGATCACCGGCTCACCGGTCGTTAACATCGTCGGTCTGTGTCTCGGGGGCACGATGGCGACGATCGGCCTGGCTCACCTCGCGGCCAAGGACGAGGCCGCACGCGTGGGCTGGATGACCGTGACCAACACGCTCGTCGACTTCAGCATCCCCGGCAATCTCGGCGTCTTCGCGGACCGCAAGAGCGTGACCCGCCTCGAACAGAACATGCAGCAGCGTGGCTATCTCGAAGCGTCCGCGATGGCGCAGACGTTCGACTGGCTTCGGGGCAACGACCTGGTCTGGAATTACGTCGTCAACAACTGGTACATGGGCAAGACCCCACCGGCGTTTGACCTCCTTGCCTGGAATGGGGACAGCACGAACATGCCGGCGGCGATGCATACGCAATACCTGCGAGCCTGCTATGTCGACAACCTGCTGATTCGCCCAGGTGCGTTTCGGATCGCCGGCACCCCGATTGACCTCAACAAAATCAAGCAGCCGATGTACGTGCTCGGGGCCGAGAATGACCACATCGCCCCCTGGAAGGGATCGTATCTGACCACCCAACATGTCGGCGGCGAGGTCCGCTACACGCTGACGTCGAGCGGGCACGTTGCCGGCATCGTGAACCCGCCTGGCAACCCTAAGGCAGCGTTCTGGACACGTCCGCACACGGATCGCGGTCTCGATGCCGAGGCGTGGCGCGAGGGAGCAGAACGTGTGAGCGGGAGCTGGTGGGACGACTGGGTGGCGTGGGCCGCGGAACGGTCGGGGGAGCTCGTCGGACCCCCGCGGGTTCCGCCCGGCGATCCGGCGCCTGGGAGCTACGCCAAAGGCGAGGATGGTCCAGCCTTCAAGGCCCGATCCTCGGCACGCCGATCGCAGCGTGCTCGAGGTCGCGCAGCGGCGAAGAATCGCTGAGCCGCGGCGAGGGGTAACCACGCAGTTCGCCGACGGGATGTCGACGACCGTTTAGCGGGACTTCGGCTTGGATTTTGCCGGCGCCGCCTTGGCCGCCGGCTTGCGAGCGGGGCGCGACGGCTTCGGGCTCTCCGTCGATGGCTGCTGCGTCGCGACCAAGCCTCGGTAGACCTGGATCAACGCCTGCTTTGCCTCCTGGGTGAGCCGAGCGTCCACTCGGATGGCATCCTCGACGCTCAAGCCGGGGCGTTCCACCGAGTCATCGAGCAGGCCGGCCTCTCGGTACAGAGTTTCGGCTGACATGTCGAGTGCATCGGCGATGCCCTTGAGCACCTGGGCTGACGGCGTGTACACACCCCGTTCGATCTGGCTGAGGTACGGATTCGAGACTTTGGCCAGCCCGGCGAGCTGGCGCATCGAGAGTGACATCAGCTCCCGCTGTGTGCGGATGAACTCGCCGACTGACTTGAACGGTGGCGTGGGCTCGGGCATGAGCCAATCCTAGCGCTTGGGGCGCCAAGCTGGCGTATGGTTGACATAAGCAGCACACGCTTGGTATACTAAGCACCGATAGAGAACCGCAATTCAAAGGAGACCACCCATGGCCGACTATCAGACCTATGTGACCGACCTGCAGAAGCAATTTCTCGCCGCGATCCAGAAGGTGGGCGAGGTTCAGGCCAAGCTCATCGAGGCTGTTCGCGACGTGCCGGCAACTCTCGAGAGTGGCCAGGTGACTCCCGCCGAGATGGTCGAGAAGTCGTTCGAGTTCACCACTCAGGTGCTTGACACCCAGCGTGAACTGACCCTTCGGCTCATCAGCGCCGCTGGTGGACCATCAACGAAGACCAGGCCTGCCAAGCAAACTGCGTAACCCCTCGATACGGGTCGGGGCGACTCGACCCGTATCGGATCCAATGTCCACGAGGACAACGCCATGACCGAACACGTCGAGTACCGCACCACCACTGCTGGAAGCTCGGCGTAGAGTGATGGGCGTGGAAGATGCTGTCATCGTCAGTGCCGTGCGGACTCCCGTCGGCACGTTCAGCGGCGCCTTCACCGAGGTGCCGGCGACCAGACTGGGATCGATTGCGGTGGCGGAGGCGCTGCGCCGCGCGGGCATCGATTCCGTTGACGAGGTGCTCATGGGCAACGTGCTCCAGGCCGGCCTCGGCCAGAACCCCGCGCGCCAGTCGGCGATCGGCGCCGGGCTTGCCGAGAGCGTTCCTTCGACCACCATCAACAAGGTCTGCGGCAGCGGGCTCAAGACTGTCGCCCTCGCTGCCCAGGCGATCCGCGCCGGCGACGCCGAATGCCTTGTCGCAGGCGGTATGGAGAACATGTCGCGGGCGCCGTATCTGATGGACAACGGGCGGTACGGCTACCGGCTCGGCCATGGACAGCTGGTGGACGAGCTGATCCGCGACGGGCTCTGGTGCGCGTTCGACGACTGCCACATGGGCAGCACCGCCGAGAACATCGCTCGCGAATACGAGGTCAGCCGCGAAGATCAGGATGGGTTCGCCGCCGGATCGCAGCAGAAGGCCGAGGCGGCGATCCAGAGTGGGCGCTTCAAGGACGAGATCGTCCCGGTCCCGATACAGCGAAAGAAGGAGACGGTCGTCGTCGACACCGACGAGCATCCCCGTCGCGGTACGACGATCGAAACGCTCGCCGCGTTGCGTGCCGCCTTCGCCAAGGACGGGACGGTGACCGCGGGCAATGCATCAGGCATCAACGACGGCGCGGCGGCTGTCGTGGTCATGAGCGCCTCGCGCGCCAAGGCCGAGAACCGCGTTCCCCTGGCTCGGATTCGCAGCTACTCGAGCGCCGGCGTCGCACCGCGCATCATGGGGATGGGCCCCGTGCCTGCGGTGCGCTCCGCACTCCAGAAGGCTGGAGTCGAACTCCGCGATATCGACCTCTTCGAGCTCAACGAAGCCTTTGCCGCCCAGGCGGTCGCCGTCGGTCGCGAGCTCGCCGTCCCTGAGGACCGCCTCAACGTCAACGGCGGTGCGATCGCCATCGGACATCCCATCGGCGCCAGCGGGACACGCCTCCTCGTCACGCTGCTCTTCGAGATGGCCAAGCGCGACGTCAACCTCGGTGTCGCCGCGCTCTGCATCGGTGGCGGGCAGGGGATCGCGATGGTCCTGGAGCGAAGCTAGCCCACGTTGCTCGCTGCGCGCTCCGCTGCAACGGCAGAGGTGGGCGGCGGTGACGGCTCTCTTGCTCGGACCGTAGCACCGAGTTGGCACGTGGGCCGGGATGCGGTCAAAGAGAGTTGAGGCCAGGAGCGCGCAGCGTCGCGCTGGCGCTCCTGCCGGAGTCAGTTGGAGGCGACGGACCCCAGCTGCTTCAGAGCGGCGATCCCAAACTCGTACTGCCACTCGACAAACTTGGTCACGACATCGAAGTTGCGATTCACCACGGTGTCGATGGCCGGGATGAGCTTCTCAGAATTGGGAAGCGCGAACACGCTGAGCGGAACCAACACGGAGGTGATGCTCTTGAGGACCTCAGTGGCTGCCAGCTTGATCTCGGTCGTCTGTTGGAGGCCTTCGGCAACCGCAGCAGTGGCTGTGCGTGTGTAGTCGGCGTAGTCGGTCATGACTGTTTCCTCGTCACCTCCGGGTCCCGCGGGGGTCCTATTTGAGAGGCTGCGCTACGTATACCAAGCAGATGCTAGGTTGTCAACCCAAGGCTGCTCGTATCGCCAGCGATACGACCAACGCCGGTGCCCCGTGGGTTCGAATTGACAGCTCACAGGGATCCTCGGGGTTGTTGCTGCAATTCTTATGGCGGACAGACGAGCTTCAGTCCGTGGCACCGGTGGACCTTCTCGCGCCCAAGCAGGCGACCTCGGCCAGGGAAGCCGTCCGGCTGATCAAGAGCGGAGACCGTGTCTATCTCCACGCCGGCAGCGCTGTCCCCGGCGCGCTCCTCGGCGCCCTCCTGGACCGCAGTTCGGAACTTCATGACGTGGAGCTGATCCATCTCCACGTCAACGGTGACGTGGCCAAGGCGGCTTCCGCTGCGGCTCCGAACATCCGTCGTTGCGCTCTGTTCGTCGATTCGAGCACGCGCGATGCGGTCGCGACCGGGGCGGCGACGTATCTGCCGGTGTTTCTCTCCGACGTTCCTCGACTGTTCAGCACCGGCCGACTGCCGCTCGATGTCGCGTTGCTCCATGTCTCGCCTCCAGACGCTCACGGCTACTGCTCTCTCGGCGTCTCAGTGGACTGCACACTCGCAGCCGCACGCGCGGCTCCGGTGCGCATCGCCCAAATCAACCCAAGGATGCCGCGGACGCACGGCGATTCCTTTATCCACGTCAATGACTTCGACGCGGTGGTCGAGGTGGACGAACCGCTGCCTGAAGCCTCCGCGCCGGTCATCACGGCGGAGCATCTTGCTGTCGCTCGAAACGTAGCAGAGCTGATTGAGGATGGGGCGACACTCCAGCTTGGGATCGGCGCGATCCCAAATGCCGTCCTGGGGCTACTCGGCGACCGTCGCGAGCTGGGAGTGCATAGCGAGGTGGTGTCGGACGGCGTGCTCGAGTTGGTCAGCGCGGGTGTGATCACCGGAAGTCGGAAGACGATCAACCGAGGGAAGCTTGTCGTGGCCTTCCTCAATGGCAGCCGACGTCTCTACGATTTCGCCGACGACAACCCGATGCTGGAGATGCGGTCCTTCGAGTACACCAATGACACACGGACCATCCTTCGTCTCGACAACATGGTGGCAATCAACTCCGCACTGCAAATCGACCTGACCGGGCAGGTCTGTGCGGAGTCGATCGGCACCCGCATGTACAGCGGCGTGGGTGGGCAGATGGACTTCATGCGGGGAGCGGCGCTGTCGCGCGGGGGCCATCCGGTGATTGCCCTGCTATCGACCGCACGCGGCGGCCAGCTATCGCGCATCGTCGATACGCTCGCGGATGGCGCTGGTGTGACGACGTCGCGAGCGCACATGCACTGGGTGGTCACGGAACACGGCCGCATCGACCTCCACGGAATGGACTTGGCTCATCGCGCCCGTGCTCTGATTGCCCTCGCGGCACCACGCTTTCGGGACGAGTTGACGGCGGCAGCGCTGAGCCGCGCGTTGTTCCAAGACCGCTGACCAGCTAATGCCATGTTATCCGTTCCTTTCGGCGCCTCCCGGTTGCAGCAGGGAGTCGACGATATCATCCGATCTCGACTTCTCCACGATGTTCATCGACTGAGCCGTGACCCTTGGACAGGGCGCAGCTGGACATCGAACGAGCGCCGGTGACACGGTCGCGGCGATTGCTGCGCTCAGGCGCACGCCTCAGGGTGAGCGTATGCTCCTCGGCACAGAAGCGGCGGGGGTGGTCGTGAGTAACGGCCGGTCCGACGAGAGAGGCATAGACGCATGCGTTATTCCCTGCTGAGGCAACCCGTGGTGGTGCTGACCGCGATCGGGATGGTGGGCTTTGCCCTGTCGGTGGCCACACCCGTAGCTGCGGCCGGCGCGACACCGTCCGTCCACACCCTATACGTCGCTCCCAACGGCAGCGATGCGAACGCCTGCACCAAACACGCACCGTGCGCCACCATCACGCACGCGGTGTCCGTGGCTCACTGGGGAAACGCCATCGTGGTTGCTCCGGGAACGTACGCTGGGACAGTCACGGTCACGACAAAGCTCGACCTTGAGGCGCCGGTACCAGGCGTGGTGATCAACGCCAACGGTGATTTCAACGGTATCGGGCTCGGCCTTGTTTTCCTCAGCCCGACGTCGGTCATGCCTGAAGGAAACGCGTCGGGATCGACGGTGCACGGCTTCACCATCGAGAACGCAAATCAGGAAGGCATCGTGTTGGTCGGGAATCATCTGACGATCACTGGCAACATCGCTACCCACGATGACTTGGGCGCGTTCGTGCCCAACGCGACCGGCGAGTGCGCGGCAAGCGGGAGCACCCCGGGTGACTGCGGCGAGGCAATCCACTTGGCGGGGGTGACGCACTCGCGCATCAGCGACAACTATGTCAGCGGAAATACAGGCGGCATCCTCGTGAGCGACGAGCTTGGACCCACCGCGTGGAACACGATCAGCCACAACACCGTTGTCAATAACAACTCGGACTGCGGCATCACACTCGCAGCTCACAACGGCAACGCCGTGTCGCCGACGGGCAAGCTCCAGCCAACCCAGGGTGGCGTCTTCGACAATTCGATCACCGACAACACATCCGATGCCAATGGCGCCGCCGGGATCGGCTTCTTTGCCAGCGGCCCAGGGACCGCTGTCTATCACAACGTGGCTTCGGGAAATCAGATCGAGGGCAACGGCTTGCCGGGCGTGGCAATCCACACTCACAGCCCGGACGCCGATGCCAACGGCAATCAGCTGATCGGCAACTGGTTCAGCGACAACGGGCTCGGCATCCCGGCGTTCGGCGTGCCCCCAGGTGATCCCAATACACCGGTCGACACCACCGTTGACATCGATGTGGTGAGCGACGTGGGTGCCACCCCCATCACCGGAACGGTCATCGCCAACAACCACATCGCCAACGTCCAGACAGGCATCTGGCTCGTCACGACCGGGACGACTCATCGCCACGGCAACACGTTCAGGAACGTCGTCACCCACCTCATCGGATAACCAACGCGTCAGTGAGAGGGGTCGATCGTGAGTCGACCCCTCTCACTCTCGGCTGCCAAGAGGGATCTCAGTAACGCGATGGGGTACAGGGAGGTCGGAGTGAAGGCTACTTCCGCGTGACGGATGGAGGCAAACCCGCGCGTGCGGGGTCAGGGAGTTCATGACTTGATCCACTCGGCAATCGCAGGATCAGCCGTAGCACATGCCCGCACGAGACCGGTTAGAGACAGCCCTTGGGATTCGCTCGTGGAGGTCGCGGATCTCTCTCAGTAGCGTATTGCGTCGCCTGTGCGCAGAGTGAGACTCGTGAATCGACCCAATGCTTGCCCATACACGGTGCGTTCGGGGTATCGCTGGGCGCGTTCGGTATGGACGACCGCGATCAGCCCGCCCTCGTGCAGCCGTTTTGATCGTCTTGTAGAGATTCGCGCGCTTCTCCAGACAACCTGGTCCTTGCCCCAGTGCTTTATGAGGCGCTGCATCGCCCTCGCACAACACCGCGAATTCGTCGCCGCCGAGGCGGGCAACCGTGTCACTCGGACGCACGACTGCCTGGAGGCGCTGAGCCACCGCCCGGAGCACTAGGTCGCCGCTGGCGTGACCGAGGCTGTCACTATGTCAAGTTGATCAACAGACGCCTTGACCAAGGGGACTAATGTCACGCACTACGTCGACCCGCCACGTCCACGTTACTGTCGGTCTTTCGATTTTGTGTGGAGTTGTCCTGGCCGCGTGCGGTTCATCTTCCACACCGGCGTCATCGAGCGGCGGCGCCACGTCGTCGGGAGCATCGACAAGTTCAGCCGCGGGGACGTCCTCTGGCAACGGCGCGGTACCGACAACCTGTCCAAGCCAGGCAGCGGTATCGGCGGCTGCCGGCATGACCTACCCCGCACCGACCAAGCAGGCGTCCTCGGGCTACCTCTTGTGCACCTACGCCGATCCGACATCCGGCGCGAACCTGGTGATGGTGATCACATCGGCGCCCGGCACCACCCCATCGGTACTCCAGGCCGTTGCGCAGAGTCAAGCCACGGCGCAACACGTCACGGCCAGTTCGGTGTCTGGCCTCGGGGACGCGGCGTACAGCATGACGCTCGACGACGCAGCGACGAACTCGCTCCACGTGGCGACATCGATCGTGCTGGCCGTCAAGGGGTCAGTCAGCTATGACGTCACTGCCGAAGCGTCGCTCACTCAGGTGGAGGCGGTTGTTCGCCTGCTGCTCGGCTGATCGGCGTCGCACCCGCTGCCTCAATCGGTCAAGACAGGTGAAATAACTCCTCGGCCGGCTCCGGACACGAGACCGTGTTGGTAGCCGAACGCGACAGCCTGGGCCCGGTCGCGTGGTAGCCACAGGCGCCGCGTTCCTTCGAGGGGATGTGGAGCTTATGGGGGGCGAAGAGCCCAAGCGCGTCCTGCCTCTGCAGTCGAGGCAGCTTGTCACGGTTGCTTTCGGCGGGAACTTCCCAAGCCATCGCTCGCTCCTTCAGCTTCCCTCGACTGTCGTCACCATAGTGGTACCCGCTACCCAGCCTCCAACGCGTCCGGAATCACTGGCACGCAATCGGTGTCGGCCACGTGCGTCAGACCCGCGAAGCTATCGCTGCCACAGCCAGGTCGTCGAGATGCAATGCTCGTGCCGCCCTCGTTGAAGGGCCTGACCGAGAACACATGGCGTAACGCCCAGCGCCAGTTCGACGAGGCGGCGGAGTTGATCGGACTCGATCCGTCGCTCCGCGCCGTCCTGGACCCGCTAATGCCACATTACGCTTGCTAATGCCCTCCGGTGATTTCCGGCATGTTGAACACAACAGCAGCGGTTGATCCCACGCGACCCACGCTGATCATCGACTAATTCCAAAACGCGGCAACCATTTCATCGGGTGTTAACTGCAGCGGATCGCACCGAGTGAGCATGTGTCGTATTGACATTTTCACCACCCGAGCGCGCAGGCACCATGCACCGCCCAATACCTCGGTGTCGCGACAGAGGCATGACGAGCGCCGCTGAACGTCAGTAGATGAAGCCCTCGACGTCGGTGAGCGATGAGATCAATCGCTGGTCGACGATCCCCAAGCCGTCGACGTTGGCCTCGTCGACGATGAAGCTGGTCGGGTCCACCACCGACTCCACGTAGGCGACGTGCCCGAGCGGGCTGTAGCCGTTGCCGGAGCCGAAGACGACGATCGCGCCCACCCTCGGGATGATGCCCTCCTGCTTTCCCCGGGCCGCCGCCGCGATGAGCCACTCCCAAGCGTCACCGCCCCAGGTGACGTCGCGCAGCGATGCGACGTACCACGTGCACTGACCCCACGGGAAGTCATCGACGCGCGGGCCGTAGGCGAAAGGTGGCAGCGCTCCATCGATCGAGCCGGCTCCGCTTCCCGCCGCTCCCAATGTCGCTGCCTGCACTCCCTGGGCCGTCGCGAGCTGCGTGAGGACGTCCTCCAGTTGGTGCATCAGGGTCGCTGCCGAGCCGGTGAGCCGCGTTGCCTGCTGCTGGTAGCGAGCCTGATCCTGCAGCGCCTGCGCCTGGAGGGTCTGCACCGCGGTGGCCTGAGCGGCGATCTGCTGCTCCCTATGCTGCTGCTGCGACTGCAGTTCCGTAAGGTGGTCCGCGTTGGCGCGCACATCGAGCACCAGGGTGTTCACGTTGTCGGTCACCTGCTGGTAACTCACCATCGTGTCGATTGCGTCCAAGAGTGTCTTGCTCTGAAGCAGGATGGTGAGTGCGGTGCCGTTGGTAGTGATTAAGTACCTCGCGACGATCAGCGCGGCCAGGCGGCTGCGGTCCGATTGCAGCGTTGCCTGCGCCGCCTGCGTGAGCCCCGTTGTTTTCGCGAGCTGCGAGTTGGCAGCGGCCAGATCCACCTGCTCGGTGTCCAGCTGTGTTTGCGCGGCGGCGGCCTGCTGCCCAGCCTGCACGGTCTGCGCCTCGAGCGGCGCGGCCTGCATCTGCAGCGCCATGATCTGCTGCTCNNCGCAAAGGCACAAGAGGGCCGAGGTCGGCCGGACGGGAATCAATGGGCAGGCGTGGCGTTCATAAGCAGAAGCGCAACCAGTGCAACACGATCGCCACGAGCATTTGGCCTACCGCAGTGTCACAACCCGGTTACGTAGGGGCAGAGCCTGTCATGCGACGGCCCAAGCAAGGCTGGTCGACGAGATCTGGATGGTTCCGCAGAAGGAGGCTAGCGCCTAGCCACGCGAGGGATCACGGCTGAACTCCTCCTCAGCCGTCTGACCATGACTAGAGTCGGGTAACGATCAGAGCCCGGATAGTCGGTCGTCGGACGACACTGGCGACCTCATCCGCGCTAGCCGACCTGTCGGCCGTTTTCGGTTCATAGGTTGTCGGTTTAGCGTGCTCGGGGAGAGTGCGACTGGCTAACGAGAAGTCAGTCGCTCTGAAGCCCGTCATCGCTATCGCGCTCCTTGAAGTCAAACGTCGTGGCGAACGCGGCGCCGCCGATGTTCACGACGAACTGCGTGGTGCCAGATCGGTTACTCCCGGCGACCTGCTGCTGATGGGCGAGTCGTCGCATCGACTAATACGAAATGATCCGCTCCTAACACGGCGCAGAAGCCTCAGATCGGAGGCACTAGGGTGCCCCCAGCGCCTGCGTTCTGGCCATGCTTCTTGTGAACTCGCCTCGCGAGTAGGTTTGCGTGCCGGTCATCGTCGCGCACCGGCGGGCTGACAAGCGCATGGCTTGAGGCGTCCGCTGCGACCCCGGCCGCGATGACGGTGGAGCTACCACTCCAACGTCGACGCCGGCGCTCTCCGCAGGCTCGGCAACGCTAGGCTGTGATGTCGCGGTACCAGAAGCTCGCGCCGGCGACGACCGACATCACGACGGCGTACAGACCCGCAATGATCAGCGCAGTTGTATATGAAACGCTCGAGGAGCCCGCCGCATTGAAGAGGGTTGCTTGACCGCCGGTTAGGACTACCGACAGGATCCGTCCAGGCAGGTATTGACCGACGGTCGGCTCCACCTGGTTGACGAGGCCCTCGATGACCAGCAACCACGCGATCGCAGCGCCAACCGCTCCCGCTGGGTTGCGTACCAGCACGGCGACGAGGGTGCCGAAGATCGTCCACCCGATGACCGCGAGCACGAGATTACCGAGAAATTCAAAGTAGTCGCGTGTGCCCGTCGAGTCCCACCACACCGCGGTGCTGATGCCTTCATGCGGTGCGATGAGCATCGCAACCAGGGTGCCGACCCCAATCGTGAGCGCCGTCGAGATGATCATGTACACGAGCAGCGCGAGCACCCGTCCCGAGAGGAGTCGTACGCGCCCCGGCTCCTGCACCAGGAGGTTTCGCCACGTGCCCTGAGTCCAGTCGGCCCCCAGCACCGCAGCGATGGTGATGAGCACGATCACCGCCACAAGGCTCGCGCTCGGTTGGAGTGTGCCGACGAGCCCGAGATCCGTCTTGATGAGGATCTGTTGTTCCAGCGAACGCCGCTGAATGCGCGCCAGCGTGACTCCGACAGCGATCGCCGTGAGCCCCACCATGACGAGCAGCGCCAGGAGGATGCTGCGCCGGCGGATCTTCGGCCATTCGGACAGGAATGCCGCGAGCATCAGGTGGCCTCCCCGATGATCTGCAGGAAGCTCTCCTCAAGGGTGGTCTGGACCTGATGCAGCTCGACGAGGGTTGCGCCTGCCCGCATGGCGAGCCGGTTCAGCTCACCGGCGAATGCTGGCGGCGCCGCTATCTGAGCGCGGCCGTTCTCCATCACGACCGCGTAGCCATGATCGCGAGCGATCCTGGCGACGGTTTCCAGTTGCTCCGGGGTTTCCGTCGCCACCACGATCGCCACGCTCTGGCGCCCCGGCAAGCTCGCGGCCGGACCGGAGTAGACAGCCTTGCCCGCCACCAGGACGATCAGCCAGTCAGCGATCTGGTCCACCTCGGCGAGGAGGTGACTGCTGACGAGGAGCGTCGTGCCACCATCTCGGAGGCGCCGCATCAGTTCACGCATCTCGATGATCCCGGGCGGATCGAGTCCATTGGCCGGCTCGTCGAGGATCAGGAGCTCGGGGTTGGACAGGAGCGCGGCCGCGATGCCGAGGCGCTGCTTCATGCCGAGGGAATACGAGCCGACCATGTGCCGCGCGCGATCGGCAAGGCCCACCGTCTGGAGCAGCCCCGAGATGTCCGCGTCGCGATGTCGTCCGAGCGTCGCGAGCGTCGAGAGGTTGGTTCTACCTGACAGGGTTGGGTAGAACGCCGGTCCTTCGATGAGCGCCCCGACGCTGTGCATGAACGCACGCGGGTGACGGATCGACTGGCCGAGGACGAGAGCGCTCCCATCGGTCGGGCGTATCAGTCCAAGGAGCATGCGGAGCGTGGTCGTCTTGCCGGCTCCGTTGGGTCCAACCAGTCCCGCGATGACGCCTCGCGGCACGCGGATCGAGAGCGCGTCGACGGCGCGACGCTCGCCGAACCGCTTGGTCAGATCATGGGTTTCGATCGCCGCCGGCCGCGAGGACTCGGTGCCTGGCGGGGTGATAGACGCAACATCCTGAGCCACAGCCGCATTCTGCCATGGGTGTCGCTGGGCGACGAAGTGCAGCCACACGCAGTGCCGGTGTTGACGCGTCGTCCACACTCACACACGGCTGGGTCGGCCGGCGTCGGCTCGCGGTCTCGATCCGCGGATGACGAGTGACGGCGCGCGGGGCGACGTCGTCACGACCAAGAGCGGCTAAGGGCAACTTATGCGTTCTCCGCGCGGTTGCCGATGTTGTCGCCTGTGAACGCGTGCCCAGTGGCTGATCCGACGAGGCAACTGCTGTTCATCGACTGATCTCACGCCTTCCCGCGCTCGGTCTTCGGGTCGGCTCCGATACGACGACCAAATCTGCGCTCATCGCAAGCGTGACCAGGAGTGAGATCGCCCCGAAGCTGCGAGGCCGTCCCGAGCCGGGCTGACTCGCGCAGCAGCCCGGCTGTGTCGAGATCCCTTGGGCGCTCGCGATGGTGGCCATCGTTCGAAAGGTCTGCGGTGGACGGTGACGTCAAGGCTCTTTGCTCTCCGGTCGTCGACGATTTCACCGCTACCCGCACGATCTCGAGCCCCTCGGTCGCGTGCTGAATCATGGCGCCAGGATTCAGGTATCCACCGGCTCCGTTGCACCAAAAAGGATCGTCGCGTAACAGATGATGGCGACTCCAGTGGCCAGAGCCATGATGAGTGACTCCCCATTACCGGAGTCGCCGACAAATCGAGTCCCCGACAGCCACGCGAGAAGGATGGCCAGCAAGGCGACACCGGTGATCGTGATCAACACTCCACCGCGCAAAAAAGCCGCGCGCACAACCGCGGAGATGCCCGTGATCAGCAGTAATGTCCCGAGCAACGCATGCAGGGTCAACGCCACCGGTCCATCCGTCACCGCGGCGCCAAGGGCGGAAAAGAGAGTCTTACCCGCGTCTGCCGCGGGAAGCATCGCATACAGATTCACAACGACACCGAGAGCAAACTCGATGACCAGCATCACCAGGGCTGCCAAGGAGTTGGCGCGCAATCCGGCGATGCCGGTTCGCTGGTTGGGAGCGGGGGTTATCGCGCTCATAGCATGATTTTCCCGCCGGCGACATCGAGAGTCACGCCGGTGATCCACGATGATGCGTCGGAGGCAAGGAAGAGGGTCGCCGCCGCGACATCTTCAGGCTGACCAAGGCGTCCCAATGGGAAAGAAGCGCCAAGGACGATACGCTGTTCTTCGGATACCCACGATCGCATCCGGTCGTTTTCGACTGCTGATGGTGCGATGCAGTTGACACGAATCCCAGCATCGCCGAACTCGCGCGCCAAGTGGCGAGTCAACGCAACAACTCCGGCCTTCGCGGCCGCATACGCCGCGGAAGACTTCGCGGCTTGCCGCGCCGCCGCCGAGGCCATCGTGATGATGACGCCGGCATTGCGCTCGAGCATGCCGGGCAGAAACGCCGACACGGTGAGAAATGTCGACGTGAGATCTGTCTCCACGACCTCGCGCCAATGCGCACCGTTCTCCTTCTCCGTGGCAATCGGCATGCCATTACCGCCAGCAAACACGGCGAGAATGTCAACGCGCCCGAAGTCCGCGCTGACGGCTTGTTGGAGCGCGCTCACGTCGGCATCCACAGTGCAATCGGCCGTCACACCTATTGCTTGGCCCCCCGAGCTGCGAACCGCCCCAACGCTGTTGTCGACAGCAGCCCGGTCACGTCCGACGATGACAACGGAAACGCCGTTGACGGCTAGAGCCAAAGCAGCCGCCGCGCCGATGCCTCGAGACCCTCCGGTCACCACCGCAACTTTCCCGGCCAGATCCGGATAGGTTGCCCATGTGAGCTGCCGCGGAGCGACCACCGGCGTCACCGTGCGCCTCCGCTGCCATGGAGCACGGTCAAACGATCTCGATACTCCTTCTCGGTGATCTCGTCCCGAGCGAAGCGCTCGGCAAGAATGCCTTCAGCCGTGCTGCTCGGGGACCAATGCCCGCGGCGGCGGCCCCAAACTCCAAATCGAAGGATCAGTGCCACCACGATCCAAAATCCGGCGAACCACAGTGGCCAAAGGAACCACCAGCCGCCTCCTGCCCAGGTGCACATCTCAGACCTCCGGTTTCATCGGGACGCCTGGGGTTGAGGTCCAGCTGCAAGCTCTCTCCGCGCCCAGGCGACGCCTCGTGTATTCATCCTTTACAGTATACACTGTGTAAGGTAGAATACACGCATGTCCCCGCGCCCCTACCGGATGACGCACCGCCAAGAGCTCGTGGATTCGACCCGCAGCAGGATCTTGGACGCGGCTCTCGCCGTCCTCGTGAGCGGCAAGCCCTTCTCCATCGACGCTGTCGCACGGGAAGCCAAGGTGACCCGGGTGACCGTGTACGACCGCTTCGGCACACGCGAAGCATTGGTGGAGAGCACGTTTGACCACCTCGCGGAGACTGGGGGACTCACGTCGTTGCCGCGAGCCTTCATGCATGCGGATCCGTTGGAAGCGCTCACGGAGTTCGTCATCATCTTCTGCGGCTTCTACTCCGTCCACCGCGCCGCTCTTCGCCGGCTCCACGCACTCGGAGCTCTGGGACAGGGCGTCGAAGGACCGACGGATCGGAACACTCGTCGCTTGCGCGGCCTCGAGATTCTTCTCGGACGAATCGCCGACGCAGGGTTTCCCCGAGCTCGTGACTCCGATGCGGCCCGCGTGGCGCACGCACTCACCAGCTTTGCCTTCGTCGACGCACTCAGCGGCTTCGAGCGCGACCCGGTCGAGGTAGCACCAATCGTCGTGGCGCTTATCCATCACGCGGCTCACATCGATGGTCGTGACTCATCGCCCGTCCCGAGGGTGCAGTCATGAGCGCGAGTGCCGAGGGTAAGAATGCATTCGCCAACGTCATCGTCGGCCTCCTGGTAATGATGTCCATCACCCTCGCCACGGCCTCGACTATTCATTTCGGTGTGGCCGTTGCGGGCGTCGATGATCCGTTCCCCGGTGCCGCCTTGCCAGAGGCGATCATCTCCGTTGTGGTGCTCGCGGGCGCAGCAGCAGCAGCAGTGCGCGTTTCTCACGCTTGGCGCTGGGCGTTGGCCGCCACACTCTTCGGCATCCTCGGCTTTCTGATAGGACTGCGTTTCACCCTTTTCGGGGGCCGCTCAGTGGTATTCGGCGATGTTGTGTACCATCTCGCAGGACTGCTGGTCCTCGTCGTCATCGCGGGATTGCTGCTTTCCTCACGCGGGCGCGCGGCACTTGGCAAGGCCTGAACTCCAGCGAGGCGACATTCGCGCTCGGACCAGCGCTGTCCAGCTCAGCAATCGGAGGCGGTGAATACAAGGCATCGCCCAACGCTCTGCGACTTACACGGTCGGGACCTGCAACTGCACAAGCTGATGCCAAAGTATCTGTTCTACGCATGCCCTCCAGATTTCGCGCTTTCGAACTCAAGAGCACTGATTGCAACCCAGCACTCCGGGTCATGATCATCGACTAATTCCGTGACTCGCCAGTGCCTCGCAAACTCTCCGCGGCGTCCGGTCGGGCGCACCTGGTGTCCAAGGTGGTGTTGGCCCACGGGTGCGGAGCTCTGGCCAGCCAATACCTAGGCCTCGGTTCGTCGCGAAGTCGACAGTTGAACTGTCAGCTTGGCGACAAATTCTCGATTCGACGGGCACATGCTTCGCGCCGAATTCACTGTTCGATGATCAGTGAGACACATAGGTCGGCAACGGAAGCAGGAGAAAGGAGCAGCGAGATGACCACAGGTTCGGTTCTCATGAATGTTTTCTTGGCCGCGGGGATCAGCGCTGTCGTGGCGGGAGTTGCACTCTTGATGACCGGCGCCTGAGATAAGGCCGCCCCGGGAAAGCGACTGTCTCGGTATGCCGGCCCCGGGTAACAACGTGCCACGCCGGGGTGCGCGACGATCCTTCGCCCGGCTATATAACGAGTCGCTTTGCGGGCGCTCATCACTTGGTGCAGTGACAGAGTTGCCTGTGTACGGTCCCTCACTGGCGTCGTAGCCAACGGAGCTATGCTGAGCAAGATGGGTATCAGCCTCCTAGGCAACCTAGGTTTCGACGATGTGGCCGACCTCATTGACGGCTATCAAGCGGGGGCAACGCGATGAGTCTGTTTGTTGTGCGCCATCAGCACTCGGCCAACCGCTGCCCGGCCGCCGACTTCGAAACGGGTGCCGGCTTGCTCAACCATCTCAGCAAGACCAACGCACGCCGCCACGGCGTGCGCATCCGCGGCGATGCCGTGCTCGCCGCCCACACGCTGCTGATCATCGCCGAGGCTGATAGCGAAGATGTCCTGCATGAGTTCCTTCGGCCGTTCGAGGCGGCTGGTACCGTCAGCGTCGAGTCGGCATCGACGTGCGCGCAGGTGGTGGCGGGGGGCGGATGTGAAGGGATCGCGCCTGCGCTCGACCCTGCGGTGCCGGCACTCGATCCTGAGGAAGCCTGCGAGGAGGCTCTCGACGCCGGCCTCGTCGTACACCGAGCCCACCCGCTCAACTGCGAGACACCACTTACTGCGCTGATGGGAGGTGTGGTTATGCCGAATGCCCGGTTCTACATTCGCAACCACTTCCAGATGCCAAACCTCGACTCGGCCACTTGGCGACTCGAAGTCAGCGGCTTGGTTGAGCGGCCGCTCTCGCTCAACCTTGCTCAGTTGCGAGCCCTCCCATCCCAGAGCGCCGTCGTCACGCTGGAATGCGCCGGCAATGGTCGAGCCGGCTTCGAGCCGCGGGTGCCCGGCGAGCAGTGGGGTGTTGGCGCGGTGAGCACCGCAGAGTGGACCGGCGTCCCGCTGACAGAGGTGCTCGAACGAGCCGGTGTGCAGCGCGCCGCCCGAAACGTGGTGTTCCGGGGCACTGACAGCGGTGAGGTCGAAGCACGCGATGGCTCAGTGCACTTCGAGCGGAGCCTGTCCATCGATGAACTCACCACATCGGGCGCGCTATTGGCGTATGCCATGAATGGCGAGCAACTGCCTGTACACCACGGGTATCCGCTGCGCCTGGTGGTACCAAGCTGGTACGCGGTGGCCTCGGTGAAATGGTTGACCCAAATCGAGCTGATCGACCGGCCCTTCGATGGCCACTTCCAGATCGACCGGTACCACATCGACGGGGAGCCGCTGCGCCTCCTGCAGGTCCGAGCTCTCATCATCGAGCCGAGGGCGGCCCAGCCGGTCGAGCCGGGACCAGTGGTGATCCGAGGCGTCGCATGGTCGGGGGCCGCGCCCATCGAGCAGGTCGAGTTAAGCATCAATGGTGCCTCCTGGCAGCTGGCAACCCTGATTGGGGAGCAGCGCAGGCACAGCTGGCAATGGTGGGAGCGGGTAGTGCGGCTCGACAGCATCGATGGGGACGCCGTGATTCGGGCCCGGGCAACGGATCTGGCAGGGCGGACGCAGCCTGACCACCCAAGCTGGAACCGGCTCGGCTATGCCAACAACGCTGTCCCGGAGGTACATGTCACTGTGCGCTCACCGGTCGTATCAGCGGATCCGAGGCAGACCCAAGACGCAGATCGCTAGTACGCGCATTGAAAGGTCGGTCGGAGACGTGCGGTGCTTCGCAGGTCGGCGGGCCAGTGAGGCTTGCAGAGAAACAGCTCGAGCCCGCGGCCGCGTTGCACAGCGATTTCTATGACGGCTCGAACCCCAAAGAGGGCGGCGCGATGTGCTGGGGGCTCAGCACCTAATGCCAGATTACCCCGTCTACGCGCACCCTCCACGCACCGCACTTTGAATTCACGAGCACTGATTGATCCAGCACTCCCGATCATGATCATCGACTAGTTCGTTGGCGTGCACTTCTCGGAGCGCGGTCGCCCCGCGCGCCAACCAATTCTCCTGAAGGAATCCGCGTTGACGGGGCTTCATACGGGCTCGCACGCTGTCACATCATCCACCGGTCTGGAAACACGGACACGTGGAGAAGCGCATCTCGCACCAACGGCCACTCCGCATCACCGCTCAAGAGACCCTAGTCATCGGCCACCCGCTGGCCCCAGGGCTGATGAACCTGCCCATGGGCGTCCTGATCGTCCACGATCCCGCCGGTTCACTGCCCGAAACACGAATGAAAACGTAGCCCCCGTTAAGCGGCCGGGGCACAGCAGCGGTCCGCGCCCCGGCCAGGCGTGGCATCACCGGAGGGTCCGGGGCCAACTGGAGCGCCAGTTGGCTTGACGCACCCTGGAAGGATGGTTCGTTGTCGGGAATGTCCCAGGCGTCTGGGATCTCTTTGGGAAGATCGATCCGCATGCTGAGTGAGCCGTCCGGGTCTGTGTGAACCCTCTGCAGTCTGCATCCAACCAGGGTAAGCAGCGTTGTAAATCCAGGGAAGGCCTTCCGATTGATTTGGGGTGCCCACGCTCCAAAGGCATGCACCTTGATGGAGCACGGATCGGCAAGGTCGACCCGATAGCGAACGAAGTCCCCAAAGGACAGCATCAGGCGGCCTTCCTTCGCCTGCACCTCTGACAGCCTCAACCCGTTGAGTTGCGCCAGCGCTTCTACCCGCTGCGTGCGATGTCCGTCGAACCAACCGTGGGACACCCGCAAGGAACCTGGGATATCAGCGTCGAGCACGTATTCGGCGCTCTTCTCGTTCTGCCGCGGCGCAACGGTGAGCGAAAATCGGTGTCCCTCCAAGGAGCGGACCTGACCAAACACAAGAAGATTTTCCGGCGACCGGCCCATTTCCCAACTCCAGGGATAGTCGCGCTCGCCGGCAGCCGGGATGAACCTCCACCAAGGAGATCGAAGCCGGTGCACCACTACGCCATATCCGATGATCACGCACCATTGTTCGTCCGGGCTGATGGCGGCTCCAAACGGACTGCCATAGAAACTCGTGATTCCCACCGGTTTTTCCATGCCTTCTCCCTCGAGCCAAACGTACTCGTACTCGCTGCAGACCGTGAAGTGGTCGGAGCGGCAGAGCAGATGCATTGCCGGATTCGTGAATGGTCGGGGAATCGGGTCACCCAAACCTGAGGGGGTCTCGTGTGGGCTCGTCACCCAACGGGCCCCTTTCCCAGCTTTGGAGTGCGCGACGGGTCAGGGCCGCCATGCTTTGACGTTCCCCGCGCAGGCAACTGGTTCTGGAGGTGTGGGTGCTCTGGCCAACCACCTTCTCCGGGACTGACGAGCGTTCCACTTGGTGTTGAAACTGACCACGCTCCCGTGGCAACAGACGTCGGCACATCGATGCAGAACGAAGGGTTGTGGAGGCTGCCAGGCTCAGAGTCTCTCCCTGGCGGATTCATCTGCAGGTCAAGTGATCCGTCCCGCGAGCTGAAGCGACTCGTCGAGGTTCGTCGCACTCTGTTTCCGACCACGCCCGCGAGGGCTTCGCGGGCACCTGATCGTTCAACGTCAGTGTGAAGATCGTATGTCGTCCCGCCAACCCTGACGTGATCGGTAAACGTCATCTGGAAGTTCCCGTTGTCGTCAAATACGAGGCGAAGTCCTCCAGGTTCGACATGGATCTGGGCAAGCCGTAGGCCTTTGAACGAGTCCATCAATTGGGTCCGCGCGCGCCGTCCTTCGTCGATCCATTCGCGGTCCTGATGGAACTCATCACGATCGGCGTCATAGAGGTACTCGCGGACCACAAAGCCGGGACCGCCACCGCGAAGTCGAAACGTGTGCCCGGAGACTGCCTCCACCTCGCTCAGCCAGAGAATGCCATTTGGGTCGGCGCCGTGGCTCCGGAATTCACCGCCGAGACTCAGGCGACGGGCCCGAAAGCCGCAGCCGACCACGACACACCACTCCTCATCGTCGCTGATCGCCGCCGCACCCGCCCCTCCGTACATGTCCTCGAGCAGCAGCCACATTCCGTCCCCTTCCAAACAGATCATGCTGCCCAATTCTTGCCAGACGACGAATCGCGGGGAGCGACAGAGGACATACCCGACGGGCTGTCCTTTGGAGAGGACCCGTTCGCCTCCGTCGGGAGTCGGCACGAACGTCGTCCCTGCTTCCGTGGTGGTCTCGGCGCCGTCACCACGTAGGGGAGCTACCAGTTGGGACTCGCCGGCGAGGTGTGCCGACCGCTCTGTACGCACCGCCTGCCGCCGCAGCTCTTCGTTGACGATGTCGCGGGGGTCTCCGATGGTGTCGGTGTCCGCGTCGTAGATCCATTCCCTCGTTGTCCACCCATTGCCCAGCCCCCAACGCGTCGACAGCGCAAACCGATGTCCATCCAGCGCCTGGACGCGGGTGAACATGACTGCAGCAACGAGGTCACCCTTCATCGGCAGATGAAGTTCCCAACGTTGGTGGCGGGGATACCTCCAGTGCTGGCGCAGCTCAGCGCCCCTGCGGAGGGGAAAGGCGACGAACCCGAGACCGATGACAACGCACCACTGCTCGTCGTCACTGATGGCCGCGCCGCGGGGACCCTCCCACATGCCGGTGATCGGAGCCCACGGGAGCGCGTCTCCAGCAGCGTGGACCTCTTCACCTGCCTCCGCCCACACGACGAAGTGCGCCGAGCGGCTCATGACATAGCCCCGAGCGCGCCCCTCGATGAGAACATTCTCGACCGTGGACCCAGGAGTCAATCCCGCCGTCCGCTGGAACACTCGACCGCCCATGACGGGCACCGAGCCTCTTCGAAACCAGTCGCGCGGGCCGCTCATGCCGCCACCAACTCGCAATAGACCACCCCTGGGCATTCCCGGCGAAGGCAGACCGCGCGTGGAGCAAAGAGGTCGGCGGCACCGACCGAAGCAGTTCGAAAGACTTCGGTGGAACCAGCCCATTCGCGACGAAGAACCTTGGGCCCGTTCTGGAGATTCCGGGTGGGTGCGGAGTCAGCGTCGAAATCTATGGGTAAAACCAGTTGCCTCATGGGTGTGTGCCTCCCTGCATTTCTCCGCCTCCTCAGCGGAACAGGCGAGCGTATCGCCGCGAAACGTCAGCGCCTCCGATAACCTCGCGACGTCCTTGTAACGAACCGGCGATCGTCAAATGTCCTCGCGCGCGTGCCGAAAGCGGCGGCTGCCCCACGCGTCACGTGTTCCAGTCTCACCCGACTCCAGGGCCGCCATCACTACGTCGCGGGCCGGTCGCCCCGCCGTCACCCGTGCCATGCAGCCCGGCACGAAGCTATTGGTATCCGGCGTGAGTCCGTGTAGGACGTGAGGTCACGCGGGTGTCAGGGCCGAACAGGGGAGCGGCGATCATGAGCACCGGCTTCTATAGGGAAGTCGTCGAGTCGTCCGCCGTAGCCGTGGTGGTCGTGGGAGCAGACGCCGTCGTTCGCCATCACACGGAAGAGGTCGGCCGGATGATGATCGGACCCAACGCCGACCTCGTCGGCAAGCTCTTCCCCTCCCTCTTCACCGCCGACACTCAGACTCAGGTCGACGCGTGCATTCGAAAGGCGACGGCGGCTGACGCGAATGTCCGTACAACAGTCGAGGCGACCTGCGCCCTGCGTAAGAACGACGAGCGGTCGATCGAAATCACGGCAGTGAACCTGCTGGAGTCCGCCGACGTCGCAGGGATCGTACTCACGATCGTCGATCGCACTGAGCTACACCGCGCGCTCGATCTCGCGGAATGGCAAGCACGCTTTGATTCCCTCACCGGGCTACCGAATCGCCGCACGCTGGAGGAGCATGGTCGGAAACTCTTCAGCGGCGGTCACCAGGGGCCGGCGCTCTTGGCCTTGTTGGACCTCGACAATTTCAAGGGTGTCAACGACTTCTACGGTCACCAGATCGGCGATCAGGCGCTCCGGTCGGTCGCGGACCGTCTGACCAGGACACTCGGCGAGTGCGGCGTTGTGGCCCGAGTCGGAGGAACCGTCTTCGGCATCCTCCTCCGCGATGTCAGTGCGCGCAAGGCGAGGATCCTTCTCGAGGAGGCCGGCCGCTGCATTCGAATGCCGCTGGAGGGCATGGATCTCGAGCTCACGGCCACATGCGGCGTGGTGTCGTCGACGGCCGCCAAACATTGGGCTGGTTTCCTGAGCCGGGCCGACTCCGCACTCCTTGAAGCGAAGCTTTCGAAGCGTGGAGGTATCTACTTCTTCCGAGGGGACGAGCCCGGATGGGAAGAACGCCGGAATCAGGAGCGAAACGCCCTCGTCGAAGCGGAGCAGAAAGTCGCCGCGCTCGAGTCCGATGTGGTGCGCCTCGAGCACGAGACGCGCAACGATCGGCGGACGGGGCTGCTCAACGCCGCAGCATTCGAGGAGGACCTGGCTACACATCACTCGCAGGCTGCACAACGGGGCGAAACCTACGCAATTGTGCTCTGTGACGTTGACTTCTTCCATCGATACAACGAGCGATATCTCTACCAACCCGCGAATCAGACACTTCGCCGAATCGCCGATGCCCTGAAGGCTGCGTGTCGCGCCGGTGATGTCGTGTACCGTTACGGCGGCGAGGAGATGACCGTCCTTCTACCGCGCACGTCACTCCCCGACGCCAGCAGTCTGGCTGAGCGACTGCGCTCCGCGGTGGCTCAACTCGCCATACCACACGAGAATCGTCCCGATCCGACCACAGTCGTCACGGTGTCGGCGGGCGTTGCTGCGTGCAACCCCGGAATGGGTGCGACGACGCGGGAAGTGGTCGACGCAGCTAACCGTGCTCTGGTGGTTGCGAAGGCGGCCGGCCGGAATCGTGTGGAGTCGAGCGACTGAATCTGGCCGGGCGGCCGATCAGGGAATGTCTAATGCCACATCAGCAGCCTTACCCACTTGGCGCGATATCGCTGAGCGCGACTTCGTTCACATTAACTAAAGCGTGATCCCCAATTATCACCAGCGACTATTTCGCCCTTCCAGATTTTGCGTCTAGCTGTCAAGGCTTTCTCGCAGTCAGCACCTTCGGTCTGATGGATCGACTGTCATGCGCCGCAAGGCCTTGGCTTGTTGTTCATCTGCTCGATGAAGGCCTCGCCGCTACGCCAAACGAGGATCTGCGCAGTGCCAGATGCCTGGGAGAGGGATCATGATGATCTCGCGGGCGTTGAGGATGGCAGGCGTGAAGGCAGCGCGGGCACCTCCCGGCTCGCGGATGGCGCCTCCCGCTAACGCCGAGTGACGCAGCGACTTTCCTGTCGCTATAGGATCTTCAACGTGTAGGTCCTCGTACCAGAGATCGCTGGCGTTGAAACGTCGGCGACCTCAACCGTAAACGTGAATGTCCCCGCGACGGAAGGTTTGCCGACAATCCGTCCGGTGGACGAGAGGGTCAACCCTGTGGGAAGCGTGCCGGAAAGCACACTCCAGGTGTAGGGGCTTGTCCCCCCCTTTGCCAGGAGCGTCGCCGTGTACGCCTTGTGCAGCGTGGCTTTCGGCAACGATGCCGGCGATACCGCCAGTGGGATTGCGAACGGGTACGTCGCCGTAGCGCTGAGCGGCAAGGCTGATGAATCGGTGACTTGCACGACCACGCTGAACGCACCCGCAGCCGTGGGAGTCCCGGAGATTAGCCCTGACGACGACAGGTGCAAGCCGGTCGGGAGGCTTCCGGAGACCACGCTCCAGGTGTACGGAGCGGTCCCACCCGTGGCGCTCACAGTCGTCGAGTACGCTTTCCCGAGTTTGACCGCGGGCAACGTGGTGGAGGTGATCGATGGACAAAGGATGTACTGCGAAACGCTTGCGTCATTGACCCGGACTGCTCCGGTCGAAGTAGTGGTCGAGCTGATGCAGCCCGCCGCATAACTCCAGAGCGCGCCGGAGGGCTCGCCTTGGAGGACAGTCCCATTTGAAGGCGCTGCGGTCAGGGTCGCTGGGCCCCAGGGATCGGCAGCATCGGTGGTTATGTCGTACTGGTTGATAACCACAAAGGGCATATCGCAACTCGGGAATCCGAGTGCAGTGCAGTCGCTGACGTAGATCGGGGCGCCGCCAGCCACCCGGTATAGGCCGCCGGTTTCCTGAGCTTGGAGGAAGGTGCCGTCCACTGGAACCGGATTGAGGTTGTTGGATCCCCATGGATCCATCGCGTCAGAGTTGATCATCGTTTGATCCACCTCAACAGGGTTCCCGCAGCCGGCTACGCAGCTGGACAAGTACAGCGGTGCCCCGCCAGCGATTTTGAAGACACCGCCGGTGTCTGATGTTGAGATGGTCGTGCCGTCCGCCGGCACCAGATTGAGGGCATTCGGCCCCCAGGGATCGATGCCATCTGAATTGATGGTGTACTGCATGACCTCAATTGGTGCCCCACACCCCGGAGTGCAGCTGTTGAGCCAAAGCGGAGCGCCACCAGCGATTTTGAAGACACCGCCGGTATCGGCGGTCGAGAGGGTCGTTCCGTCGGCAGGTACCGGCCGGAGATGCGGGGTGCCGCCGGGATACGTACCGTCGCCATTGATCGAGTACTGCTCGACTGCGATGGGGTTTCCACATCCGGCGTCGCAACTGTTGAGCCACAACGCGGCGCCGCCGGCAATCTTGAAGATGCCGCCCGTATCTGCCGTCGAGACGGTTGTGCCGTCGAGTGGGAACTGGCGAAGCGATGCCCACTGGGTTGCGTTGAGCGCGGTGGTCGGCTGAGGGCCACCGAACGGATTCCAGCTGTTGATGTAAAGTGGCGCGCCGCCAGCGATTCGGTAGACGTTGCCCTGGTAGCTGACGAACGTGCCGTTGGGAGGTGGTCCTGTTGTCGGCGCATGCACCACGCCGATGGTCGTGTAGCTCCATCCGCTGCCCCCACCGCCCACACTGACGGATCCGCCGCTGATGGTCCCGCTGACCACCGGTTCCGAGGTCCCCTGGTATCCGCTGTTCTGACTGACGAGGTTGACCGTCCCCGAGGACACGCTGGAGGAGGAGTTCACGACCAACGCGTGGCCGCCGTCGAATGAGCCGTTGTAATACACATTGATGATCACGACATCACCTGGCCCGAGGTAGGAGACCGAGCCGGTGGCCTGTTTGGTCAGGTTCGACGGGGCATCGTTGTAGAGGGGCTGTCCTGCGTCGCCGGTCCAGGTGCTCGTCGTCCACCCGTTGGTCAAGTAGAGCCGGTTGATGAATTCGGGGCACTGCCACTTCTCGCCAGACTCGACACCGTTCACGTAGTTGCTGTTGTTCGGTGCTCCGACACAGTCGGTACCCGTGCCTTCGTCGGTTGGTCCATTGCTGTACACGGGAACACCGCTCCCTGGGATGACCCATGATCCCGTCCCGCCTGGGAACTCCACCGCGCCACAAGCAGGGGTCGCCACCGATGTCGTATGGGTGGAGGTTGAGATCCCACCGACGAATGCAAACCCCGAAACGATTGGGAGGACTGCCGCGATACGCTGGAGCGCAAGCCATCCCACTCGTGGGTTTCGAGTCACGGTGCAATCTCCTTCCTGAGTGATGTTCGCGGGAAGTATATGTGCTCCCGTAAGGGGGGCTTCAGCGACCAGGCCCCAGTCCCGACGGTGCCTTCGCCCTTTGAACATCCGCCTACGGCACTGCAGCTCCAAGAGTCTGAGATGCGAGATGCATCAGCGATCCGAGTCCACGGCCCTCAGCCACCGCCGCCCATTCAAGATCCGAGCTCGGAGCGAGGTCCCCAGGCCCCACGCTCCAGATGACTGATGAGAAGTTACTGGCTGCTACGGTCATGTTCTGACCTCGCCGTGGGAGTTGCACACGGGGAACTGAACAGCCACTTCGATGACGAGCGGAAGGGAGTACGGATAACCGGGCGGACGGGTGCCTCTGCTCTTCGAAACTTGTTGACGTGAACAACGAGTCACCGTCGCCACCCATGCTCACTGTCGCGGTGGTTGATTTGCTTCAAATCACCACGGGGATGCGCCTTCGGGCGGGCACCGGATGTGGGCTAAGCGAGGTAGGCGCTAGGACTTGTGCCCGATTCCACGGCGACGCCGAGGTCGTCGTTCTGCCACACCGAGCACGTCCAGTGATCAACGCGTAGGACTCCATCGCTGCCCACGTAGTGCACGAATTCGGTACCGCCGGCACCCAGGTAGGCGCTAGG
>PKWB01000029.1:0-4782 GCA_003131685.1 Candidatus Dormiibacterota bacterium
TCACGCTGCTCGGCCAGAACGTCAACTCGTACGGACGCGACCTGGGCGCCGGCCAGTACCGGCCCCGCTTCGCGGACCTGCTCCGCGCCGTTGACGCGGTCGACGGGATCCGCCGCATCCGCTTCACGTCCCCTCACCCCAAGGACCTCCGCCCCGAGACGATCGCGGCCATGGCCGACTGCGACGCGGTCTGCGAGCAGCTCCACCTCCCGGTGCAGGCCGGCGACAATGACCTGCTCCGGCGTATGCGCCGGCTGTACACCGTCGACGAATATCGCGCCAAGATCGAGGCGGCGATCGAGACCGTCGGTCCGCGCCTCGCCCTGAGCACGGACATCATCGTCGGGTTCTGCGGCGAGACCGAATCCGAGTTTGCCGGCACCGAATCCTTGATGCGCGAATTGCGTTTCGATACTGTGCACCTCGCTGCGTACTCCGTCCGGCCCGGGACCGCCGCGGCCCGCCGAGAGGACGATGTGCCCCTGCACGAAAAGAAGGCGCGGCTCAATCACCTGCTCGCCATGCAGCGGGAGATCGCCGCGACACGCAACGCGCTCTACGTCGGCTCCACCGTGGAGATCCTCGTCGACGGCATCGCCGAAGACTCGAGGCCGTACGGTCGCACCCGAGAGAACAAGGTGGCATGGCTCCCGGCCGGGGCCGCGCAGCCGGGGGAGTTGCATACCGCAGAGGTGGTCGCGGCGAACGCGTTCCAATTGCACGTTCAGCCCGTCGGCGCGGCGGCGTGAGAACGAGCTCGAAGATTCGGGCTCCGCACCTCATCGCGGCGGTGCCTGAGGCGCCTCACACAACGCTCGACCTCCAGACGGCCGGCGATACACCAATCCTCCGCGAGTATCGCGCCGTGAAGACGGAACATCCGGACGCGATCGTCCTCGCTCGGCTCGGCGACTTCTTTGAGATGTTCGGCGATGATGCCGAGGTCGCGGCGCCGATTCTCGGGGTGCAGCTCACCGGCAGAGGCTTTGGCGCGGCCGGGCGCTTGCCCATGTGTGGCGTTCCCCACCAGGCGATCAGCCAGCACATTCGCAAGTTGCTCGACGCCGGCCGGCGGGTGGCCATCTGGGACCAGGTGGGTGAGGTCGTCTCCGGCCGCCTGGTCCGTCGCGCCGTCACCCGGGTGCTGAGCCCGGGCATGGTCGTCGAGGCGGATCTGCTCGAACCATCGGCGGTGTCGCGCTGCGTCGCGCTCTTCAGCTCGCACGGCCGGGTCGGCATCGCCGCGTTCGATCCCAACACCCAGCACCTGGAGCTCTTCGAGGTCGAGGGCGACCTGGACAGCGCCGTTGTCGCCGACGAGCTGGCGCGTCTCGACGCCAGCGAGCTGCTCGTCGAGGACGGGACGCCGATCCCTCCTGCGCTGACGGGGCTCGCGTCGGTGACGCCGCTCGCCGCTGCGGTGTTCGACTCGACCCGCGCCGAGGAGCGCGTGCGTCGCGCGACCGGCGCCGTCTCGCTTGACGGCCTTGGCGTGACGGCGGTGCCGGCAGCACTTCGGGCCGCGGGAGCGGTGCTCGCATACTGCGAGCGCGCGCGCATCGTGATCAGCCAGGAGTTGCTCCGCATCGCGATCCGCACACCGGAAGGCGCGATGCGACTGGATGCACATACGCGCGCCAACCTCGAGCTGTTCACCCGCCTCGGCGAGCGCGGAACCTCACTGCTGCAACTCCTCGACGCCACGCGCACACCGATGGGCACACGCCTGCTCCGGGCGCGTCTCCAGGAGCCGCTTACGGAGGTTGAGCCGATCGAGCACCGCCTCGATTCGATCCGGGCTTTGCTCGATGACCGTGACGGCCGGCGCCACCTTCGCGAGGCGCTCGCCGGGATGCGCGACCTCGAGCGACTGGTCGCGCGATGCGTGCAGGGGATGGCGACACCGCGTGACCTCGGCGCCGTGCGCGACACCTGCGCGGCGCTCGACGTCACCGGTGCCGCGGCTCGGGCGATCGCAGCGGATCCCGAGATCAACCGGGCAGCAGAGGGCTGCCGCGCGCCCGAGGGCTTGCGCGAGCGTCTCGACGCACTGCTCTGCGACGAGCTTCCCGCCAGCGCGAGCGACGGCGGCGCCATCCGGCCCGGCGCGGATGCCGACCTCGACAACCTTCGCGCCGCCGGGAGCACCGCTCGCACCTACCTCGCCGCGCTGGAGACGAGCGAGCGCGAGCGCACCGGGATTCGATCGCTGCGCGTCGGCTACAACCGGGTCTTCGGATACTTCATCGAAGTCCCCAACGCGCATCGCGATCGGGTCCCGGACGACTACGCGCGCAAGCAGACCCTCGCCGGTGCCGAGCGTTTCGTGACGCCCGACCTCAAGGAGCATGAGGCAATCGTGCTCCACGCTCGTGAGCGTGCCGTCGCACGTGAGCAGGAGCTGCTCCGCGGCGCGGCCGCGGACGTGGCGATCCACGCCCGGCAGCTCGCCGACGCCGCTGCGGCAGCGGCGACCCTCGACGTGGCGCAGTCGCTCGCCACCGTCGCTGAAGAAGAGCACTGGGTGCGCCCGGCGATCGACGCATCGTCGACGCTGCGCATCATCGGCGGGCGCCATCCCCTGGTGGAGCGCACGCTCGGACCGGGGCGGTTCGTTCCCAATGACGTGCACCTCGACGATGACGCACGCATCGTCGTGCTCACCGGCCCCAACATGGCGGGCAAATCCACCTACCTTCGCCAGACGGCGAGCATCGTGCTGCTCGCTCAAATCGGCTCGTATGTCCCCGCGACCGAGGCGATCATCGGCGTGTGCGACCGGATCTTCACGCGCATCGGCGCGCACGACGATCTGAGCGGCGGGCTGTCCACGTTCATGGTGGAGATGGCAGAAACTGCCGCGATCCTCCGCCAGGCGACCGAGCGCAGCCTGGTGATTCTCGACGAGATCGGTCGCGGCACCTCGACCTATGATGGCGTGAGCATCGCGCAGGCGGTCGTCGAGTATCTGCACGACGCGCCGCAGCTGAACTGTCGCACGCTCTTTGCGACTCATTTTCACGAGCTGACGGTGCTCGCGACCAACCTGCCGCGGGTTCGCAATGCGCGCGTCGAGGTGGTGGAGGAAGGCGCCGACATCACGTTCCTGCACCGCATCGTCCCCGGCGGCGCCGATCGTTCGTACGGCGTCCATGTCGCCAAGCTCGCCGGAATCCCGGGTGGCGTCCTGGTGCGCGCCCGCCAGCTGCTCGCCGCCCAGGAGCGGGAGCGGCCGCTAGGCGCCAATGGCGAGCACGGCTCCGACCAACTGACCCTCTCGATCACCGATGCCACGCCGAATCCAGTGGTGAGCGAGCTTGCTTCGCTCGAACTCGACGGTATGACGCCGATCGCGGCGCTCAACAAGCTCGCTGAACTGCACGAGAGAGCGTCGAGGTGATCGCCGCCGCCCCGATTCGCAGATTGCCGCAGGTGGTCGCCGACACCATCGCCGCTGGCGAGGTCATCGAACGACCGGCCTCGGTGCTCAAGGAGCTGGTGGAGAACGCGCTCGACGCCGGCGCNNCGCGGCGAGGCGCTGGCGAGCATCGCTGCGGTGTCGGAGCTGCGGCTCACGACATGCACTCGTGGCGCGGTGGGTGGCGCGACCCTCCACGTTCGCAACGGTGAGTTCGTGTCCCGCGCAGCGGCGGCGAGCGGTCCGGGAACGCGCGTCGAAGTCTGCGAGCTGTTCGCCGCCTCGCCCGCACGGCTTCGATTCCTGCGCTCGGTCGCGACCGAGGCGAGCGCTGCGGTGCGCGTCGCGTCCGATCTCGCCCTCACGCATCCGGACGTGGCATTCACCTGTACCAACGACGGCCGCATGGTGCTGCGCACCATCGGAGGAACGCTCCGCGACGCGATTCGAGCGGTCATCGGCGCGCGCGCCGAGCGAGACCTGCTCGATGTGGACGCGCCCGGGACGATCGCCATCGGTGGTGCGATCTCATCCCCACACGTGCATCGGGCGTCACGCGGCGGGATCGTCGTCATCGTCAACCACCGCCTCGTGCACAACCGGGCGTTGCTCACCGCAGTCGACGAGTCGTACCGAGGGCTGATTCCCGGAGGACGGCACGGCTACGGCGTGGTCACCGTTGAGGTGCCCGGGGAGACGCTCGNNGCGTTGCGCGCCGCGCCGGCCCTCGGAGCTGGAGGCCACGTGCCCGCCGGGTTCGCGGCCGGAGCGCCCGACCTCCGCGACGGATTCGCCGTCGGTGCGCTCAGGATCCGCGACGGCGACTTCGAAAACGGTGCGCTTGCGGTCCGCGACGGCGGCTTCGTCACCGGAGGGCCTTGCGTCAACCACGGGGACCTCGACATCGTCGGACGGCCGACCCCACCCGTGTCGAGTCGAGCTTGGGGGGCGAACGCTCCGGACGCGGCCCGTCCTGGGTCGGCAGTGGCCACGTCGAACGGTCACGGAACGCTGCCGGCAATGTTCGCGCTCGGCCAGGCGGGGAGCGGGTTCCTGGTCGCCACAGCCGGCGACACCGTCGTCCTGGTCGATCCCCATGCAGCCCACGAGAAGGTGCTGTACACCGAGCTGCTGGGGCGCTGGCGCGACGAGCTGCCCGAGCCGTCGGACTCGCAACTGCTTCTGATGCCCGTGGTGGTGGAGTGCGGACCCGATCGGGCGTCGCGAGTTGCAGACGAACATGACTTTTTCTCACGATGCGGTTTCAGCATCGAGCCGTTCGGTCCCAGCTCGGTTCGCTGCACGGCGGTCCCGCTCACCGCCGCGAGTGCGGACCCCGAGATTCTGGTCGCCGACCTGATCGA
>PKWB01000029.1:4802-40981 GCA_003131685.1 Candidatus Dormiibacterota bacterium
ACCTGCCCGCACGGTCGCCCGTCGGTGCTCCTCCTCGACGATGCCGTGCTCCGTCGCGCATTCCGGCGGCCGTCGCGATGAGCCACCCCATGCTGGTCATCGTCGGACCGACCTGCTCCGGCAAGACCGCGCTCGCCGTGGCGGCCGCCAAGGAACTTGCGCCCGCTGAGATGCTCAACGCCGATTCGCGACAGGTCCGCCGGGGGCTGCGTGTCGGAACCTGCGCGCCGCGCCCTTCGGAGTTGCAGGGGGTGCGCTGCCACCTGCTCGACCTCTGCGACCCGGGCGAGATGTTCACGGTCGCCGACTGGCTGACAGCGGCGCGACGCAGCCTCGAGCGCCTTGACCGATCCGGAACCCGCGCCGTGGTCGCCGGCGGCACCGGGCTCTACGTCACCGCCCTCGTCGACGGCTTCGACCTTGCCCAGGTCCCCCCCGACCCCGTCCGCCGGGCCGACCGCTCCGAGATGGCGGCGACCCCGGAAGGGCTCGAGACGCTCGCCGCCGAGCTGCGCCGGCGGGACCCCGACGGTGCCATCGAGACCGACCAGCGCAATCCGCGCCGGGTCATCCGGGCACTCGAGATCCTCGATGCCAAGGGCGGCTCGGTCCTGAGCGCCCGCAAGCGAACCGCACCTCGCTCGGCGGTGATGGTCGCCCTCGACGTCGCCCGTCCCATCCACGCGCGCTGGATCGAGCACCGCATCGCCGGAATGTTCGACAGCGGCGGCATCCAGGACGAGGTCCGATGGCTGCAGGGCCGGGGGCTGGACCGGGCGGCGATCGGCGCCTGCGGCATCGGCTACAGCGAGGCCCTCGATCTCATCGAGGGGCATCTGGACCTCGAGGCGGCGATGCAGGCGACGATGCGCCGGACGCTGCGCTACGCCCGCGCCCAGCGCACCTGGTTCCGGCGTGACACGAGGCTCACGTGGTTTCGACCCGATCTCATGAGCTTCGATCAGATGCTCTCTCAGGTCCTGGACCGGGTCACCGGGGCTGAAGCGGGCCCCAGCATTGGCGAGGGCGCGGACTAGCCCAGAACATCCGTTTGCATTTTTCTGGTTCCCGTGCTACATTCCGGGTCGCCCAAGCCGGCTGGAGGAATGTTTCAAAGCAATGCCTGACTCCCTGAACCCGCGGCAACGTCAAATCCTCGATTACCTCCGAGAACACAGCCGCGACCACTCGTACCCGCCGACCGTTCGGGAGATCGGTCGAGCAGTCGGTCTCAGCTCGTCCTCAACGGTGCAGAACCACCTCAACACGCTGGAGACCCGCGGCTTCATCACCCGCGACCCGGCGAAATCGCGCACCGTCGAGATCGTCGACGCCCAGCAGTCTCGTGGGCCCAGCAACATCGTCAATCTCCCCCTCGTCGGCCGGGTCGCGGCAGGCACGCCGGTCCTGGCTGTGGAGAACGTCGAAGAGCACCTCAACGTGGGCACCGAGATCGCCGGGGGCGACGACTCCTACGCGCTCACCGTCCATGGCGAGAGCATGATCGACGCCGGCATCCGTGACGGGGACATCGTGGTCGTCAGCCCTCGGAAGGACGCTCCGGCGAACGGCACCATCGTTGTCGCCCGCATCGAGAACGAGCACACTGGCGAGAGCGAGGTGACCGTCAAGCGATTCTTCCGCGAGACCGGACGGATCCGCCTGCAGCCCGAGAACAGCACGATGGAGCCGATCTACGCCCGCGAACTCGAGCTCGAGGGCGTGGTGGTCGCAGTCATCCGGCTGCTGAAGTAGTCCTCTACCCCTGCGGCCCGCCGCCGATGTTCTCGAGCGAGAGACGCGGAAGCGAGCCCAGGTAGGCGTCGAGTGCCGCGGCGAGCTCTGACGTCGCCTGGCCGTGCACGGTGACCCGCGTGCCACCCAGGTCGTCAGCGACGGCGCTGATGGCCAGGTCGGGGCGGTTGTCGATGAGCAGCGGCACGCCGGGGACAAGGGCAAGTGGCAGCAGCACGATCAGCACCGGGGTCACCGCGGTGAGGATGAGGACCGCGAGCACGATCGCAAGGCCGAGCAGCACCGCAACATCGCCGCCATAGCGCCGGCGCTGCTGGGGGCGCAGCACCAGGTAATTGGGCCCGCGCTCGGCAACCGCGATCCCCGGCATCGGACGCTGGGCGAACTCGCCGAGCACATCGTCCGGGGGTTTCCCGGTCCGGAGGGAGAACTGGTAGGCGCGTGTTCGCAGTCTGGTGATCATTGGGCGCATGGCGTTGCCCCATTTGTACCGCGTCGCGACAGCGGTGCGTGAGGTGCGTTAGCGTTGAGTCCCATGGCTCGCCCGCCGGCAACCGCCCTGAACGTCGATCCGCTGCTGCTCGGGCTCGTCGTCCTCGCCGTCGCCGCATGGTTCTGGGTCGTTCGCCGGTCCGCAGAGTCGCCGAGTGGTTCGCGACGGCTGGCACTGGGTGCCGCGGTCGCGCTCCTGATCGCCATCTGGATCTCGCCGCTGGCCACGCTTGCTCAGCACTACCTGCTTGCGGCCCACCTGATCCAGGTGCTGATACTGATGGGGCCGGTACCGGCGCTCCTGCTCCTCTCATTGCCGCGCAACGCCGGGATCGCTCCGCGATCGGTGCCCCTGCCACTCCGGCTTGCGGTGCATCCGATCGTCGCGATCATCGCCGTGAACGCCGGCTTCATCGTCTGGCACCTCACCCCGGCGTACGACGCAGCACTGGGCAGCTGGTGGCTGTACGACCTGATGCAGGCGACGCTGCTGCTCGTCTCGCTCCTGTTCTGGTGGCCGATCGTGACCCCGTGCTCACCGCCGGCCCGAGCGCTCACCGGCTTCGGCAAGCTCGGCTACATCGTCCTGGCCACCATCCCGCAGACCCTGGGCGGGCTGCTGGTGGCCCTCGCCGGTCACGTGCTCTACCCGGCCTATGGCTCAGGGCCGCAGCTTGTCGGCGTCGACGCGCTCACCGATCAGCAGATCGCGGGAGCGAGCATCGCGCTGGTGAGCAAGATCGCGCTCTTCGCGGCCTTCTGGGTGGTCTTCATGAACCTCTTGAGCACCGGATCGGATGGACGCGAGGATGACGGCGGTGGCGGTGGTGGGGGCGGGTCGAGCCCGCGGTTGGATGCACCACGCCCGCGTCCTTCAGGGCTGCCCCGATGGCTGGACGACGTCGGCGACGGCAGGACGACCGATGAGCCGCTGCCGAGGCCCGTCAGGGTGCCGGTAGGGTCAGGGTCTCGCCCGGCCTGATCGACGCACCGTCAAGGTGGTTCGCCGCCTCGATGCTCGAGATCGATTGCTCGATGTTCGCGCCGGGGTAATGCGCCGCCGCGATGCCCCAGAGGGTCTCGCCGGAGTGAACCACCACACGCGTGTTGGTATTCGGAGAGCCGGCATAGGCGACACCGCCGACGACGACGAGCCCGGCAGCCGCGGTGGCCACCACGAGGGCGAGCCGCGCCGGACGGCTGAGGCGATCTGGCCGGCGGGAAAAACGGTTCGGTCCGAGGCTGTCCTGGATCATGTTCCTGCACCGAACGTATGTTCCATGGCGATGACACTACCAGGGAACGGATGTTCGAGTCAAGGAACAGGATTGAGATCGCCTTCGGCGGCGAACCGCCGGATAATCCCGGGGTGAGCGAGCGCGCGATCAGGATCCGGGTCGGGGTCCTCGTGTGGCGTGACGGCGAGGTGCTCCTCGTCCGCCATGAGAAGGGCAGCCGCTCCTACTGGCTCGTCCCGGGCGGCGGAGTCGACACCGGCGAGACGATGGTCGCCGCCGGCGCGCGAGAGGTGCTCGAGGAGACCGGCTACTCGGTCGAGATGGGTCCCCTGCTTCTCGTGTGCGAGGCCATCGATCCGAAACCCGGCGGTCGGCACATCGTCAATGCCGTCTACGCGGGGACGGTTCGTGGCGGCACGCTCACCGTGGGGGTGGACGACAAGTCGCTCCGCGACGCACAGTGGCACCCGGTCGAGGCGCTCGGCGAGCTCGAGATGTATCCGCCGATCGGCGCAGAGCTGCTCGTCTGTTGCCGGGAGAACGGCAGCGGCGCGGTTCGCGTCCTCGGCAACACCTGGCGACCTTAGAAGCCCCGGCCGGCAGCCGAGGTGGCTCGTCAGGTGCGGGCGGCCACCTCACCGAGATAGTCGCCGAGGCGGCGATACGCCTCCCGCTTGCGGCGGTCGGTGATCTCCGTGTAGACCTTGAGGGTTTCGAGGGTGGCATGCCCGAGGACCTCCTGCACCAGCCGCACGTCGCCGTCGGTCGCCTCGAGGAGGGTGGTCGCGGCCGTGTGCCGCGCGGCATGGGGGGTACGAAGGTCGCTGAACAGCTCGAACATCGCCGGATCGACGCCCATGCGATGCCGCAACGCGGTGAGCGCCCGGCGAGCGCCGTCGGTGGTGAGGCGGTTGTGGGGCAGGGCACGCCCACGCGGCACATCTGCGCGCGCGACGCTGATGAACAGGGCAGGGGAGGGGTCGGGTCCGCGCATCTTGAGGTAGTCCTCGACTGCGCCGAACGCATCGTCGGTGCAGTACACAGTTCTGTATTTGCCGCCTTTGCCAAGAACACGGAATCCCTCGGGCCGGACGTCACCGCGATCCAGCCCGCATGCCTCGGCGATCCGGCATCCGGTGCTCAGCAGCAGGTGGATGAGGGCCCGGTCGCGGCGGTCACGAAGCGTCTCCCTGGGAAGTGCCGCCAGCAGCCTGGGAACGTGATCCGTCGGCACCGGGTGCGGGTCACCCACCACGTAGCGGGGCACGGTGACCTGGCGGCTCAGCTCCGCGGCGATCCAGCCCTCGTCGTATGAATACGCGAGGAAACGCCGCAACGCGACGAGCGCCCGGGCGCGCGAGCGTGGGTTGGGCAGCACGTCGGCGAGCTCGATCTGATAGCGGCGCAGCGTGGCGCGGTCGACCCCGGAGAGCAGATCGCCGGTGAGCGGGCGGGTGCGCAGGAAGGCCACGAACTTGGCGAGGTCCTGCCGGTAGGCACGGACCGTTGTCGCCGGGCGGTTGCGCTGCACCCGCAACCAGTCGAGGAACTGATCGACCTGGTCGGGCATCGAGTCGGCCGGTCCGGGGACCTGTCCCGCCCAGGCGGGTCCGGGTCGTTGGCGCGGTGCCGTGGGCCGGCGGGTGGAGCGAAGCCGAGCGGCCATGCTCGTATTATCAGGAGCTTGGCGCCGAGTGACTGATTCCCGCCTCCTCGAGGGCGAACCTGATGAAATCGAGGGTGGCGAGACGCTGGTCCAATTGCCGGCCGCCCGGGTATGCCCCTGCCGATTCGATCAAGGGGTGCCACACCTCGAGGTACGGGCCCCGAAGCGCCCAGGAGGCGGCTTCCGGCTTGCTCATCAGCTCGCCAGTGGCCAGCAGACAGATCGCGCGACACATGGTGATCACGGCGTACGCTTGGTACCCGCGGTTGAGGAACTGTCCCGGATATTCGAGCTGAGGCAGCCACCGGGTTCGGAGGGTGCCGATCATCGCGTCACGAAGCTCGCCGCCAGTCACGGGCGCCACGATCTTTGAGATCTTCGGGCCGAAAAGGGTGATGCCGTACCGGCGGAGGATCCACCGTTGGATGAGGAGGTCCGGACCGAGAGCCTGCACCTTGAATCCATCGTCCTGGTGCAGTTCCAGGACTGCGATGCTGGGAATGCCGGGCATCGCAAGGGCCTTGGCGGGAATGAACATTGCCTCGAGGCGGTCCGCCCAACGATCATCGCCCCAGCCGTGCATCGCCCGATGCACCTCAAGGAGGCGTTTGTTCGCCGCCGCGTCGGTGAGTACTCGCGTGGTGACGAGCACATCGATGTCGCTCGTGCGAGGGTTGAACGCTCCGGTCGAGATGGATCCCTGGACGTAGACCCCCGCAAGGTTCCGCCCGAGAGCGCTTCGCCAGGAGGAGACGGCAAGGCTGAGAAATGAGCCGAGCCCCGGACCTCCGGCCCTGATGATCCGCGGGTCGATGTCCATCTTTCATAACCCTATCCCGGACCGCGGCGCATCCAGACCGTCGCCACGCAATCCGCTCAGACGGTGTGGGGCACCTTCGGCGTGCTGGACGGATAAAGGGAGAGAAGAGGATCGGACGGCCACCGCCTACCACAGCTCTAGATCGTGAGAATATGCATTATCAGGAGCTTTATTCGTTAGTTTCGAGCCGCTCCTGGAGGCCCTCCTCTTCACTTGATGGCCGCTCAACGGGCTCGGCGGCTCGAAGGTGGCACCGTCCGACCACCGAGCACAGTCCCGCCAAAACGTCGACTCGGCCGACCGACGATCCTTACCGAACTTACCGGGACTTACCCGACCGGGTTGAACACCGGAATCGCCGGAGCCGCACAGCCCGGACACGCCGGGGCCACCCAGAGCGTGTCGGAGCTGGACCGCCAGACGACATCGATGGCGCCCCCGCCTGCGAACACCACCGAGGACGGGTCCGACGATGCCGTGGCGCCGAGCCCCTCCGGGCCCACCAGGCCGCTGGCGGATGTGTACAGGGACGATGCCATCAGCCCCGACGGCTCCCGCGAGTCGACGATCACCGACCCGGGGGCGAGGTCGACCACCGACGGGTTGCCGGCGACGGTCTCGGTGCCGAGGGCGACGCCGCCGGCCCACGTCTCGCCACTGAGTGCCCCGTGCCAGAGCTGGCCGGCGCTGTTCCAGAAGACGTCGATGCCGGCGCCGGCTGCGCTCACCGACGGATCGGCCGTGAGCGCGGTGGACGTCAGGCGCTTCGCACCCGACCAGCCCATCGACGTGCCCGTGTCTGCCCAGAGATCACCGGAGGCATCGCGCCAGAAGACCGTGTCCGAGCCCTGGCCAGCGCTCGCCACCACGGGGTTCCCGCCGACCGCACCGGAGTTGAGCGGCGTGGCGCCGCTCCAGCCGGAGTGGTAGCGATCGACCCAGAGACCACCGTCCGAGCCCTTCCAGAAGACATCGAGGAAACCGGGCCCGGGCGACACGGCGCGCGGTTGCGAACCGAGCGGCCCGAGACCGAGCGAGACCGGCGCGGACCAGGTGCCTGTGCCGAACCATCCCCCGCTGAACGCGGTGTACCAGAGGTTGTGGTCCTCCCCTTCCCAGAACGCGTCAATCCGGCCAGAGCCTGACGAGGCGACCGATGGGTCCGACATGAGGGTCGCCCCGGTGCCCCCGGCAGCGCTGATGTCCGCCGAAGCCCTCCCCCACGTCCCGTTGCGGAAGGCAAGGCTCCAGAGATGCCCGTTGGTCCCGCGCCAGAGCACGTTGATGTCGCCCGACTGGTCGGAGACCGTTTGCGGGGTCCCGGCGACGTTGGGAGCCTGCGGGAGCGCGGTCGGGTCCGGAAACCCGAAGTAAGGAAGCGATCGCGCCCCACCCTGGTCGAGGTCCACGTGGCCCGGGATCCCGGGCACGTTACCGGCATCGCTGAACTGCCAGACCTGCCAGCCGGTCCCGCCCCAGTTGTTCTCCGGGACCGAGGGTTGGCTGACGAACCAGTTCGCGACCCAGAGCGGATCCAGGGTGAACGCCGCCGAGTTGATGTTCCCGCTCCACCAGGACGGCGAGCAGTAGATCGCCGGCAGCGAACCGATCGCGGCGCTGACCGTGTTCACCACGGTGCGCAGGTTGGCAACGACCACCGACTGCGGTTCGCCGTCGGTGGTCTCGACATCGATGGTTGGAACCAGATCTCCGCGGGTGAACCCCACCGAGTGGAGTTGGGAGATGAGCAGATCGGCCTGCGCGACCGGGCTCTGGTTCGGTTCGAAGAACAGATAGGCGCCCGGCGTGACCCCTGCCGCGGACGCGCCCCGCCAGTTGTTCGCGAACTGCCCGTCCGGGGATCCGGCTCCATCCGCCGCGCGGATGTACGCGAACGAGATCCCCGAAGCCGCCACCGAGTGCCAGGCGATCGAGGAGCCCTGATACGCGCTGACGTCGATCCCCTCCCGAGTCGCCGATGCGCGGCCGTCGGCCACGCGGAGCAACCCACCGGACAGGGCCGCCGTGAGCACCAGGGCTGTCGCGGTGACGGCGATCCGAGACCTCACGCCACCGCCAGAGGGGAACCCACCATTGACGTGAGGATAGACACGGATGTCGGACCTGTCGGGTTCGTCACCGTATCTTCATGTGCGATCCCGTGAGCGTCGATCAGGCGCCAAGCAGTCGGGACACCCAGCCGAAAGGTTGGTCCGGTACCCTGAACGGCGTGGATCAGTCGACCCCGCGCAAACCCGCCGGCAAGAGACCCGTGCCGGCCGGCAAAACGCCTGCCAGGCCGCTGACCAAGAAGCAGCGCCGCAACCAGGCGGCGGCGAGGTCAGTCTCTCTCGAGAGCCGGAAGCCGTGGCAGTCACCGACGATCGTCACCTTCTCGAGCGTTGCCGTCGTGGCGGTGGTGCTCATCGTGATCGTGCTGATCAACGCGGCCGGCGGTGGGAATGCGGCGGTGAACAAGCCGGCCCCGCAGGCAATCCTGACCGCGGTCGAGAATCCAAGCCCGTCGGTGGTCACCACCGTGGGAACGGGCGGTTACAGCGGAGAGATGGTTCGCCTCCCCGCCTCGGCAAAGCTGGTCTCGAACGGGAAGCCGATGGTCGTCTTCGTGGGGGCCGAGTACTGCCCGTATTGCGCGGCTGAACGCTGGTCGATGGTCATGTGGCTCTCGCGCTTCGGCACCTTCAAGAACCTCTCGGTGACTCTGTCCTCATCCACCGACGTCGACCCGAACACGAACACGTTCTCGTTCTACAAATCGTCGTACTCCAGCCCCTACATCACCTTCAGCCCGAACGAGATCGAGGATCGGAACCAGCAGCCGCTGCAGTCGATGAGCGCCCAGGTGACGAATATCTTCACCACCTACGACACGCCCCCGTATGCGATAGCGAGTGGCGGGTTCCCGTTCCTCGACATCGGTGGGGTGTTCAACCTGTACACGACGAGCTATGACCCCGCCATCCTGCAGAATCTGTCCTGGAGTCAGATCACCGCAAAGCTCAGCAATCCGAGCGATCCGGTGACCAAGGCGATCGTGGGCAACGCCAACATCCTCACCGCCGCAACCTGCATCGCCACGGGGAATCAGCCGTCGTCGGTGTGCACCAGCAACAACACCATCCAGGTGATCGAACAAGCGTTGGCGCAGATCAAGCCCAAGGGCTGATCAAGCCCAAGAGCTGACCGCGACTGGGAGGCGCGAGTGGCTGTCATAACCTCCTCTGGGGTCATCAACACCGGCTACGCGGTCCTCGCGCTGGTCGCGGATGTCCTGGTCCTCCTGGCGGCAATCGCCTTCATCTACTCACGCACCTCGCCTTCGGCGCGCGAGTGGTGGGGGCGCGTGCGCGACGGGATCACCCCGTTTGCGCTCCAGATTGCCTGGATCGTGGCGGTTCTGGCCACCTTTGGCAGCCTCTTCCTGCAGTTCTTCGAGCAGCTTGACCCGTGCGAGTTCTGCTGGTTTCAGCGCATCTGCATGTACCCGCTGTCGCTCCTGCTCGGCATCGCCGCGTTCCGCGGCGACGTGCAGGTCGCGAAGCGATACTTCATCGGTCTGTCGCTGGTGGGCGCGGGCCTTGCCATCTATCACTATCAGCTGGAGCACATCCCCCAGCCGACCGTCTGCGGGAGCCTGGTGCCCTGCAACGTCGCGGTGATCAACATCTTCGGATTCATCACGGTGCCGTTCCTGTCGATGGCCGCCTTCCTGCTCATCTCGACGCTGCTGCTGATGGCGCGCGGCCGCGACACCGACGACTACGACAACGAGGATCTCGAGGTGATCGAGGGCAGCGTGGAGATCGACTCCGACGACAACCCCATTCCCGCGACCGTCTGAACGTTTAGACGAGTTCGCCGAGGTACTTCGGGAGCATCTGACGCCACGTCGACCAGTCGTGATCGTACTCGGAACCCCACGGGTCGACACGGTTCGGGATCCCCTTGCGGCCGAGGACGTGCGCAAGCCGCCACGACTCGCCGATGTTCTCCCACCGCCCCTCGCCGGACGCGAGGATCGCGTGACGAGTCTGCAGGAGCGCGAGGTGTTCGCCGTTGAGGTCCGGGAGGAAATACGAGGGCGTCGCGAAGTAGAGGTCGTCGCCGGCGTTCTCACCGACAAATCGTGCGACGTCGTAGGTGCCGCTCATCCCCACCGCGTTGGTGATCACATCCGGATAGTGGCAGAGCAGCGACACGGCATTGAAGGCGCCGATCGACGCCCCCGCGGTGATCACGGTGATGTCGGGGCTGTCGCAGTCCATGCGAATCATGGGGATCAGCTCGTGACGGACGAACTCGATGAATCCGCGGGTGACCGCCGCTCGATAGCGCGCATCGCCGTCCTCGCGAAGCATCGCCTTGCCCGACACGCTGTCGCAGGAGTAGATCTTCGCCCGACCCGCTTCGAGGTACTCCCCCACCGAGTCGACGAGCCACATGCGCTCGATCTCCTCGGCGTCACCCCCCGCAGTCGGGAAGACGATCACCGGCCGGCCGTAATGGCCCCACCGCGCAACCGTCACGTCGCTCTCGACCCGGTTGGAATACCACCGCTCTCGCCTCTTCATGGCCGCAAAGTCTCGCGCATCGGTGCGGAGTGGCGCATCACCCCGGGTAGATCAGGCGCGCCTCACCCGGAAAGAGCCAGCCGAGACCATCGAGCAGCCGGTCGCGCCAGTTGATCCAGTTGTGGCCGTCGAGCGCCTCCGTCACCCGGAGCTCCTCGCACATTCGCTCCAGCACCTCGGCCATCGCGCGATCCGGCACCGCGAGGGGCTCGAAGGCCCCGTAGGTCAGAAAGATGCGATCGGTGACCTTCTTCGGATGGGCGCGCACCGAGTTGACGAATCGGACCACCGGTTCGAACACCTCGCCGAATGTGCCGGAGGGGGTTGCCTCGGTGTATCGCAACGACGGCGATTCCAGCAGCAACGCTCCGTAGAAGCCCGGCGCGCGGACCGCCGCGCAGAGCGCGGCGACGCCGCCGAAGCTCGCACCCATGAGCACCCTGCCCCGAGGATCGCCCCGAAGTCGCAGCGAGCCCTCGATGTGCGGAACCAGCTCGCTGGTCAGGAACCGGCTGTGCGCCGCGCTCGCCCCGTACTCGCGCAGACGGTCGCCCGGGTGCGTGAAGGCAACGACGCAATCCGCCATCAGCCGGCGGTGCATCAGGTTGTCGAGGACGGTCGCCATCGACGAGTACTGGAGGAAATCGCCGCCGTCGTGCACGACGAGGAGGGGCATCCGGCGGTCGCGGCGCATGCGCGACGGGATGTACAGGGTCACGTGCGCATCGCGCCGCAGTGCTCGGCTCGGAAGGCGCAGATCGACGAGCTCGCCGGACACCGCGGTTGGGTCCGGGTACGCCCAATCCGGCGTGAGATAGCCATCCGCCTCGAGCACCGACTGTGATCCGATCGGTTCGCCCACCACCCGAGGGTTGAGCGGGTCGTTCATGCTCTCGGTGCTCTCCCCTCGCCGCACCAGGATTCGGTACTGGATGCGGGCACCTCGCGGCAGCTCAACACTGGCGTACCAGAGGTCGGTCCCGTTGAGACGGCGGAGCGGCAGCGGAATCGGCACCTCCGGCATTCGATGATCGACGGCGACCCAGTCGGCCTCGCCGCGCCACAGAAAGGTGCAGATGGGTCCCTCGACAAGCGGTATCCGCTGTTCGCGCAGCAACTGGTCGATCGCCTCCGGGGAGCTGCCCTCGCTGCGCAGACGGGTGAGTGCCCGCGGACCGCGGGCTGGGCCGGGGCTCACGATCAGGCGGCTTGCGCCCCCCGCAGCACCCGGCCGTCCTCCGTGACCACGCCCACAGAGCCGAGATCGGCGAGGCGCCCCGAGTGCAGCTCAAGACGATCGCCGGGATCGAGCAGCACGCAGACGCTCGGTGCGCAGCGTCGCGCAAGCACGGCCAGTCGATCCGGATCGTGTGCGTCCAGGCGCGACGCGGCGGCGGGCAGCGCAACCATCCCGTGAGCGACGCCGATGCCGATGTCGTAGACCTCATCGGGCCGGCCCGCCGGGTCGTGATCGTCGATGACCACGATCCGCTCCGAGACGGCCACGCACCCGGATGACCAGGCAAGCAGAGGTCGCTCCTCGATCAACGCCGCGAGGTTGCAGAGGTGCAGGCAGTCGTTGAGCACGCCGACGTGCCCTCCGGCGATGGCGATCGCCGCGCACCCGGCCACGATCGCCGCCACCTCCTCGCGATGCCTGGTGATGGTCGGGCGCTCGTGGGGTGGGTTCTGCGCATAGAAATGCTCGTACGCCGCGGCGATGGACAACGTATGCGTCTCGTCGAGCGTCCGCACAGCGTCGATCGCCGCGTCGAGCTCCGACCTCGGTCTGTGCTGCCCCTCGGCAAAGCGCCTTCGAATCACCTCCAGGCCCGCGAGGGCGTGGCGCAATCGGAGCAGGTAGAGCTCGCGCAGCTCATCGATCTGGGTGCGCAACAGCCGTTCGGCGTCAGCGTAGCCGGGGTCACTTTCGAGGATGTCGAGGCGGCGGCCGTAGAGGTTGAGATTGCGCGACCCGCCTCCAAGCCTCCTGTCGACGTTGGCGTCGTTGCGCTCGCCCTCCTCCCATCCGGCGGTCACCAGGGCCACCGGACCGTCGACACCGAATGCAGCGATCTCCGCCGCCAGGTCGACCCCGTCGAGTGGCCCGAGCAGGGTCGCCTGCCTCACGAGGCGTGCACGCGAACCGTCTCGCCGGCGACGTTGAGCATGCGGTGGACGGTGTCGAAGTCCGGGTGCGCCATCCGGATCCACGCGTTGGCCATGTATCCGGCCTCGACCGCCTGGGTCGCCGTGCCGCTGGGCGGAACGTAGCTGTCGAGAATCCACTCGCCGAACTCGCGCTGCACCTCCTCGAGGCCGTCGTAGTGGCTGATCACCCCGTCGCGATCGGGGCGAAGCGCGACGATCCCGGCGGAACGGCGTCGCGACAGCGGGCGCTCCACGCGGTGATGCACGATCGAGTTCGCCCATTCCCGATAGATGTCGATGTCGTTGCCCGCGGAGTAGAGATCCCAGGCGCGTACGCCCGGCGGACGGCACCCGATCTCGCTGAAACGCAGACCCTTGGGGCCGAAGAACCACTCCATGTGGGTCGCCGATGTCCCGATACCGAGCGCTTCGATGGCGCGCAGGCCGAGCTCGCGCACCTCGGCGTAGTCGGGTGCGGTGTCCACGCGGTTGGTGGAGATGAACTGCGGGCTGATCCAGCGTTCGCGCATCGCCTCGAGAACGTTCGGGTAGTAGTGCGAGATGAAGTCATAGACAGGATGGCCGTCGAGGCTGATCGTGTCGTAGAAGCCCTCATGGCCTTCGACGAACTCCTCGACGGCGATGTCGGTGGCGCCGGATTGACCGAGCTCTGCGAGCGCGCGGTCAAGCTCCGCGTCGGAGTCGACGCGCACCGTTCCCGATGCGCCGGCGGCTGCACGGGGCTTGAGGATGATCGGGTAGCCGACCAGGGCGACGAAGTCACGGACCTCCGTCGCGCTGGTGGCCCCGGTCGACTGCGCGGTCTTGATCCCGACGGCGCGCAGCGCCTCTTTCATCGCGGGCTTGTCCCGGCAGAGATACGCGGTGTGCACGGACGTTCCGGGAATGCCGCATGCCTCCCTGGCGTACGCCGCCGCCATCGTGTGCGACTCGATCGTCGATTCGAGCGCGTCGACCCATACCTTGCTCTGCGCGAAGCGCACCGCGTCGATGAGCGCGCCGACGTCGGTGACGTTCGGGATCTGCTGGTAATGGAGCATCCAGCCCCGGAGGTCGGCGTCGAGCCAGTCGGCGGGCCGCTCGCCGATCCCGATCACATCAGCCCCGGCTTCGGCGAGGCCACGAACGAACTCGCGCTGATTCGGCGGGAATGCCGGCTCCACGAAGATGACGTTCACGCGCAGATCCTACCCGGTGGATCAGGACCCGCCCCGCGCCGCCTGACTACACTCGCCAAAGCTCAATGGCGAACGCGGTCTTCGTTGCCCCCTTTCTGCTCCCGGCCACGGTGCGGTTCATCGCCGCAGCCGTGTTGCTTCCCGACGTCCGCCTCGGTCTGATCAGCCAGGACCCGGAGGACCGCCTCCCGGACGATGTCCGTTCCGCCCTCGCGGGGCACTACCGCGTAATCGATGGCACGGACGCGCAGCAGATCGCCGACGCAACCCGGGTGATGGCGAGCCACCTCGGCAGCGTCGACTGCCTGCTCGGCATGCTCGAGCAACTGCAGGTTCCGCTCGGCGAGGTCCGCGACGCGCTCGGCATCCCGGGCATGGGGGCCGAGGTCGCCCACAACTTTCGCGACAAGGCGCGCATGAAGACCGTGTTCGAAGCCAGCGGCGTGCCCTGCGCGGGCCACCGACTGGTGCATTCGGCGGCCGAGGCGCGGAACGCGGCGGCCGGTCTCGGATATCCGCTGGTCGCGAAACCTCCTGCGGGCGCGGGAGCGCGCTCCACGTTCCGGCTCGACAACGATGGTCAGCTCGAGGCCTGGCTGCAGGCCGATCCACCTGGTGACGCCACCCCCGCGTTGCTCGAACAGATGGTGGTCGGCGCCGAGCACAGCTTCGACAGCGTGCTCATAGACGGAGAGCTGGTCTGGCACTCCATCTCGCGCTATTTGCCCACACCGCTCGAGGTGCTCGAGAACCCGTGGATCCAGTGGGCGGTCCTCCTTCCACGTGACATCTCCGGTCCGGAATTCGATCCCATCCGCAGCGATGGAGTGCGCGGACTGCGCGCGCTCGGTCTGCGCACAGGGCTCACCCACATGGAGTGGTTCCGAAGAGCGAACGGCGAGATCGCGATCAGCGAGGTCGCCGCACGGCCCCCGGGCGCGCAGTTCACATCACTGCTCTCGTACGCACACGACGTCGACATGTACGCGGCATGGGCTCGCCTCGAGATCTTCGACGAGTTCTCCCCACCGGAACGCCGCTACGCCGTCGGCGCGGCCTATCTCCGCGGCCAGGGCAGCGGCGCGGTGGTCGGCATCCACGGGCTCGACATCCTCCAGAGGGAGCTCGGCGACCTGGTCGTCGAGGTGCAACTCCCGCGCGAAGGCCAGCAATCCTCCGGCACCTACGAGGGTGAGGGTCACGTGATCCTGCGGCACCCGGAGACGTCGGTGGTCGAAGCCGGACTGCGTCGCGTCGTCGAGGTCGCCCGCGTCGAGCTCGGAGGGACGTCATGACCGCGACCGTGCTGATGATCTCGCCCGGCTACCCGGCCGAGATGCCGTTCTTCACGCGTGGCCTTGCGCGCGCCGGCGCGCAGGTGATCGGCGCGGGCGACCAGCATGTGTCGGGGCTTCCGGACATGGCCCGGGACAACCTTGCCGCGTACTGGCAGATCCCGTCATTCGCCAATGAGGACGCGATCGTCCACGACGTGGTGCAACGCGCCGCGGGCATCAAAATCGACCACGTCGCGTCGCTGTGGGAGCCGACCATGGTGCTTGCCGCCCGCATTCGTGAGGCGCTCGACATCCCAGGCATGACCGTCGAACAGACCATCCCGTTTCGCGACAAGGAGCGCATGAAGCAGGTGCTCGACGCGGCGGGAATCCGCACCCCGCATCACTACCGATGCACCACGGCGATCGAGGTCCGTGAGGCGGCCGAGCGCATCGGGTATCCGATCATCGTCAAGCCGATTGCAGGTGCCGGGTCGGCGGACACCTATCGTGTCGACGGCGCGGTTGCGCTCGAGAACGTGATCCCGAAACTCGTCTGGGTGGACGAGGTGAGCGTCGAGGAATTCGTCGAGGCGTCGGAGTTCACCTACGACACCATCTGCGCAGGCGGTGAGGTGCTCTTCGATAACGTCGCCTGGTACCGGCCGCGCCCGTTGATCGCGCGGCAGCTGGAGTGGATCAGCCCGGTCACCATGGTGGTGCGAGACATCGACGCGCCCGAGCTCTCGAGCGGTCGCGCCATGGGCCGAGACGTTTTGCGAGCGCTCGGGTTTCGCGACGGGTTCACGCACATGGAGTGGTACCAGCGCGACAGCGGCGAGGTGGTCTTCGGAGAGATCGGCGCGCGCCCGCCAGGCGCCCGCACCGTCGACGTGATGAACTACGCGAACGACATCGACCTGTTCCAGCAATGGGCTGAGGCGCTGATTCACGGGCACCTCTCCGAGCNNGACCTGTTTCAGCAGTGGGCCGAAGCACTCGTTCACGGCCGATTCTCCGAGCCGATCGACCGCCGCTACAACGCCGCATCCATCTTCAAGCGCGCTCAGGGCCAGGGCCGGATCACGCATATCGAGGGGCTCTCGCGCCTCCTCTCGGATTACGACGAGTGGGTGTGCTCGATCGACCTGCTGCCCATTGGAGCGCCCCGTCGCGACTGGTTGATGACCCTCATCTCCGACGGCATGGTCATCGTCAGACACCCGGACCTCGGCCCCTGCATCGAGATCGCCGATCGATTCGCGACCGAATTGCAGCTCTACGCCGACTGAGCCATTCGAACAGCTGCGCGGACACGTCAGTCGCCGGCGGTGACCGCCTGCTTGCCCACCGTCTCGAGCACAGCGGAGCGCGCCGCGGGCATATCCGCGTGCAACTCGGCGATGAGGCTGTCCACGACATCGACGAGCGAGCCACCGGATTCGACGACCTCGCGCTGCCGGATGCAACTCGAGCCCCGGTCCATGATGTCGATGGCCCCGCGCAGCTCGGTGGTGCATCCGAGCCGTGTCGCGACCGGTGTCAGGTCCTCGACGAGCTCGCGAATCGCCTGACGCAGCGGCACGGTCCTGCCGCCCTCGTCGACGATGATCGATGCCTCGAGGCCATGCCGCGCGGCGCGCCACTTGTTCTCTCGGACCAACCAGGCGCGCGGCGTCGGCAGCGTGTAGCCACGATCGATCATCCCGTCGAACTGATGCACCAGGCACTGGCTCAGTGCCGCGACGACGCCGACCTCGCGCAGCGTCGGGAGACCGTCGCAGACGCGAATCTCAACGGTGCCGAAGGTCGGATGCGGGCGGATGTCCCACCACACCTCGCGGATCGTCTTGATGGTCTGCGAGGAGATCAGCGTGTCCATCAGCTGCTCGAACTGCGGCCAGCCACTCAGCAGCCACGGGGGTCCGGCGGTCGGAAGGCTCTCGAACACCTTGCTCCGCCAGGACGCCATCCCGGTGTCATGGCCCATCCAGTACGGGCTCGAAGCCGAGAGCGCGAGGAAGTGCGGGATGTATGCGGAGAGCGCGTTCACCATGGCGATCGCCTTCTCACCGCTGCGGACCCCGACGTGCACATGGATGCCGAAGATCTGCATCTGCCTCGCGGGCCATTGCATGTCGCTGACGAGACGCAGGTAGCGCGGGTCGGGGCTGATCTCCTGCAGCGCCGGGTCACTGAACGGATGCGTGCCCGAGCACGCCAGCTCGAGGTTGCGTGGCTCGGTGTGCTCGCGAAGCTCGGCCATCGTCGCCGCAAGATCCGCCTTCACCTCCGCAGCGGTCTCACAGATGCCCGTGATGATCTCCACCGTCGACTGGAGCAACTCCTTCTTGGCCTTGGGATGACCGAGCTCGCCATGGGGGGCATTCATCTCGCCGAGGATCTCGTGGGCACCGCTCACCAGCTCGCGGGTGTCGCGGTTGATGAGCTCCAGCTCCATCTCCACGCCGACCGTCGGCCTGGGGCTGGAGACGAATTCGATGTGCGTCATGGGTGATCGACTCTACGCCGCGGCTGCGCGCTGGTCATGGGCCCACGCACCGAGGAGGCCTCGGAAATGGGCGATGAACTGTTCGTGCTCGTGCGCCGGGAACGTGTTCCGGACGGTCTCCACGATGATCCTGTCGAAATCCGAACTCTCCACCCACGCAACCGACAGCTCGTCGACGTGGGCGAGATGGCGTTCGCAGAACTCGTGATATCGGTCCACATCGAGCTGCTTGTCGGCGAGCTCGCGGTATCCGGCGAGCTTCTCGTCGTAGCTCAACTCCGCACGGTCGGCGATGGCGAAGTACTCCTCGGTGTTGAGGTCGACGGTCTGGAGACGGCCGGTGACGCAGCAGAACACCACCCACTTCAGCAGGCTGCGAATCGCCCATGGAAAGTAATAGTGGAGGCTGGTCAGCGCCAGGTCCGGGGTCGCGTTAGCGTAGTCGATCGGATAGACGTCGTCGCCACGGATCAGGGTCTCGCAGCTGTTGAGCTCCCATCGAAAGAAGGCGTTGACGGTGCGCAGAATCGTCAGCACCTCATCGCCCGCACGCGGCGTCAGGAAGTTGTGGTCGACCGAATAACGGTCGTGCATCGGCTTCTCGGGATGGAAGTTGAGCACGATCGACTCCGCGCCGATCCCGAGGCTGCGGGCGAAGGCGTCGAAACCGTCCACCGACGCCTGCAGGTGCATGAGGCGTTGCTCGGATTCGTCGTACGCTCGATAGAGCGCCTCGTTGTTCTCGATGCGTGAAACGCCGACCCACGCGCCACCGTCGAATGGCTTCATGTACAGGGGCATTCCGACGGCTTTGGCCACCGCCTCGAGGTCGAAATAGCGAAGGTAGCGCTGCGCGGTGCCGGCAAAACGAGGATTGTCGGGCGGCGTCTTGTTGGGCAGCATCCACGTCTCCGGGACCTTGAGACCGAGCCGGATCATCGCGCAGTAGGCCGCGTGCTTCTCCATCGCCTGGAACGTGAACGGGTTGTTGAGCAGATGGACGCGGTCCATGAGCACGACCTTCTTCAACCACTCGCGGGGCATCGGGTACCACCAGCCGAGGCGATCGATCACCAGCGAATGCCGGGGCTTCATGCGCAGGTCGAAGGGCTCGATGGTGACCCGCTCGGTGGNNCGCCTCGAACGCGGCCGGCCAATCCTCCTCGACCCCGAGCAACATGCCGATGAGGTGGGTTCTTGCCATCGTGGATGGAGTATTGCAGGCCCTGCGGGGGCGGGTCAGGTCCTCGGGGAGCGGCCCGAGCGTCGCTGGGAACTCGTCGCCGGGCCGGCTTCGCGCCCCTCGAGGGTGGCCTCGATCCGGAGCGTCCGCTCGAACGCCGCCCACACCGCGTCGCTCACCACCGTGCGCAGGCCTCCGCGTTCGAGCTGGTACAGCGCCTCGGCCGACGTGCCACCCGGCGAGGTCACCATGTCGCGCAGCTCGGCAACATGCTTGCCACTCTGGAGCGCGAATTCGGCGCTCCCCTGCATGGTGTCGAGGACGAGCTCTCGCGCCACGTGGCGAGGAAACCCGAGGTGGACCGCCGCATCGGTGAGCGCTTCGATGAACAGGAAGATGTAGGTCGGGCCGGTGCCGCTCACGGCGGTCGCCATGGCCACCTGCCGCTCATCGTGCACCTCGAACTCGCGCCCGAGCGCGGCGAGGATGGTTCGGGTTCGAGCTTTGCCGGCATCGTCGACGCTTTCAGTCGCGTACCAGACGGTGACCCCACGGCCGATCTGGGCGGGCGTGTTGGGCATGCAGCGCACCACCGCCGGGTGATCCAATCCCTGACCCAGAGCTGTTGAGGTTGCTCCGGCGATGATGCTGATCACGAGCTGGGCCGGTCGCAACGACCCGCGCAGCTCGGCCATCACGCCGCCGAGCATCTGCGGCTTGACGCCGAGCAGGATGATGTCGGTGTCGGTGGTGGCCTCGAGGTTCGACTCGGCCACGTTGACGTGGTACGTGGCGACCAGCGCCTCACGGCGAGCCGCCCGCGGATGCGTGCAGATGATGCTGCGCGCCGGTACGAGATCGCGCTCGAGCAGGCCGGCCAGCATCGCCTCGGCCATCACGCCGGTGCCGACGATGCCGATGCGTATCCCGCGAAGGCTTTCCTCGAGCATGTGACGGGACACCTTACTGCCAACGATTCACCGGCCGGTTCAGCGGGCCGTGCCATGATCGATGGAGATGACTCAGCTCTCCCCTCCCGAGGGCGACCAACCCCCCGTCTACCAGTGGCTGCCGGACAGCTCGGTCACCACCACCGGCGATAGCGCACCCTGGCTGCCCCCACCGCCACCGGCGCGCCCCGGATCCCCGCAGCAGCACAGCCCGACCGCACCCCGGCAGCAGCGCGGCCGTCGAGAGGGCGCCGCCGGCGGCATCCTCGCCGCCCTGTTCGCCTTCTTGAAATATGGGCTCGTTTTGGTCAAGTTCGGCACTTTCGGGCCGACCCTGATCACCATGATCATCGCGCTCTGGTTCTACACGCTGTTCTTCGGGCCGGCCTTCGCGGTCGGGATCGTCGTGCTCATCCTCGTCCACGAGCTGGGGCATTTCATCGTCGCGCGATGGATGGGACTGCCCGCACGGTTGCCCATCTTCATCGGCCCGCTCGGGGCGGTGACCAGCCTGCGCGGGTCGCCCGGCGATGCCGGAAAGTCGGGCGTCATCGCGCTCGCCGGACCGGCACTCGGCACCGTTGCCGCCCTGCTCTGCTTCCTGCTTGCCGGAGCAGCGAGCCCGGGATACTTCCGCTACCTGCTGCTCGCGCTCGCGTACTTCGGGTGCTTCCTCAATCTGATCAATCTCATTCCGGTCGGCTTTCTCGACGGCGCCAAGGTGGCCGACGCCATCCCGAAGTGGATGAACGTGCTCGGACTGCTGGTGGTCGCGGCCGTGGTGCTCTTCTTCGGTAACCCGATCGGGCTGATCTTTCTCATCCTCGGCATCTTCCACACCATCGGCCGTTTTCGGAGGAGCAACCAGGTGGCCGACCCTTCGCAGGTCGCCGCCTCGCGCCGGCTCGGGCTGGGTGCGGCCTACGTCGGGATCCTGCTCGTCGCCGCCGCCGGCATGTCGATCGCCAACACCACGATCGTCAACAGCAACACGGTCCCGGGGGTCAACCAGAGCACCGGATCAACGGTTCTCTAGGGTTTTGGCGTCGGCGTCGCCGCCGCAAGCGGCGCCTCGCACAGCGGGTATGGGAACGCGATTGAGTTGTACAGCGCCGAGAAAACGTCCAGCTGGCCGCTGTCCTGATAGTTGAAGCCGATCAGCATGGCGTGGGTCGAGTCGAAGCTGAGGCGTATCTCGGCATAGAGCGCTAGTCGCGCGACCGGCAGCGGCGCAGGCGTCGCACCTGTGTAGGACGCCTCCTTCGAGTAGTAGCCGAGGGTGCCGGTATAGCCGCAGACGACGATCGGTGTCACGCTCGTCGCCAGGTAGCCCGCTAACCCGCCCGCACCAAATGTCTTGAGGCTGCTCGCGGTCTCGAGCACCGCGCTGTCAGTGGTCCCCTGCTGGGGCACGAACAGCGTTCCGAAGGTCTCCTGCTGAAAGCCCCATGTCTGTGGATACAGCGCCGTGACACCGTTGGCCTCGGAGTAGGTGTTGAAGGTGCCCGCGGCGGTCAGGGCTGGATCGGCAACCACCCAACCGGCGAGCGTGCGGCCCTGGACGTGGAACCACCCTCCCCCGCCGCTCTGATAGGCGAGCACGCTGAACGATCGGCCCTGGGAGAAACCGCCGACCACGTTGCCGGCCGCGAGCGCCGGCGCCGAGTGAACCCGGAGGCCGAGCGGGCTGAGCACCGTACGGGTGCTGCCGACCAGCGCGGGGGTCGGGCTCGTCGTGGGGACGACCACGGCGGGTGTCGGCTTGGGTGATGCCGTGCGCGACGGACTCGACGGCACCCCCGCGCAGGCGGCAAGCAGCACGATCGCTCCGGTCGCGAGCGCCGCAACGGTCGTCGCCGGGACGCCGGCGCGGGTCAGGCGGCGAGCACGTGCAGGCATCCCGCCACCGAAGCGGCGATTGCTCGAAGGTCGTAACCACCTTCGAGAAGCCATACGGATCGTCCTTCGCACTTCGCCTCCGTGAGCGTGCGCACCCGCTCGGCGATCGCCGAGTAGGTCTCGTCCTCGAGGCGCAACTCGGCGAGCGGGTCGTCGCGATGGGCATCGAATCCGGCGCTGACCACCACCAGGTCCGGCTCGAATGCGGTCACCTCGGGGAGCACCACCTCGTCGAACAGCTCGAGCCAGCGAGTCGCATCGGTTCCCGGCGGGACCGGCACGTTCACCGTTGTTCCGGACGCACCCGGATCGCCGCGATCGGACGCATGGCCCGTCCCCGGGTACCACGGAAACTGGTGCAGCGACGTGTAGAGCACGGTCGGATCCGCATAGAAGATGTCCTGGCTTCCGTTGCCGTGATGCACGTCGATGTCGACGATCGCGACCCGCGCGGCGCCGGCACGCTGGGCGGCGCGTACCGCGATCGCCGCGTTGTTGAAGAGGCAGAAGCCCATCGGCAGACTCGGGGTCGCATGGTGCCCGGGAGGACGCACCACCGCGAAGGCGGCGCGCGTCGCCTCCTGCATCACCGCCTCAGCTGCACGGGCGGCACACGCCGCCGCGTTCAGAGCCACGACATATGAGTCCCCGGTGCAGTAGGTGTCGGGATCGAACCAGCCCCCGCCCTTCACCGCCAGCCCCTCGACCCTCCGGACCTCATCGTCGGAATGCACCATGAGCGGGAGCGCACGGCGTCCCGACGGGGCGTCGAGCCACGGCAACGCCGCAAGCTGATCGTCGGCCGCGATGCCTTCGAGGATCGCCACCACCCGATCCGGCCGCTCCGGGTGGCCCGGACTGGCGTGAGCGGACTGGTCGTCGTTGCGGATCAGCGCCAGTGGGACGGTCACGCGTGTGCAACCGCAGCGCGGACCTCCTCGATACGCTCGTGGAACATCCTCGCCGCCACGCCGGCTCCCTCCGGCGCCGAGGCGATGCCCCGGCTCACCGACACGATGATCCCCCGGCCCCGGACATCGAGCCCGGCGCTGACCGACTCCTCGAGCGAACCGCCCTGGGTTCCGACCCCCGGGAGCAGCAGCGGGGCATCGGGCGCCGCCGCACGAATTGCCGCAACCGCGTCGGGTTTGGTCGCCCCGACGACGAAACCGACGGTGCCGCCCGGGTCCCAGCTGAGGCCGAGCTCGACGATGCGTGCGCTAACTGGCATGCCCGACTCGAGGCGTGCGTCGAGAAGGTCGACGGCCCCGGGGTTGCTGCTCCGAGCGATCAGCAGCGCGCCGCGGTCTTCGCGCCGGAGGAACGGCAGCACCGAGTCGCTGCCGAGCAGCGGGTTGACGGTGACGCAGTCGGCGCCGAGCACGTCGAACAGCGCTCGCGCGTACGCGTCCGCGGTGTTGCCCATGTCGCCGCGCTTGGCGTCGAGGAGCAGGATGCGATCGCGTGGGATGCGGCTCCGCAGCCGCTCGAGGATCGCGTAGCCGGCCGATCCCATCTGTTCAAAGAACGCGAGGTTCGGCTTGTAGGCGCAGACGTGATCGATCGTCTGATCGACGATTTCGAGGCACCGCCGCTCGGCCTCCGCGGCGTTTGCGAACCCGTCCGGGTCGAGTCCGCAGCACAGGAGCGAACCGGATGCTTCGACGCACGCGTCCAGGCGTGCGACGAACGTCACGGCGCTACCAGACCTCCCTCGACGTGCTCGGCTGGATGGCACCCTGGTCGGCGCGCGGCGAGTAGGGCATCTCGATCCGGTCCTTGTACTTCGCGGCGCAGTGCGGGCAGACGCGCGCCATCCTGCCGTCGAGGATCACCGCGGCGAGACGGAAGATCGGTGTCTCCTCTCCGTCGCACTCGCACGGGGCTGTCACCGCCATCAGTACTGCGATATTGCCACGGACGCGGGCCTAACCGGCAGCCGGAACCGGCGCGGGGCTTGCCGGGAGCGGAGGCGGCACCCGCCTGGACAGCCTGGCGCGCTCGCTGATGTGGCGGACCATCTCGAGCGCCTCGTCCTCGTCGCGACAGCGGGCCGACGCCTGCCAGCGGCGCCCGGCGGTGTCGACATCGACCGTGGCAACGTGAAAAGAGCGCTGCAGCGGCCCCGATTTGAGCCGCACGCTCTGCACCTTGACCAGGGGCACGATGATCGTCGACTTCTGGAGGCGACCGGTCCTCGCGTACACGTAGCGCTGCCCGAACCACGCGGCGAGGAAGTGAAAGGACAGCGGCGCCTTGAGGCGTGCTCGCGACGGCGGTCCCGCATCGGGCGGCGGATTCGGATGCGCGTCGGGCATGACCCGAGCGAGCAGCCACAGCGCCTGGTCGCGCGATGCCACCGGGATGAGCGTCCTGGCCACCTGCTGGGCATCGCGGTCCGCCTCGCGCGAGACGCTCTGACGGGCGACGTCCACCTCGAGGCGCGCCCAGCCGAATGCCCGCCAGAAGAACGGTTCGACGACCCGCACCGCCTGGATCCGGCCGTAGGGGATGGTCTCGTGGCGGCGCTGAAGCAGGCCTCGATCGAGCCGGACCCCGTCACCCGCCTCGCTGATGGTGAAATCGAAGTCCTCGTTGAAGGCACGCGCCACCCCGAGACCGCTGATGACCAGGACGGTCACGGCACTGCCGAGCGCGCCCGCCCCGACCACCGGCGCAGCCGCGATCGCCGCGACGGCGGCCACGGCGATGACGATGGGACCCAGCACCTGCGAGCGCATCAGGAGCGCCGGAAGGAGCAATCCGTTCTGCACATGGAGCAGCGGCAGTGCGGCCGGTTCGGGGGTTCCGACCTCGAGACCGTGGGCGAGCGCGAGCAGCCGCGCTCGAACCACGGGCGCCTGAGCGGCGGTGAGATACGCGAGACGGCCGTGCGCTGCGCCACGACCTGCCGAGACAACACGCACCTCCGCAAGCCCGAGAAAGCGCCCCAGGAGCGGCGAGATCACATCCACCGCCTGGATCCGGGCCAGCGGGATCCGCAGTGACTGCCGCCGGATGAACCCGGTCTCGATCTGAAGGTTGCCGTCGGCGATGCGCCAGCGGGTCACCCACCACGAGATGACCCCGCCGATGCCGCCGAGGACGAGCAGTCCGATGTAGATGATCACGGAGATCGGCAGGCTGCCGTCGCGATGGAATCCAGGCTGCTCGGCGATGGACGGGACGGCGATGACGATGACGCCGATGAGCACCCGGCCGAAGCGGACGACCGGTGAGAGCGGGTGCAGCCGCCGCCAGTTCTCGCCGACCTCCATGGGTACCCCCGCGGCGACGGGCGGAGGCATGACGCTCATAGCCCGGTGGCCTTGGCCTCCCCCACCAGCGCCAGCCGGTCGCGCAGGGCGTCGGCGTCCGGGCGCACCAGCCCGGGGATGCGCGCGTCGGTCGCCGCCGCCGCGGTGTGCAGCTGCACCGTCGCGAGGCCGAAGGCGCGATCGATCGGGCCGGCGGTCACGTCGATGAACTGCATGCGCCCGTAGGGAACCACCGACACATGCCGGACCATCAGGCCACGGGTGACGATCAGGTCGTCCTCGCGCTCCGCGTAGCCCCAGGATCGATACCGGCCCCGCTCCACCAGCCAGGCGACCCCGGCGAGGAGCGCGATGACCACCGGGAGCAGGTACCCCGCGCTCACATTGAGGATCAGCGCGACCACGATCGATGCGATGAAGACCGGACCCCAGAAGAGGGCGAGCTGGGTCTGCCGTGCCAGCCAGAAACGGGGAGAAAGTCGCTTCAGCGCCCCGGGGCCAACGATCTGCTGGGTCACAACAGTGCTCACGTCATTCCACGATAGACTGAAGGCAGGAGAACGGAGATGGCCCCAATCAAAGAGCGGCTCGCAGCCCTCTTCCGAAGTCTCGAGCGCCGGCTCGGGATCGATCGTGAAGGCCGGTCCGTGTGGGTCTGGCTCCTGCCTCCGGGCGTCGGCATTGCGAGTGCCGTGCTGGTCGCATTCATGCCCGGGCTGCCGACCGACGTCGGATGGGTCTACCGGCTGCCCTTCTCATTCTTCGCACTGATCACCATGACCGCGATCGCCGCGATCTACCTCATCACCTTCGACAACGATCACAACCAGCAGGCGGCGACCGACGACGACACTGGCCGGGGCGACGACGGACCCGAGAAGCCGCCGATCCGGCCGGACGTACCGCCGCCGCAGTGGATCACCGTCATCCGCAAGGTCGACGACTCCCCGCCTGATGGCGCCAGGGTCGAGGAGAGCCCGGAGCGGGAGCGCGTCCCCGCCGGAGCACATCGGTAACTCCGGAGCACGTCGCTCACCTGTGAGCGACCACTAGTCGGCATCCCTGACCGGGAGCACGATCGCCGATGGGTGGTCGGGATCGTGCCAGACCTCCTGATCAGCACTGTGCATCGTCACCGCGGTGGCGAGCGGTTCTCCGCCGCCGAGGTTGCGCGCAAACCTGGGATGCGCGCCACTCGACACCTGCACACGGAGCCGATAACCGCGCCGGAAGACGTGCGCGGCCGGCCAGAGCGGCACCTGGACCGCGGCGATACCGTCCGGTCCGGGCCACCACGACGCGGGAGTGACACGGACGAGTCCGTCACAGAGATTCAAGGACTTCCCAGACGGGTCGACGTCGCAGAGCCTGACGAAGAAATCGGTGTGCTCGAGGGTCGATCGTACGTGCAACTCAACGGTGATCGGGCCGACCACCTCGAGGTCGCGAACCAGCGCTGAACTGGTGAACACGAGCACGTCGCTCCGCCGTTCCAGGGCGCGATTGTCGCGGGGCCCTCCCGAGCGCGCGAGCAGCGTGCCGCCGACCGACGGTGTCGGGTCCGAAGGGTCGTAGCGGTACCGACCCGGAGGCGATGCCACCGGGGCCCGTGGGTGCAGCCCGCCGCCGGGGTGAAGGTGCCAGCGCACGCTGCGTGCAGGCGGCGGCCACTCCTCAACCTCGAGCCACCGGCGCGCACCGCCGACGAACAGCCGGACCCGCGAGCGCCGGGTACGGCTGTCGAGGTCTTCGAGAAGATGGGTCCCGAACCAGTCCAGCGAGTCGCGGAGTGCCTCGCCGGCGGCGCCGGGACCGGTGTGCTTCCACGGGCCGATGGTGAGTCGCACATCGCGCCCAGCCGCACGGAGCGCCTGATAGTCAGCGAGTTGGGCGGGCAGGAACATGTCGTACCACCCGGTCACCATGGTCACCGGCACCGTCAGCGAGTCGAGATGACGGTCGAACTCCACGGGCGCCCAGAAGGCGTCGTCTTCCATGCGCGCGAGCCAGTCCTGGTAGAAACCGACACGACCTCCGGTCACGACCCCGTCGGCATCGCCGAGTGGCAGGGTCATCACGGCGCGCTCTTTTCGCCGGCGCGTGGCCAGTTGCTCGCTGAGCCGAGGACGACCACCTTGATGCTGACTCGCCAGCAGCGCCAGCCAGGTCAGCGTGCTGTCGAGCGAGAACGTGCCGCCCGGATACGTGAACGCGCGGACCCGTGCCGACGAGATGGACACCGCCATGGCGCGGAGCGACGGTGGCGGCTTGGCCGCGACCGCCCACTGGACGATCCCCAGGTAGCTCGGACCGGCCATCGCAAGCTTCCCGGAGAACCACGGCTGGGCCTCGATCCAGGCGAGCGTTGCGAGCCCGTCCTGGGCCTCGTGCCGATAGGCGTCGAACTCACCGCCGGAGCCGCCAGTCCCCCGGCAGCTCTACACGATCACCTGGTATCCGCGCTCGGCAAAGAGCCGCGCGCCCAGCGCCCAGACCGCGGTGCGCCCGTACGGGCTGCGCATCACGATGACCGGCTCGCCGCCGCTTCCGCGGGGCGAATACCGATCGGTCAGCAGTCGGATCCCATCCGGCATGGTGACCTCGATGGCGCGTTGCACCGCAACGTCGCGCGTGTGCGCCGGGGGGATCCGGGCGAGCGTTGCGGCCGCGCGAGTGGCGAAGCTCATCGCGCCCGAACTACGCCGGGTGGCTCAGTCGCACGCAGAGACGATGTCGAGGCCGGCGTCGACGGCATTGGCGAACTGGTCGCTCACCACCATGACGGTGCGCCCGGCACGTGCCAGCAGCGAGCCCGCGACCGATGCCCGATACCCGGCAGCACAATGCACCCAGACCCGGCCCGCGGGCACGTCGTCGAGACGGTCGGGAAGCTCGTGCAGCGGGATGTGGATCGCGCCCCCGATGTGGCCCTGGCGCCACTCACCGCCGAGGCGCACGTCGACGACGACCTCGCCCGGTGCGCCGATGAACAGCTTCAGCTCGCGGAAGCCGGCAATCGGGTACGACTGTGTCGCCAGCCCGGCCCAGAGGTCCTCGCCGTGCTCGCCCTCGGTGAGGCCGCATGCCGCGATCCTGTCGATACCGATCCGAGTCAGGGCCCGGCGAGCCGCCGCAAGGTCCTCGCGAGATCGTCCCATCAGGCTGAGCGGGCTGCCCCAGGGGAGCACCCACCCGAGATAGGTGGTCAGCGGGTCCGAGAGCTCGAACGCGAGCGTGCCCGCGAGGTGGCGAGCGGCAAACTCGCGGCGATCACGCAGGTCGACAACCCACTCGCCCGCGGCGGCGCGTTCGGCAAGCTCGCGGGCATCGCTGATCGGCGGCAGGTCGAGGTCGGCCTTCCCCGCTCCCTCGCGGTTCCTCGGGGCGATATACGCGTAGTAGCGGGGAAAGGCGTCCAGCCCGGCCACCAGGCGAGAGACGAATGCGTCCTCGTCCATGAGCAGCGCGGGGTTCTCGGCGCGCTGATGACGCGCGTCGGCGGTATCCGCCGCTCCGACCGGGAACCCCGCGGAGCAGAGGCTGCCGAATCCGTGGGTTGGGAGGATCGCCGCGTCATCGGGCAATTCCTCGGAAATCCGGCGTGCGGACCGGTGCTGAAGATGGCTGAGACGATCGGTGACCCAGGGGCCGGCCAGGTCGGTGCGCCCCACCGATCCGAGGAGCATCGACCCGCCGGTGAAAGCCGCCACCGCCCGGCCGTCCTCCTCGAGCAGGTAGGTCATGTGGGTGGCCGTATGGCCCGGGGTGTGTCGCGCCACCAGGGACACGTCCCCGAGCGCGATCCGCTCGCCGTCGGCGATCGCCCGACGGGGGTAGCCAACCGACTCCCCCGCTGGAATGACTAGCGTCGCGCCGGTGGCCCTGCACAGCTCCGAGGCGCCCGAGACGTAGTCGTTGTGGATGTGCGTCTCGACGACGTGGGTCAGCCGCGCGCCTCGATCGGACAGCAGCGAAAGGACGCGGTCGATGTCGCGCTGGGGGTCGACGACGACGGCACCGGCACCGGTGAAGAGTGCGTAGCTCCGGTCGCCGAGCTCCGGGGTCTCGATGGTGGCGATCTCCGCGAGCACCCCCGAACAATCCCACATGCAGGAGCGAATGGGATGAGTTGACCGTTCTCCGCGGGTTCTGGCAGTGTTGGCCGAGCCCATGCGCCAGCTCACCAGCCTCGATGCGCAATTCCTCGCGCTCGAGACGCCGCGAATCTACGGTCACGTCACCGGTGTGCTCGTGCTCGACCCCTCGACCGCTCCCGGCGGCACCCTCGCCCTCGGCGACCTCCAGAAGCTCATCCTCGACCGCCTTCCGCTCATCCCGATCTTCAAATGGCGCCTGGCCGAGGTGCCCTTCGGGCTCGACTTCGGGTACTGGGTGGATGATCCGGATTTCGACATCGACTTCCATGTCCGCGAGCTCGCGCTGGTGCCGCCCGGGTCCATGGCGCAGCTCGAGGAACAGGTCGCGCGCATCTTCTCCCGCCCGCTCGACCGCAGCCGGCCGCTCTGGGAGATCTACCTGATTCATGGGCTCGAGGACGGCCGCGTCGCGCTCATGACCAAGGTGCACCACGCCGTGATCGACGGGCTTTCGGGCGCGGAGATCCTGGGATCGCTCCTCGACCTCACTCCAGACGGCCGGCCGGCGCCCGAGCCGGCGGACGCCAGCCCGGACCGAATGCCCACGCAGCTCGAGATGCTCGCCCGAGGCCTCATGGGCGTTCCCCTTTACCCGCTGCGTCTGCTCCGCTCGCTGCCGGCTGCCCTGCCGAACTTCGAAGAGGTCGGTATCTTCAGCATCCTTCCCGGGGCCAGTCTGGTCGGCGCTGCCGGCCGGCGGCTCCAAGCCGCGCTGCGGCGGAGTCCGATCGTCACCGGACGCAAGCTCTCCACCCCTCCGCACACGTCGTTCAACGGGCGCATCTCTGCACACCGCCGCATCGTCTTCGGGCAGCTCCCGCTCGATGCTGTCAAAGATGTCAAGAACATGCACGGCGTCACCGTCAATGACGTGGTGGTGGCGATATGCGCGGGTGCGGTGCGTCGCTGGCTGTTGAAGCACCTTGAGCTGGGCAAGGAACCGCTGATCGCGCAGATCCCGGTTTCGGTGCGCAGCCCCGAGCAGCAGGGGACCTTCGGCAATCGCATCCTGCTCATGGGCGTGGAGCTGCACACCGAGATTGCAGACCCCGTCGAACGGCTGCAGGCGACCCACGATTCGCTCGCCGAGATGAAGCAGCGCGATGAGGCCCTGCCCGCGTCGCTGCTCCAGGACGCCAACAACTTCATCCCACCCGCGCTGTTCACGCGAGCCGCGCAGCTCACATTCGCATGGACGAGCAACCCGCGCCTGCGCCCGACGTGGAACCTCGTCGTTTCCAACGTGCCTGGGCCGCAGATCCCGCTGTACTGCGCCGGTGCACTCCTCGAGGCGATCTACCCGGTCTCGGTGATCATGGATGGGTTGGGCCTGAACATCACGGTCATGAGCTACAACGGCCGCCTCAACATCGGCATCGTCGCCGACCGCGACATGATGTCGGACGTGGGCACGATGATCGGCTGGCTTGCCGATGAGCTCGAAGCCCTCGTGGTTCCGCCGTTTCCCGCCCGACCCGCACACGCGCCGGGGCGCCCCCGTCGGCGCCGGACGCGCACCGCGTCCACATCCCGTTCGGCCTAGCGGCGGCCTCCGACGTCGAATGCCCGCGACGCGTGACCCGATCGCGCTGGCCCGCGAGATCAGTGATGGCATGCTCTTTCCCGGGGCGCTCGAGGCCGACGCAGCCGAGGTGGTGCCCATCGACCGGCTGGACCGCCTCGCGGAAGCCGGGTTCTACGGTCTCGCCGGCCCCAGCGATGCCGGAGGCATGGGGCTGTCCGACTTCGGGACTGTGCTCGAGATCATCGAGATCATTGCGTCCGGCTGCCTGACGACCGCGTTCGTCTGGATCCAGCACCACGGCGCCGTCCGAGCCCTCATCGACGCACCCCAGCCGCTCCGCGACGCCTGGCTGTCGCGGCTCTGCCGTGGCGGGGTGCGAGCCGGCGTTGCGTTCTCGGGCTTGCGCCGGCCGGGTCCTCCGATCCTCACCGCCGAACCCGACGGCGACGGCTGGCGATTCAACGGATTCGCGCCGTGGGTGACCGGATGGGGACGGGTCGACGTGGTGCGCGCCGCGGCCCGTCGGGAGGACGGCGACATCGTCTGGGCTCTGGTCGATGCAACTGGCGGTCCCACCCTTCGCGCCGAGCCCCTCCGGCTCGCCGCCGTCAATGCCAGCGCCACCGTGACGCTCTGGTTCGAGAATCTCGTCGTTCCGGCCGACCGGGTGATCTCGATTCAGCCCTTCGACGAATGGCGGGCGGCGGACCGGGCAAACCTCCGCCTGAACGGGTCGCTCGCTCTCGGCGTGGCCCGGCGCTGCGCCTCGCTGCTGGATAGCCAACGCCTCGCCAGCGAGGTCCATGAGACCCGGCGCGCTCTGGACGAGGCGACGCCGGAGTCGATGCCGGAACAGCGCGCCCGCGCATCCGATCTGGCGCTTCGGGCGGCCACCATGCTGGTCGTCTCCGGCGGCGGTCGCTCGATCACCATGGACCATCACGCGCAGCGTCTCGCCCGCGAGGCGTTGTTCCTGCTCGTCTTCGGGCAGACCCCGGCGATCAAGACCGCGCAATCGGACCGGCTCTATGATGGTTCGCATGGCTGAAGAACAGATCGCATGGACCGCCGTCAAGACCGGTGAGGCAGTCGTGACCAGCGACGGCGCCACCATCGGCAAGGTTGTGGAGGTCGCCGCCCTCGCCAGCGAGGACATCTTTCACGGCCTGGTCTTCGAGCACGCGCATAGCCGCAAGCACTACCTCGCGCCGGCCGCGGACGTCGAGCGGATCACCACCGAGGCGGCGCATCTCTCGGTCACCAAGGAGCAGGCGGACCAGTACGAGGAATTCCAGCAGCTCCACGTCTCGCGCCTCGGACTCACCGGCGTGTTCCGGTGGAGGCATTTCGGCTGGAAGGACTCGAACGAGTGAGCGACGGGATCATCGGCCTGGAAACCCTCAGGGAACAGATCGACCGCGCTCCCGAGGACTGAGCCGGGCCGGGCTACCATGGCGCCGATGCTCCAGACGAGCGCCCGGAGCCGGCGTTGAAGCGGATCCTCATCACCGGGGCGGGCGGTTCGCCGTCGACCAATTTCGTCCGTTCGCTGCGCCTTGCCCCGGAGCCCTTCGACCTCGTCGGCACCGATGCCGACGAGTTCCTGCTCATGCGTGCCGAAACCGACAGCCGGTACCTGGTGCCGCCGGCGAGTGACCCCGCCTACCTCGACGTGCTCAACGACGTCATCGATGAGGAACACGTCGACCTGGTCCACGCGCAGAACGACGCGGAGGTGCGTTTCCTCTCGGACCACCGAGACCAGGTGCACGCGCGAACCTTCCTGCCAGCAGCCGAGACTGTGCGCATCTGCCAGGACAAATTCCTCTCCTACGAGCGCTGGCGCGCGGGCGGCCTGGTGGTGCCGGAGACCGTGGTGATGCACTCCGAGGCGGACCTGCAAGGGGCGTTCGCCGACTTCGGCGGCCGGATGTGGTTGCGGGACTCGACCGGCGCCGGCGGGCGTGGCGCGCTCCCGGTCCACGATCTCGACACCGCACGGTCGTGGCTTGACCTCCGCCAGGGCTGGGGTCGCTACACCGCGTCCGAGCTGCTCGAGCCGCAGACGATCACCTGGATGTCGATCTGGCACCAGGGCGAGTTGATCCTCGCGCAGGGTCGCAAACGCCTCTACTGGGAGCTGTCGAAGGTGTCGCAATCGGGGGTAACGGGCGCGACCGGCGCGGCCATCACCGTGGCCGATCCGCAGGTTGATGAGATTGCCAGGGCGGCCGTTCTCGCGATCGATGCACAACCCGACGCGCTCTTCGGCGTTGACCTCACCTACGACCGCAACGGGATTCCCAACCCGACCGAGATCAACATCGGCCGCTTCTTCACCACCCACCTGTTCTTCACCGAGCTCGGCGTCAACATGCCGTACGTCTTTGTGAAGCTGGCCCTCGCCGAGACCCTGCCGGAGATTCCGCAGCGGCTCAACCCCGCGCAGCCGGGCATGGTGTGGATCCGAGGCATCGATTTCGAGCCCGTCCTGGTGGCTATGTCCGACATCGAGTCGCAGCGCGAGGACCTCGCGCGGCGGAGACACAAGCTGCGCACATGAGGGTGCTGCTCACCGGCGCCTCCGGGTTCCTCGGTCGACGCGTCTCCGAACTCCTGGTCGGAGGCGGCGACGACGTGGTATCGATCGGCCGTTCGGGGCTCCACCCAGACGGACCTGCACGCACTCACGTGGTGGCCGACCTCTCCGATGCTGCCCAGGTGGAGCATGCAGCCCGGAAATCCGGCGATGTGGATTCGATCATCCATCTCGCGGCGCTCGTGCCGAAGCATGCCGCAGAGGATCTGGCGGCGACCGCGTTCGCGGCCAACCTTATGGGGTCGGTACATCTCTTCAGCGCCTTCGGCCGTCAGGGACAGGCGAACGTCTTCGCCAGCACTGCCGAGGTCTACGGATTGCCCGAACCGCATGAGCCGATCCTCGAGGACACCGCACCGCAGCCCCGGAGCTGGTACGGCGCCAGCAAGGTCGCCGCGGAGATCTACTGCCGGACCCTGGAGCGCCACGACCAGATGCGCATCGCGATCCTCCGCTTCACCGTTCTATACGGCACCGGCGACATGATCCAGCGTGCGATCCCGAACTTCGTCGGCAGCGCAGTCCGGCACGAGCCGATCCGCGTCTTCGGCGGCGAGGAGCTGCGCGACTACCTGCACGTCGACGATGCGGCGCGGGCCGTGATGGCCGCATGGCGGGGGCGGCTCTCGGGAACCTACAACGTCGGCTCAGGGAAGGGCGTCTCGGTGCGTGACGCGGCCAGCGCCGTGCTTCGCCTCGCCGGCGGGCGCTCGGCCCTCGAGCAGCACCCTCGACAGAAACCCGCGACTGATATCGTGCTCGACGTCACGCGGTTCCGCGAGGCGACCGGATTCTCTCCGGCTCGCGTTTTTCCAGACGGGTTGGAGGAGCAGATTGCCAGCGCAGCGGCCGCCGACGCTCGTCTTTGACCTCGACGGAACTCTGCTCGACGTGTCGGCTCGACACCATCACGTGTACAGCAGTGTCTGCGCGTCGTTGGGCGGAGCGCCTCTTGCCCGCGCGGACTACTGGCATCTCAAGCGCCAGCGAACAGCATGGTCGGAGATCCTCGCGCAGAGCGGGCTTCCCGGCGCGGACGTCACGGAATTCGAGGCGAAGTTCGTCGAGCTCATCGAGCTACCCGACAGCCTCGGCTTCGACGTCCTGTTTCCCGACACGATCCCCGTGCTCACCCGCCTCGCGGCCGCGTATCGCTGCACGCTGGTGTCCCTACGGTCCTCGACGACGGCGCTGCGCGCCCAGCTCGCAGTGTTCGCGCTGACGCCGTTCTTCGACACCATCGAGAACAACCCCGCGGGCGTCGACCCGGCGTTCCAGAAGGCCCGGCTGATCCGCAAGACGGTGCCGGACGACGACCCCGGCGTGGTCATCGGTGACAGCGAGGTGGACGTTGGCGCGGCCAATGCGCTCGGCTATCTTTCGATCGCTGTCTCGTCCGGCATCCGCGATCGTGACGTCCTCGAGCGTGANNGCAAACGGCGAGGCGCCGTTCGGTGTGCTCATGCACCGGCAGCTCAAGCTCATCCACCAGATGCTGCGCAGCGACCTCGCTGCCTGCCGGGACCTCGCCGGCGAGGTTGCGGCGGGCGCTCCTGCAGCCGCGATCACCGACCGGATCGTGGCGCTGCAGACACGCAGCCCCATCTGGACGTTGCGCATCAACTGCCTCTATCACTGCAGGGTCGTACACGCCCACCATGGTCTCGAGGATGCGGACGTGTTTCCCGCCCTGCGCCGTTCGAACCCCGATCTGTCAGCGGTCGTCGACAAGCTCGAGGCGGATCACCGGGCCATCTCCGATCTGCTCGACCAGGTTGAGGAGTCCGCGAAGCTCCTCGACGACGACGCGCTGAACCCCGCTCGTGAACGCCTGGTCAGGGCACTGGGGCGTCTCGAGGGGGATCTGCTCGCCCACCTCGCCTTCGAGGAGGAGTCGATCGCCTCGACGATGCGCCGCTGGGAACAGTGGCCCTAGTGCTCGTCTGCATCGAGCCGGCACGGCGACCCCTAAACCGCTAAAAGGTTACTGCCAGTAATGGCTATAACCTGACCGGGACACACATTGTCCGTGGTGTGGCGAACAGGTGTTTGGTACAATGTGTGCATGGAAGCGTTCGCGATGCCGGATGCGCGAGAGCGTTTGAGTGAGGCTGTCGATGCACTCGTCGACGAGTCCATCGACGATCTCTCGACCTACGCCCTGGGCGAGGACCTGGTCGACATCCGGCGCTCAATCGATCGTCTCGAAGCCGAGTGCGTCCGCCGCCTCCACCGCTTTGATCGCGCTCACGGAGCGCTGGCCGACGGTGGCGTGAGCACGGTGTCCTGGCTGCGAGCCTCCTGCAGCATGACCGCGAAGGCCGCCGCCTACCGCGTCCACCTGGCCCGGACCCTGGGCGAGTTGCCGGCCACCCTCGACAGCGCTCGTGCCGGTCGCGCCTCGTTCGGCAACGTGACCATGATCGCCCACCTCGCCGAGGATGTCGGCGTCGAGCAGGTGAGACCGTTCGAGCACATCCTGGTGGGAGCGGCGGAGACGCTCGATCCCGGGGCCATGCGCACCCTCACCCAGGTCACCCGCCTGCGCCTCGACCCCGACGGCGTGCTCGCCGATGACAACCGCGCCCACGAGCGCCGCTGGTTCGAGTGCGAGCAGACCTATGGCGGCGTCTTCGTCCTCCGGGGTGAGCTCGATGCCGAAGGCGGCGCGCTGGTGAAGACCGCGATCGATGCGCTCAGTCACGGGATGAGCCGCGGAGAAACGCGCTCGGCCTCGCAGCGGCGTGCCGACGCGCTGGTCGATCTCGCCGCCACCCAACTGCGCTGCGGTGACCACCGCGATGTGCACGGGCAGCGGCCCCATCTCACGGTCACGGTGAGTGCGGACACGCTCCGCTCCTGCGCCGATGCGCCGCCGGCCGAGCT
>PKWB01000029.1:41050-43061 GCA_003131685.1 Candidatus Dormiibacterota bacterium
CTGCGTGGACCGATGGCCACCATCTTGTGCACTAGGGCCACGGCGGCGGGACCGATGTGGCCAACCTGGTACGTCGTTAATACAACCCCCTCTGGGCAGCATGCGTCCGCGAGGGTGGCGATCCTCGCCTGCCTTACTCAACAGTTGATCGGGGGCTCAGGTCCTTGGCGGCGACGTGGATATCGACTGGTCGAGATCATCAGCAATCCAGCCTGGCGTATCGACACGTACCCGCGAAGCACCCACCAGCGCCGCGAGGCGGGATTCAAGCCGCTCGAGTTCGTCGGAGCCGATCTGCAGCTTCCATTTGTCGCGGAGCTCGTCGAAGATGGCTTCACCTTCTCGCATGACCTCGAAACCGAGGGCAGTGACATGCAGACGTTTGCGGCGTGCATCGAGCGGATCAGCCTCTCGTGCCACGTACCCGCGCTGTTGGAGCACCGCGACGGTTTTTGCCGCTGCTTGCTTGGAGACTGATAGACGGCGGGCCAGTTCCGATGCGTTGTCGGCACCCGCGGCGATTGCCCGCATCGCGAAATCGTGGGTCGGGCGGACGTCTTCATAGCCGCGGCGGGCGAGTTCCTCCATCGCGTCGTCCACCAGGACGCGGAAGCCTCCAAGCAGGAGCAGTGCGAGATCCGCGCCCGAGCGTGACATGACGCGGAGACTACCGCACGCACCTTGACAACGTCAACCTGGTTGTCTAGTATGGACAACTAGGTTGACCATCAGGTTGGCCGTCACGAGGAGTTTGAGATGACCGCTAAAGCACAGCACGCTTCCCTGGCCGGGGTCACGCACCACTACGCCAAAGTCAACGGGACCAGGCTGCACTACGTGGCAGCGGGAAGCGAGGGGTCTCCCGTCCTGCTGGTTCATGGCTTCCCCGAAACGTGGTGGACCTTCCGCAAGCTCATCCCCCTGCTCGCCAGCAGCCACCAGGTGTTCGCGGTCGATCTCCGCGGCTTCGGTGATTCTGACCACCGGGCCGGTACCTACGACAGCAAGGCGTCCGCCGAAGACCTGCACCTCCTCATCGAAACGCTCAACCTTGGCCCCGTTCACCTCACGGGCCAGGACATCAGTGGGGCAACCGTTTTCCGCCTCGCCGCCACCCACCCCGACGACGTGCTCAGCTTCAGCGCCATCGAGATGGGGCTGCCGGGGTTCGGCCTCGAGATGCTGGCTGACATTACCCACGGGGGAAGCTGGCACATCGGCGTTCTCGTCGCTCCGAACATCCCCGAGATGCTGCTGACCGGACGCGAGCGCGAGTTCCTCGGGCAATTCGCTTTCCCGGCCATGGGCGCCACTCCCGGTGCGATCACCAAAGCCGACATCGACGAGTTCGTCGGTAGCTACTCCCGCCCCGGCGGCTGGCGCGGCTCCATCGGCCTCTACCAGTCCATGCTCCAAGAAGGTGAAGACATCGTGGCCCTTGTCGCCGCCGGCAAACTGAGCATGCCCGTACTGGCGATCGGGGCCGGAGGCGGCGAGTTCACCTTCGCGACCATGACCCAGGTCGCCGTCGACCCGGTTCGATCAATCAGCCTCGCAGGCGTCGGCCACTACGCAGCACTGGAAGCGCCCGAAAAGTTGGCCGAGGCTCTTGTGGACTTCTTCAATACTGTTGACGCCGCCTGAAGCTCGCCACGATCCGCCGAAGCGAGGTTCTCATGTGCGGCGACGATCCCCGCGCGGAGACGTCTGCACAGGAGCCGGCGTTGAGTACGGAGAGGCATGGCCTTGGAGGCATGACCACTCGCTCGGCCGGGGCAGCGCCGCTTTGCGGCATTCTGAACGCCCACCATCACCAAGGCCAAACCGGCCCCCATGATCAGCATCCCCGGAAGGATGTCTGTCTTGGTCAGTCGACTAACACTATCAACTGTCGTATAGTGATGAGTGAGGTGAGTGAGATGACTGACACACTGGCTGAGGATCGTGGATCACGCGCACAGGAGCGCCCACCGAAGCGAGATCGACTGGTCGATGCCGCTTCTCAGTTGTT
>PKWB01000159.1:0-19405 GCA_003131685.1 Candidatus Dormiibacterota bacterium
CAGCTGTCGGTTCCCGCCGGGACGCAGAACGGCGCCCGCCTCCGGCTTCGTGGGCTCGGGATGCCTCATCTCAAGGGCGGCGGCGCAGGAGACTTGATCGCCACCATTGACGTGCGTCTGCCGCACCCGACGCCGGAAGCGCTACTGGAGTGGGCGCAGTCCGAGGTCAAGCCCTCCGACTGACGCGGGTCTGGTGGTGGGTCCACCGCCGGTACTCTTGCGAAATGCGACCCCTTCGGTACTCCATCAACGTCACATTGGACGGGTGCTGCGATCATCGTGCAATCCCCGCGGACGAAGACTTGCATCGTCACGCGGTCGAGAACCTCAACCAGGCCGACGCCCTTCTCTTTGGCCGGGTGACTTACGAGATGATGGAGTCAGCGTGGCGGTCACCGGCGCCGGCGGGAGCGAGACCTGATTGGATGGAACCCTTCGCCCAGACGATCAACGCGCTGAAGAAGTACGTCGTGTCGAGCACCCTGGAGCAGGTCGATTGGAACGCGGAACTCGTGCGCCGGGATCTGGGCAAGGCCGTTCAGCAACTCAAGCGGGAGTCGGGCAAGGGACTGTTCGTCGGAGGTGTGAAGCTCCCACTGGCGTTGACGGAGCTGGGATTGATCGATGAGTATGAGTTCGTGGTGCATCCCAGGCTCGCCGGTCACGGGCCGACGTTGTTCGCGGGGCTATCGAAGCATGTCGACTTGAAGCTCGTGAGCCGGCTGGAGTTCGGCTCGGGGGCAGTGGCGATGCGGTACGAGCCGAGAAGGTAGAAACGACACACCGCTAGGAGACCGTGAGGCTGTGCTCGCGGTTGCTCCGTTTGATGGTGCAGATGTCGCCTTCGCAGGTCGAAGCGATCACGTCGACCGTCAGGACGCCGCTGCCCGGTGTGCCCAATCGGAGATCGAGGCGCACCGGAAGGCTGTCCAGCGCCCAGGACCGCGGCCCGGCCCCGAGGAGCGTCTGAGGGTCGACGGTCACGCTCACGTGCACGGGAGGACCCTGACGAACGTCGAGATCGAGCCCACCGAGGTCGACGTCCGACTCGACCACGAGCCCAGCGCCGGCGCGTCCGGCGAGTGAGGAGCCGGCAAGCTCCCTGGCGCCGTGCACGTCGTGGACGTGGACAGCATTCACCTCACCGGTGGTCACGTCGACGGTGATGACGCGATGATGGTTGGTGTCCGCGACCAGCAGGCGGCCGTCCGGCAGCACGTCCAGCCCCCCGGGCTCGTCGAGGCCCTCGAGCTCGTCGAAGGGGCCTCGCAGCGGTATGGTCCTCAGCGCCCCGGCTTCCCAGACCCGTACGAGTGAGTTGAACGTGTCTGCGACGGCGATCGCGCCGCCGGGGAGAGCCACGACGCCGAGCGGATGCTGCAGCCGCGCCGTCGCTCGGTCGCCGTCGTCACTGCCCCAGTCGAACAGGCCGGTGCCGACGAGGGTCTCGACCTTGCCGTCGCGAAGCACGCGCAGCGCGGAGACCTCGGAGTCGGCGAATGCGATGGCGCCGTCACCAAGCATGGTGAGACCGCTCGGTTGCGCGAGATGCGCGTCGAGCGCCGGACCGTCGCGGAGTCCCTCCGCCCGGCTTCCGGCCAGCACCTCCGCCTCACCACCGCCGGCTGGCATCGCGACGATGCGGTGCAGGCCGGCCTCGGCGACCGCGATCCTGCCGTCGGGCAGAACCAGCGCGTCCCAGGGCGAGCGCAGTCCCGAAGCAAGTACCCGGCGTCCGCCCCCGGGAAGGGAGACGGCGACCAGCTCCCCCGATACCGCGTCGCAGACCAGCAGGCGATCGGAGTCGAAGCGCACCCCCTGGGGCTGGTGGAAGCCGCGGAACTCATGCCGGATGCTCCCGTCGAGGTCGCACACGAGAACGCGATCGTTGCCGGTGTCGGCGATCGCGAGGCGGACCCCGCCATCGGAGATGACCTTGCCGGGGAAGGCGAGCGCTCCAGCTCCTGCGAGCGGAACCGGGGTGAACGCAGGTCCGGCGGCGAGATCGGTTCGGCCCTCGAGGAGCTGGGCGACCACCTTCTCGAGCGCGGGACCGTTTCCCTCGCCAGAGGCCATCGCGACCACGTATCCGTCGGGGTCGATCACCACCAGGGTCGGCCAGGCGCGCACACCGTACTGCTGCCAGGTCTCGAGGTCCGGGTCGTCGAGCACCGGGTGACCGATCCGGTGCCTGTCCACCGCCCGGGCGACGGCGGCGTGGTCGGCCTCGTGGGGGAACTTCGGCGAATGCACGCCGATGACCACCAGGCGATCACCAAAACGGGCTTCGAGCGGGCGCAGCTCCTCGATGACGCGAAGGCAGTTGATGCAGCAGAACGTCCAGAAATCGAGCACCACCACGCGACCGCGAAGATCGCGCAGCGCCAGCGGTTGCTCGGTGTTGATCCATCCGCCCGCACCTCGGAGCTCCGGAGCGCGAACACGTCCGAGCGTTGTCGTCATTTGGTGTCAATCATCGCGCGCGGCGACGGCACGAGGCCTACGCAGGGGCGGTCAGATTTGGGCAGTTGGTATAATGCCAGCAGAGGTAGGTTGGTGCACCGGCCAACGGCGCAAGGGGTAGCGCCGCTGGACGTCGACGCTCTTTTCGAAACTCTCCCTATCCCTTCCTGACCGGCAGGGGGTGGCCCTCCGCCCCCTGCCACTTCTCTAACGAGCTTCGAGGCTGCCCGCTCGCTGTCAGTCGAGCAACGGGGTGCGCACCAGGGTGTGCTCCCGATCCGGCCCCACCGACACGACGTTGACCTTCGCGCCGCACAGCTCACCGACGCGCTCGATGTAGGTGCGACAGGCTGCGGGGAGGTCCTCGTAGCGCCGGCATTCCCGAGTTGGTGACATCCACCCGGGGAACTCCTCGTAGATCGGCTCGACGTGCTTGAGGTGCGAGATGTTGGCCATCGGATGGTCCCAGTACTCGCCCTTGCTCAGATAGCCGGTGCAGATCTTCAGCGTCTCGAACTCGTCGAGGACGTCGACCTTGGTCAGGACCATCGCATCGATGCCGTTGGTGGCGACGGCGTAGCGGGAGACCGCCGCGTCGAACCAGCCGACCCGGCGTGCGCGGCCCGTTGTGGTGCCGTACTCGACGCCCACCTCGCGGAGCTGGTCACCGAGCGAGTCGGTCAGCTCGGTGGGGAAGGGGCCGTAGCCGACTCGCGTCGTGTACGCCTTGAAGACCCCCACGGTTCGGGTGACGCGTGACGGCGGTATCCCGCTGCCGGTGCACGCCCCGCCCGCAGTTGGTGACGACGATGTCACATACGGGTAGGTGCCGAGGTCGATGTCGAGCATCACACCCTGCGCGCCCTCGAGAAGGATTTTCTTGCCGGCGTTGAGCGCGTCCTGGATCAGCGGATAGATGTCGCGGATGTATGGGTCGATGCGCTCCGCGTAGCCGAGATACTCGTCGAGGATCTCCTTCTCGTTGAAGGGCTCGGCGCCGTACAGGCGGGTCAGGCTCTCATTCTTGAGGCGGAGCACGAAGCGGAGCTTCTTCTCGAGGAACGCGGGCTTCTGTAGGTCGCCGATGCGGAACCCGATCCGGCGCACCTTGTCCTCGTACGCCGGCCCGATGCCGCGCCAGGTGGTGCCGAGGCGATCGTCACCACGCATCTCCTCGCCGAGCTGGTCGAGCACGGGGTGATAGGGCATCACCATGTGAGCGCGCTCGCTGATCACGAGGTTGCGCGCCGGGATCCCGCCCGCCTGGAGCTCGTCCAGCTCCTGGAGAAACGCCTTGGGATCGACGACCACCCCGTGGCCGATGACGCAGGTGGTCTCGGGATAGAGGATGCCGCTCGGGATCAGGTGGAAGCGGTGCTCCTTGCCCCCGGTGACGACCGTGTGACCGGCGTTGTTGCCGCCCTGCGAGCGGATGACCATGTTGACCGTGTCGGCGAGCAGGTCGATGACCTTGCCTTTGCCTTCATCGCCCCACTGACCGCCGACCAGAACTGTGACGCTCATCGCGGCGGGAAGCGTACTGGACGGGACACGTTCGAGCGGTTGTTTAGCCGAGGGCCCGAGTGGAAAACCTCTTCAGTGCCGGGATTTGGACCGGCAGGAACAAGAGAGACCATGACAGACAAAAGCCCGTTGACCGAGTTGACCGCCCAGCTTCCGCCCGAGTGGAAATGGGCCGCGTTGTTCCAGGCGCCCGAAGGTTTCGAGCGCGAATGGCGTGCATGGCTGGGTGCCGCCGCACATGAAGAAGAGATGTCCCTGCTGCGCTGGTGGGGTCAGCGGGCCGACCGAGCCGCCTAGTCGCGGTTCGCATCGGTCACGCAGCGAGGATCGGCACCCCATACGCTGCGAGCAGCGCGTCTCTCGTGACCAGGGTCATGCCGCGTCGCTGGGCTTGAGCCACGAGCATCCGGTCGAATGGATCGCTGTGGTGGCGGGGGAGCGCGCCGGCTCTCAGGCCATCCGCAAGCGTGATGTCGACCAAACTGATCCCGGCGCGCAGCAACTCGGTATCGAGATCCTCTGGCAGGTTGAGCTTTCCCACTGAAGTCTTGATGGCGATCTCCCATCCGCTGACGGCACTGACGACCACGTCATTGAGCGAATCGCGAAGAACTCTGCGAACGGCCTGCCCAACTCGCTGCGGTGCGATCAACAGGTCGACGAGGACGTGAGTGTCGAGGAGATAGTTCACTCCTCTCCGAGAAACGCCTTCAGAATCGATTCAGGGAGAGGCGCGTCGAAGTCGTCGGAGATCCACCCCCGTCCGCGCCATCCGCCGAAGCGACGACGGGGCGTTGCCACGCCGGCGAAGGGGACGAGCCGCGCAACCGGGTGACCGGCCCGTCCGATCACGATCTCCTCACCTGCCTCAACACGAGCGAGGAGCTGGGAGAGGTGCGTCTTGGCTGCATGAACGTTCACCATTTCCATGACTTAGTCTAGCTTAGTCCATCACTTGCCCGATCGGCACGAAGAGGGCGCGGCGAAGACGATGACAGTGGCGCCGGTACGATGCGGAGACGATGTCGACATCGAGTCAGACGGCGGACTGCATCTTCTGCGCCATCGTCGGCGGCTACGCGCCGGCGAGCTTCCTCTATCAAGACGACATCGTCGTCGCCTTCATGGATATCCGCCCGGTGCGACCGGGGCATCTGCTGGTCGTGCCGCGGATGCACGCGGAGCTGATGCCCGAGCTGGACGATGCAGTCCTTGCGACCATGTGGTCGGTGGCTAATCGCCTCAACCGGGCTTTGAGAACCGGCGCACCGTCCGTCGAGGCGGTGAGCATCTACGTCGCTGACGGCGAGGCAGCCGGACAGGAGATCCAGCACGCACACATCCACCTGATCCCTCGCCACGCGGATGACGGATTCGGATTCCGCTTTCCGCCCGGCTATGGCGCTCGGCCCGCCCGCGCCGAGCTCGAGGTGATTGCCGATCGGATTCGAACTGCGATCCGGTTGACAGATGCCCCGGGGCTCCGTGGCAACTGAGGCGGTCGGCACACGACTGCAGCGCTATCGCGCCGCGCCGTGGTGGCCGAATGCCGCGACGCTCGTCCTTGCCGAGTTGGGCCTTGGTGCGGCGCTTCTCGTTCCAATCACCTTCAGCGATCCGAATGGCGTCGACCCGTACCTGGCGCGCCTCAGCGTCGCATCGGTCCTGATCGCGATCCCGTCGCTCCTCATACGACGTCTCGAGCCGGCGCGCCCGATTCTGTTTGCCCTGGTGGCGGTCGCCGCCGCGTACACGCTGCTCTCGGCGGGGCCGCAGATCCTCTTCGATCTGTTCGGTCAGCGCTCAGGCAGCTTCGATGCCCAGGTCTTCTGGTCATCGGTCGCGCAGGCGGTCGGAACCCTGTTGATAGCGTTCGCGGCCTGGCGGACGGTCGCGCCGGCGTGGCGACCGTCGCTCCGCATGCGCCACCTCGGTCTCGGAGGACTTGCGGCGGGCGTGATCGGCAGCGCGGTCCTCATCGGCCTCGGCCTGGCGCTGCCGGCGGGTCTGCTCGGACGCGTTGCGCTGCAACCGGTCGCGTTCGGCCGGGACTTCCCGTTGCTGGGACCGGCCAACGCGCTCCAGGCCTTCTCCCAGGAGGTGCAGTTCCGCGGTCTGCTGCTCGGCGCGCTGGAGCGAACCATGAGCCCGCGCTGGGCGAACGTCTGCCAGGCCGCGGTGTTCGGCCTCGCCCATCTGGCGATCAGCTATGGCGGACCCGAAGCGCCCTTCGTGCCCATCACCTTCCTCGTCGGTCTCGCATTCGGCTGGCTGGTGCGCCGCACCAACTCGCTCTGGCCTGCGGTGATCATCCACGCGGTCGCGGACATCGCGCTGCAGTTCGGCATCGTCCAGGGGCTGTATGGGTTCTGATCGCCACCGGCGGGCGCTCACCGCCACCGTGGCCGCATGCATCGCGCTGACCATCGTCCTGATCGGCAGCCCACCGGCTCGTGCGGCCGACGCCTGGTGGAGTCCGGTCGCCCTTCGCGGCACCGCGATCACCCGTGTTTCTGCCATAGGCGACACGATCATGGTGCACACCGCGACGGGGGCGACGCTGCTGTCGACCGACGGCGGGAAGACCTTCGCGACCGCTCCCGCCACCGCGACCTTCCCGCCGATCGACGTCGTGACCATCGGCACGGAGCGCTGGGAGATCGATCCGGCCGGACGCGTGCTGCACGTGGCCGATACCGCGGTGAGCAGCGCTCCGCAGGTTGATCCGGGCTCGCCGGACCTGGGCCCGGGGGCCGGCCTGATCGCGGCACCGGCAGCGCTCCCCGGTGTCGTGGTTGCGGTGAGCACCAGTGGCGCGGTCTGGCGCCGAGGCCAGGACGGCGACTGGAAGCAGGCGCTCCTCCTGCTCCCGGCGAGCCTGGTTCAGGGCGTCCCGCGCATCACCTCGATCACCGCGTTCACCGAGCCGCTCAGCGACGCGATCTATCTCGGCACCGACGGATATGCGGTCCTGATCAGCACCGACGGCGGCGACGACTGGATCCGCGCCGGCCCCGGTCTCCCAGACTCCGTGTCTTCGTTGTCCGCGGACTCGGGGCGTCATGCCGTCTACGCAGGCACAGCCGACGGGCTCTGGGAGCACGTCCTCCAGAACCTCCCGGCCCCTCCCGCATACCAGGATGCGGCGCTCGTCTGGCGGTGGCTGGGGATCGGCGCCGTGACCCTGGTCGCGTCCGCCATTGCACTGCTGGCGATGATCCGCCTGGTGCCGCGTCGCCTCCAAGCCTGAGGCGGGACACGCGGCTACGACCGCTTCGGCTAGCGTGGCCGCATGGCCAATCGCCTCGCGGCTGAATCAAGTCCGTACCTGCTGCAGCACGCCAAGAACCCGGTCGACTGGTACCCGTGGGGGGATGCCGCCTTCGAGCGCGCGCGCGACGATGACCGCCCGGTGCTGCTCTCGATCGGCTACAGCGCCTGTCACTGGTGCCACGTGATGGCGCACGAATCCTTTGAGAACCCCGGGATCGCCTCGCTCATGAACGAGCTCTTCGTCAGCATCAAGGTCGATCGCGAGGAGCGTCCGGACGTGGACTCGGTGTACATGAGCGCGGCTCAGGCGATGGGCGTCAATGGGGGCTGGCCGCTGACCGTCTTCCTGACGCCGGCGGCCCTGCCCTTCTACAGCGGGACGTACTTCCCACCCGAGGACCGCCAGGGGATGCACGGCTTTCCGGCCGTGCTCCAGGCCGCCGCGGCCGCCTATCACGGGCAGCGCGATGAGATCGGTGCGATGGGCGAGAAGGTGCGCGACGCGGTTGCGCCGCGCCCGCTTCCCGCGCCGGGCGAGCCGACTGCCGCGCTGCTCGATGAAGCGGCGAAGAAGCTCGCAAGCGAAACCGATCACGCGCACGGCGGCTTCGGTGCGGCGCCGAAATTCCCGCATCCGCAGGCGCTGGACCTGATGCTGCGCAGGTCGCGGGTCACCGGCGATGTCGCGGTCAGGGACGCGGCGGTTCTCACGCTCGATTCGATGGCGCGCGGGGGGATCCACGACCAGGTCGGCGGCGGCTTCCATCGCTACAGCGTCGACGCGCGCTGGGCGGTGCCGCACTTCGAGAAGATGCTGTACGACAACGCGCAGCTGGCTCCCGTGTATCTGCACGCGTACCAGGTGAGCGGGCGCGACGACCTGCTCGAGGTCTGCACGAGAACCCTCGACTACATGGCACGCGAGCTGCTGCTCCCCGGCGGCGCCTTCGCGGCGTCACAGGACGCGGACAGCCCCGGCGGCGAGGGAGCGTTCTTCGTGTGGACGCCGGCTCAGCTGCGCGACGCGCTCGGTATCGAGGACGGCGCGCTCGCCGCCCGCGTCTTCGGCGTTGTCGACGGGGGCAACTTCGAGCACGGGACGACAGTGCTCTCGATGCCCTATCCGCTGGCCCAGGTGGCCCGATCGATGTCGATCGACGAGCCCGCGTTGCGCGCTCGCCTCGATGGCATCCGCGCGAGTCTCCGCAACGTGCGCGCGTCGCGCCCCGCGCCGGAGCGCGATGGCAAGGTGATCACCGCGTGGAATGGGCTCGCCATCCGTGCGTTCGCCGAAGCGGGAGCCGCGCTCGAGCGGGCGGATTACGTCGCAGTCGCGTCGGCGTGCGCGGAATTTGTGCTCGCCCACCTGGTGCGCGATGGCGTCGTCCATCGCATCTGGAACGGAGCCGAGGGGCGGATCACCGGGTTTCTCGACGACGTCGCCAACCTCGGCGATGGCTTGCTCACCCTCTACGAGTCGACCGGCCGGCCGCGGTACTTCACCGCGGCGCTCGAGCTGTGCGGACGCATTGTTGCGCAGCATCGGGACGCCGACGGCAACTATTTCGATACCGCCGGAGACTCCGAACCGCTCATCGTGCGGCCCCGCACCATCGACGACAATCCGGTGAGCGCGGGGCAGTCGGTTGCCGCGGCGCTGTTTTGCCGGATGCAAGCATTCACGGGTGATGACCGGTGGCGCACGTACGCCATGGAGATCATCGCCCCACTGGCGACGGTGGTCGCCCGCGCACCGCTGGCGGTCGCCGGGCTCGCGGCGGCGATGGAGCTTGCGGTCGGGCCCATGCGAGAGATCGCGATCGTCGGCGACGCCGACGACGCGCGGACTCGCGCGCTCCTCGGGGTCGCGCAGCGGCGGTTCGACCCGATGACGGTGCTTGCCTGGGGACCGTCCGGCGAGGTACCGCTGCTCGACGGCCGAACCCCCGTGGACGGCATCCCGGCCGCCTATGTGTGCCGGGGGTTCGTCTGCGAGGCGCCGGTGACGGCGGTGTCCGAGCTCGAGGGCCGGCTCGCCGCTCGAGGCTGAGGGATCAGAACTGACCGCAGCCTGACGGGGTCGCCATCGCCTCGAGCGGCGGAAGGAATTCGAAGAGGGGCAGACGACGCTGGTCGTCAACCGGAAGGTAATCGCCGGTATGAGGATCCTCGACGTACTCGAGATGCGGCCCGCGCGTGGTGATCTCGCGGAGCGCAGCGACGAGGCGGTCGATGTGCTCGACAGAGGTCCCGATCCCGAACGACGCGCGGATCGCTCCGGGGATCTCCTGGTGCTCGCCGCGCCGGAGCCGCTCGCGAATCGTGTGCGCCTCGCCGATGCTCACGCCGAGCAGGTGGGTGATATACGGGTGCGCGCAGAAACAGCCGTGGCGAACGCCGATCGCGTACTCCGCGCTCAGCACCGAGGCGACCAGCGCATGGTGCATGCCGTCGACGGTGAACGTGCTCACGCCGAGACGGTCGACGTCGGGGCCGTCCCACAACCGGAGCCGGTGCAGCTTCGGGAGATCGTCGATCTGTCCGTCGAGATATGCGAGCAAGCGCTTCTCGTGCGCGCCGATGTGGTTCATCCCGGTGCGGTCGAGCACGGTGCACGCCGCGCCCAGCGCGATCGCACCCACAACGTTGGGGCTGCCTGCCTCATGCCGGTCGGGCAGGGGCGCCCACTGCACGTCATCGGTGGTCACGTAGGTCACCGCACCTCCGCCGGCAAGCATCGGTTCGGCATCACCGAGCACCGCCGAGGGCCCGATCAGCACGCCGCCACCGAACGGCGCGTACATCTTGTGGCCGGAGAGCGACAGGAAGTCGATCCCCATCGCGACCATGTCGATGGTCCGATGCGGCGCCAGCTGAGCGGCGTCGAGCGCGAGGAGCGCCCCGTGCTCGTGCGCCAGCCGCCCGATCTCCGCGACCGGAAAGACTTCGCCGGTGACGTTGCTCGCTCCGGTGATGGCGACGATCCCGATGGGGCGATGGCGATCCTCGAGGGCACGGCGCAGATCGGCGAGCAGCTGCTCCGGGGACTCGGGCGCATCGAGCAGCTCCACCCGTGCGAGACGCCGCCAGGGCAGCATGTTCGCGTGATGCTCGACGATGGTGCTGAGCACCGCGTGGCCGGGGCGCAGCACCACACAGTGGGTCAGGAGGTTGATCGCCTCCGTCGTGTTTCTGACAAAGATGACTGCATCAGACGACCGGGCGCCGGCGAACGCCGCCACCGCGGAGCGCGCCGCCTCGTATGCCCGGGTCGACACCTGCGAGGCGAACCCGGCGCCGCGGTGCACGCTCGAGTACCAGGGAAGGAACTCGATGACCGCGTCGGCCACAGCCTCCATCGCCGGGGTGCTCGCCGCCATGTCGAGGTTCACGTAGGTGCGCCTCTCGCCGCCGGCGAGCTGTACCTCGAGATCCTGGCCCACGAGGCGGGGGAGAACCGCGCCCCCGCGGCGCCCGGGGCGGGTGCGTCGGGACGATTCGGTGAGCATCAGGCCTTCGAGGGTACTGCCAACCGTCCCTCGAGGATCACGCTGCCCACGATGTCTCCGCCGAGGTGATACCCGACGTCGATCCAGCTCGGCGCCCTGAGGATCACCGCGTCGCAACGCATGCCGGCACGCAGGATGCCGCGATCGGCCAGGCCGAGAGCGGCGGCGCCGCCCGCCGTGGCCGCCACCAGCGCCTGGGCAGGTGTGAGGCCGCCGAGCGCAACCGCCAGCGCGACCATCAGCGGCATCGACTCGCTGTAGCAGGTTCCCGGATTGCAGTCCGTGGCCACGGCCACGGTGCACCCGGCATCGAGCAGGCGCCGCCCCGGCGGGGGTGGGCCACCCAGGACCAGCGATGCCCCGGGCAGGATCACGCCGACGACGCCTGCTTTGCTGAGCGCCTCCAGATCGGTGTTGGTCGCGTGCTCGAGGTGGTCTGCGCTCACCGCGCCCACCTGCGCCGCGAGCAGCGCGCCGCCGCTGTGCGAGCGCTGCTCCGCATGGATCTTCGGGCGCAGCCGATGCGCAGCCGCCGCGGTGAAGAGCCGCTCGCATTCGACGACCGAGTACGCCCCGGCCTCGCAGTACGCGTCGACGAACGTTGCACGCCCGGCTGCGCCGTCGACGCCACGGGTGCACACATCGTCGAGGTATGCGTCGCGCGGGCCATCCGGGGTCGCGTGCAGGGGAAGGTACGTCGCCACGACATCGGGCAGGTCCCGCCACCGACGCAACTGGTCAGCGGCGTCGAGCTGGCGCATCTCGGCGTCGTGCTCCAACCCGTAGCCGCTCTTGACCTCGACGGTCGTGGTGCCGTTGGCGAGCATGCGCAGCGCCTTCTCGCGACCCGCGGCTGCGAGATCCTCGACGGTCCCGGCTGCGGTGGCGCGCACGGTCGCGCGGATGCCGCCGCCTCCGGCGGCGATCTCCTCGTCGGTCGCGCCCGATGCGCGGTGCGCGTACTCATCGCCGCGGTCGCCGAGCCAGACGATGTGCGTGTGCGCGTCAACGAATCCGGGCATGACCGCGGCTCCGCGTGCGTGCACCTCGAGCGCCCTGCGCGGGATGTCGGATCGGTCAAGCCCGGCTTCGGGACCCGCATACACGATGATCCCGTCGCGTGCGACCAGTGCGGCATCGCGCACCACGCCAGGAGCTTCGCCGCGCAACGGATCACACGTGCAGAGCGCGCCGATGCCGTGGACGACGATCGCGCTCATGGGTGAGACCGGTTGTGGGCTCGGGTCACCAGCCCACTGCAGAACTTCAGGAATGTCGCGACCATCAGACGCACGGTCATGGCATTGACGTCGGCGTTCGCATCCACCTCGCACAGGTCCGCCGCGACCACGTGAGGGTCTGCGCCGAGCAGAAAGGCGGCGCGCAGCAGGTCATCCGGTTGCATGCCTCCCGGAAGGCTCGCGGGGCACGCCGGTGCGAAGGCACGATCCACGACGTCGATATCGAAGTCGACGTACACGCGGTCGGCCCCGTGCGCCACCAGCTGTGCGACCGAGGACGCGATGACGGCGTCCATCCCATCGCGCTGCACGGCGTGCAGCGAGACGATGTGAATCCCCTGCGCGCGTGCCCAATCCGCGTGCTCCCGGGTGTTGCCGAGGGGGTGGATCCCGATCTGTGCCACCCGCTCTCCGGGGAGCCCGGCCTCGATCAGCTCGCGGACCGGGGTTCCATTCCGCGATCCGTCGGTCGCGGGACGGCAGTCATGGTGCGCGTCGATGGTCAGCAGCGCCCATGCTCCGGGCCTTGCGCTCATCATCCCGAGCAGCGCCGGGCGAGTGAGCGAGTTGTCGCCACCGACGACCACAACATGCTCGGCCGTTCGCGCCGCCGTGTAGGCGGCCTCCTGGATGCGCTCGTGCGCTGCGCGCGCATCGGCGTCCTCACGGTCACCTTCGACATCGCCGAGGTCTTTCACGCGCAGCTCCTCGAGGTCGACGTACCTCTCCGCGTCCCAGGTGGGGAAGCGCTCCAGCGCCGCCCGGAACGCCGGCGGTGTCGACCATGACTCGACCGGTGTGATCGACGCCCTGGCGATCGGCGCGCCCAGCACCACCAGGTCGGGCATGGCCGCGTCGCCGGCGAGCCACTCGCGAGCGTTCACGCGCCCGGCGCACCCACGTCGAGCATGGGCACTCGCACCCCCCGCTCGCGAGCCGCGTCCCGAGCCTCGGGGTATCCCGCGTCGGCGTGACGCATGACACCGGTCGACGGGTCGTTGGTGAGGACCAGCTCGCATCGACGGGCCGAGAGTTCGGTGCCGTCGGCGCACACCTGCGCACCCGCGTGAATCGAGAGCCCCATGCCGACGCCGCCACCATGGTGGACGGCGACCCACGTTGCCCCGCTCGCGGTGTTCAGCAGCGCGTTGAGCACCGGCCAGTCGGCGATGGCGTCGCTGCCGTCGCGCATCGCCTCGGTCTCGCGCAGCGGGGACGCGACCGAGCCACTGTCGAGATGGTCGCGCCCGATGACCACAGGTGCCGAGAGCTCGCCGCTGCGCACCATGTCGTTGAATCGAAGGCCGGCAAGGTGTCGCTCCCCGGCGCCGAGCCAGCAGATCCGCGCAGGAAGCCCCTGGAACTGCACGCGCTCCCTGGCCAGGCTGAGCCAGCGGTGCAACCCGTCGTGATCCGGAAACAACTCGAGCATCGCGGCATCGGTGCGCGCGATGTCCTCGGGATCACCGCTCAACGCGACCCACCGGAACGGGCCCCGTCCCTCGCAGAACTGATCGCGGATGTATGCGGGGACGAACCCGGGGTAGGCGAACGCGCCCGCGAAGCCACCGATACGCGCCTGGTCGCGGAGTGAGTTGCCGTAGTCGAACACCTCGGCGCCGCGCTGCTGATACTCCACCATCGCCTCGCAGTGCCGCGCCATCGACTCGCGCGACCGTCGCATGTATTCGTCCGGATCGCTCGCTCGCAGCGCCGCGGCCGCCTCGAGGCTCAGCCCGGCTGGAACGTACCCATTGAGCGGGTCGTGCGCGCTGGTCTGGTCGGTGACGACGTCGATCGCCAGCGACGACTCGAGCAGCGCGGGCAGGGCTTCCGCCGCATTGGCGCAGACCGCCACCGACAGGGCACGGCCCTCCTCGCGAGCGACGTCACAGCGGCGGACCGCCGCGTCGAGCGTGTCTGCAACCTCGTCGACGTAACCGGTGTCCAGTCGCCGCTGGATGTGAGCGGGATCCACATCGATGCAGAGCGCGACGCCGCCGCTCATGGTGACCGCGAGCGGCTGGGCGCCTCCCATGCCACCCAGTCCGGAGGTCACCACGAGGCGTCCTGTGAGGCTGCCGCCGAATCGCTTCCGCGCCACCGCCTCAAAGGTCTCGAACGTGCCCTGCAGGATGCCCTGGGTGCCGATGTAGATCCACGAGCCGGCGGTCATCTGCCCGTACATGGTCAGCCCCAGGGCCTCGAGCCGCCAGAACTCCTCCCAGGTCGCCCACCGCGGTACCAGGAGCGAGTTCGCGATCAGCACGCGCGGCGCCATCTCGTGAGTGCGAGCGACGCCAACCGGCTTCCCCGACTGCACCAGCAGGGTCTCGTCGTCGCGCAGCGAGCGAAGCGTTGCGACGATGGCATCGAAGCACTCCCATGAGCGCGCCGCCCGCCCGGTGCCGCCGTAGACGACCAGCGAATCCGGGTCCTCGGCGACCGCCGGGTCGAGGTTGTTCATCAGGCAGCGAAGCGGTGCCTCGGTCTGCCAGCTGCCGCAGGTGAGCGCATTCCCGTGCGGCGCGCGGACCGGCCGAGCGCCAGCGGTCATCGCAAGGTCACCCCGGCGCCGGCGAGCGCGCCCCGCCATTCGCCGTCGCGCGCCCACGCTTCGGCAGCCTCGAGGTCGCCGCTGAGGATGCGATCGGCGCCGAGCGGCGAGGTGCGCGTACGCAGCGCCGCAATCACCGCGCCGGTGGCGGGTGCCGGGCGGAGCGGCTGGCGCATCTCGATCGCCTGGGCGGCGCCGAGGACCTCGATGGCGAGCACGGCGCGTAGCAGTGCGACCGAGCGACGTGTGCGCAGCGCCGCCTCGTAGCCCATCGAGACATGGTCCTCCTGGCCGGCGCTGGTGGCGGCGCTCTGCACCGCGAAGGGTGTGGCGGCGTGGCGGAGCGAAGCGACCATCGCCGCGGCCGTGTACTGGGCGATCATCAGGCCGCTGTTGAGCCCCGGTTCGGGGCTCAGGAAGGCTGGGAGGCCACGGGAGCGGGCTGGATCGAGCAGCCTGTCGATGCGGCGCTCACTGATCGCGGCCACGTCGGCGCACGCCGACGCGAGCATGTCGGCGGCGTACGCCAGCGCCTGTCCGTGGAAGTTGCCGGCACTGACGACGTCCTCGCCGAGGACCACCGGGTTATCGACGACACTGGCCAGTTCGTTCTCGACGGTCTGACGGCAGAAGCCGGCCACGTCGCGGGCGGCACCGTGGACCTGGGGTGCGCAGCGCAGCGAGTACGCGTCCTGCACAGCGTGTCTGGAGGGGCGATGCGACGCGACGATCGGGCTCCCCTCGAGGAGCGCGCGGAGGTTCGCAGCGGAGTCGGCCTGTCCCGGGGCCGGGCGGAGCGCGACCACCCGCTCGTCGTACGCCACCGTCGTGCCGAGCAACGCCTCGACGCTGAGCGCGCAGGCGATGTCGGCGAGCCGAAGCAGGTCCTCGATGTCGTGCACGGCAAGTGCGAGCAGGCTGGTCATCCCATCGGTCCCGTTGATGAGCGCGAGACCCTCCTTCGGCTCGACGTCAATCGGCGTCAGTCCGTGCTCGCGCAGCATCGACGCAGCGTCGACGCGACCGCCACCGTCGGCCACGACCCATCCCTGCCCGAGCAGCACCGTCGCGATCGCGGCGAGCGGTGCGAGGTCACCGGAGGCGCCGAGGGAGCCGTGCTCGGGGACCCACGGGATGATCGCCGCCTCGAGAAGCCCGAGGAGCGCCTCGACCAGCTCGACGCGGACTCCGGAGAGCCCGGCGGCGAGGGTGCGCGCGCGAAGCAGGATCATCCCGCGGACCACCTCGTCGTCGAGGCGGGGACCCGATCCCGCCGCATGGCTGAGCACGACCGACCGCTGGAGNNCGCCTTCGAGCCGCGCGCACCACGGCGTCGATGGTCAGCGCTCCTCCATCCACGGTGATCATTCGGCGAGCAGCCTACTCGTCCGGCAGAACCCTTCTGGGTGTGCGGAGCCGGACAGAGAGACCGCAACCGCGTGCCGGTAGTACACGCACGTACGTTATGCGTACGTGGATCCGCATCCGGCTCCCCCGATTTTCCCCGTTTCCGAAGCCATGCCTCTGCCTCCGGCCGCGCCGCCGGCGTGGCCGGAGCTCGTGGTCCACCCCGCCCGGCGCTGGCCGATCGCGCTGCTCGTCATCGCCGGGATGGTCACGGCCGTGGCCGGGGTCGCGGTCGGAGCGGCCACCGGCACAGCGGCGGCAGCATCGACGGCTTCGACGCTGGCCGCCGGCGGCGACTACGCCCGCGCCATTGCCATCGATGAGGCGATCTCGATGCGCTCCGGGCCGCTCGACGTGCTCGATCCCGGCGCTGCCGCGTCTGCGTCGAGCGCCGCGGAGCAGACCCTCATGGCCTGGGCGGCGGCACTCGGCCGCAACGGCAAGGTCGACCAGGCCGTCGCCCTCTACCGATCGGTCACCGCCCCGTCGCTCCGGAAGCAGGCGCTCGACGCCCTGGCGGCGCTCCTCTTCAAGACTTCGACGAATGACGCGGCCGGAGCGGACTACCCGAGTGCCATCCTGAGGCTGGACGAGATCATCAGGCTCGCGTCGGCAACACCCGGCGGCGCCCAGGCGGCGCGACAGCTCCCCGTCGACCAGGCCGGCGAGGCGGGACTGCTGATCATCGCCGGACGGGCCACGGACGCCGTTTCGATCCTGAACAGCGTGGTCGGTGAGCACTCGGCGCAGGCGACCAGGACCGCCGACAGTCTCTTTCCCTCGGCCCTGCTGGCAGCCGGCGAGGAGGACATCGCTAACGACTACTACAGCGAGGCGATCGTTGAGCTGCAGAAGCTGGTGACCGATTTCGCGGCAAGCGCGGAGGCTGCCCAGGCGCAGGCGCTGCTCGCGGCACCTCAGGCCGTCTCCGGCACGCTGGTCACCCGAATCGGCGCGCCGGTGTCCGGCCGGGTCCGGCTCAGCTCGAACTACAGGGCGGAGCCCAACGGGATGTACCAGACCAGTGCGCCCTTCTTCTATACGACCTCCGACGCGTCGGGGGATTTCACGTTCACCAGCGTGCCAATCGGCGGTCCGTACGTCCTCGAGGTCTTCTCGGGAGGCAACTGGACGACGCTCATCAACCCGGCAAACAACCAGCCGGCGGACCCGGTTCGGGTGACGGCTCTGCTGCCGGTCGTGCTGACGTTCGTGGTGCTTCCCTCGTAACGACCCCGCTCCCGGCTAGGATGAGGAGACGATAGGAGGGGATGAAGAGGGAGTGGTGCGTCTTCGACGCATGCCGCGACGCAGACGCGGTCAGGCGATCGTCGAGTTCGCCGTGGTCCTCCCGCTCTTCCTCTTCTGCCTGATCGGCGCACTCGATGCCGGCCTCTGGGCGGTGCAGTCCTCAGCCGAAGTATCGGCAGTCGAAGAGGCCGCGATGATCGCGTCTTCTGCCGGGTCGAGCCCGGTCTCGGAGACGGCGCCTGATGCTCGAGCGGTCACCGCGGCGATATCCGGACGGCTTCGCACCGCGATGTTCGGGACCGCCGTTGAAAGCTGGTGCGCTGTGGACACGAGCGGCGCCTGTGCGCCGGACAATACGCAGCACTGTCCGTCAACGCCGGCGGAGGTGCAGGCTGCAGACGGTCCGCGGGTGGTCGTGGTCTGCGTCAGCGAGGCCGATCCGCCGGCCTGCACAACTCCACCCCGAGGGCAGCCGTCGCCCTATCCGCTGGGGTGCAACGACTCACCGTTGATCACCGTGCGCATCATCGGTTTCGCCGCGTCGTTGGTGCCGCCGGGGTTCGGTCCCGGCGCCGGCGGATTCGAGCTCCCGACCAACATCGCGGCAACGACGCACACGCTTCGCTTCGCACCGTGAGGCGCACCAGGCGACGCGGTGACGATGCTCAGGCAGTCCTCGAAACCGCGCTGGTCATCCCGATCCTGCTGTTCCTCGTCTGCAATTTCGTCGCCGTGATGGTGCAGGTGACTGTGCAGCAACAGTTGAATTCAGCCACCGCGCTGGCTGCGGTCACGGTTCCAGGCGCCCGAGAACGCGGTGGATCCCGCGGGGAGCCAGTGCTGCGGGGCGCATGGCGACACCCTCGTCACCGCCGGCCTTCCAACCGGCTGTCGGTACGCCGCAGAGACCTTCTACGGAACCATGACCACAGACACCGGCCTGCTCCACTGGCAGACGGCGGCCCTCTGCACATCCGGCGGTGACAGCGGCAACGGCACGACTCCGCCGGTGCGTCCGGTCGCATACGCCGGGTCACCCGCACATGCGAAGGTGTCCTGCGACATCGGCTCAATCGGGAAGGGGGGAGTCGTTGTCCCCGGCTACGTCGACCGGACGCTGAATCCGCCGTCCGGGCTCCACGTGGTCACCTGCAGTGCATCGGCGTCGCTCGACTTCGCCAACACCCCACTGGCCTGGGGCGTGTTCTGGACGCCGACGCTGCACGCGCAGGCCCTGCCGCCTCCGTTCCGGCAGTGATGCTCCGTCGCACCGGAACCGCGCGCGTCCGTCAACGTGGCCAGACACTCATGATGTTCGCGCTCGGATTCGCCCTGTTCCTGTTCAGTCTCGTGTGCCTCGTCGCAGACACCGCGTACCTGTACGTGTGGTCCGGGCGCGTCCAGGACGCCGCCCAGCTGAGTGCGCAGTCCGGAGCCGACGCGGTCGATCCGCGCTATCTCTACGGCGAGGCCGGTTCGTGCCCCGGCGCGACGTGCGCGGTGCAGATCGTCGACGTCAACCCCCAGGATCGTGAGGGAACCCTGTACGCGTTCGAGCGCTCATGTATCGAGGCGGGTGATCAGTCGGCGCAGATACCCCGTGGCCCGGCGAACGCACTGGTGCTGAAGACAGCTGACGACCCGCAGGTGCCGGAGGGAACCGTCTGCGCCAGCGACGGATGCCGCGTCTACGCGCAGGTCACCCGGGTGGTACAGCTGCCCATTCCTCTACCGGGATTCCGCAGCACCATCACGGTGCGCGGGTCCGGCTATGCCGCACCTGTGGTCGGCACCAATGTTGCGACATCGACGTGTACCGGCACCGCATGGGTCCCGGCGCCACCGCCGCGCTGAGAGAGGGAAGAGCGTGTGCGGAGGCGGGCCGTCTCGCAGCCGGGGTTAACACCCGGGCGAGAGCGAGCGGCGGGACGGCGAAGGCGTCCCGACCGCGTGCCCGCCGCAGCACACGCCCTTCCCTCTCTCAGCGCGATATCGCTGCGCCGCTAAGCTCGGCGGGTGCTGATCCGTGAGCCCGCGCTGTGGCGCGATATTCCTGTGCGCGGCGAGATCCTCGACGCGTCGGCGAGCGAGCTCAGCGGCCTCGAAGCACTGCGCCGGGTGCGCGCGCAACCACCGATGGGACGGCTCACCGGACTCACGTTCGACGGTGCGGACGCGGG
>PKWB01000159.1:19439-35821 GCA_003131685.1 Candidatus Dormiibacterota bacterium
CGCACACGCAGTACACGACCGCAGAGATGTCGATGACCTACCTGCGTCCCGCACGCGTCGGATCGGTCATCACCGCCAAGGGCCGCGCCATCCACACCGGGCGCACCATGGGGTTGTCGGCGGGCCAGGTGGTTGACGGGGACGGGCGGCTGGTTGCGTACACGACGTCGCGCATGCGCATATTNNTCGTCGACCGAGCCCGCTGTCGCGGAAGACGGACCTGACCCATACCTCCGACCGGTGTCGGGTGAGCGAATCGACGAGAGCGAATTCCTGAAGCGCAGCGGCGTGGAGATCATCCATGGGCAGATACGTGGAGAGCTGCCCCTGCCGCCGCTGCATCATCTCCTGGGCATCGTCCCGACCGAGGCGACGCTTGGCGCAGCCTCATGCTCGATGCCCCTGACGGGCTGGCTCGCCACGCCGTTCGGATGGCCGCAGGGGGGATTCATCGTGCTGCTGGCGGATCTCGCGCTCGCTCTCGCGACGCAGACGACCCTTGCCAAGGGCGAGGGGATGGCCTCCGTGGACATCAAGGTGAATTTCCTGCGCCCGGTGGCCGGCGACGGCAGCCGGATCGAGGCGAGGGCCAAGGTGGTGCATCGGGGCAGGAGCTTGACCGTGGGGACCGCGGAGGTGCTCGGCGCCGACGGCCGGNNTCGCCACCGGATCGGCCGCCCTGCTCGGCACCTGAGTTCAGGCGATCTCGCGTTCGCCACCGCCGGCTCGAGGCCGGCGCACGTCCGGACCCTGCACGCGCACACCGAGGTCGCGCGCGATCTGCCGGCCGTCGGGGCTGCCCCAGCCGCTGGCGAGGTCCCAACCGCGCCCTGCACGGTATGGGCCGCCGGTATCGCCGGACGTCACATCGTTGAAGCCCCGTCCGCGCCGGGCGTACAGGGCGGGATGCGGCAGTCCTATCCGGTGCCCCAGCTGCGCGGACACCAGCGTCCACAGGGCCGTGTACATCGGTGCAACAGCGCTCGTGCCGCCGGTCGATCGGAGGCGGCGCAACGCCACGACGTTCCAGCCGGTCAGGGGGTCGGCGTTGCCGGAACCGTCGGGGAGACCCCGGCCGGGTCCGCCGCCATCGGCTGACCGCGGCCTGATTCCGAGTCCAGCCTGGTACGCGGGGACCGGGAACACCGTGCTCACCCCGCTCCCGGCCGCACCGGCGCCTCGCGAAAGCTCGTTCCACACGGTCTCGGTCCGGATGCGGCCTCGCGCGGCGAGCAGCGTCGTTCCTCCGCATGCCCATGCATGCGGGCTCGATGCCGGGAACTCCGGGTGCTGATATCCATCGACCTCATCGTTGGTCGAGCCGGCATCGCCGGCGGCGGCGCTGAAGGTCACGCCATGCAGCGCACCGGTTGCGAACGCGGCGTCGAGCCCGCGCATCCCCTGTGGCGACCAGTGGTCTTCGGGCGCGCCCCAGGAGATCGACACCGCCGCCGGGTGGCGAATGGCGTCGCTCGCGGCCGTGGCGGCCGCATCGATGAAGCCGCGCTCGTGGTTGGGCGCGTTGTAGCTGACGATGGTGAGATGCGCTTTGGGAGCCATCGCGGCCACCATCGCGCCGATGACCTGGTAGTCCAGTGCCACCTCCACATCGGCGCCGTTCGGGTCGGGGGCCGGTGTGGCGCCGTCCAGCCACACGTTGGTGATGTCGGGCGCGCGGAGGCCGAGCCGCGCGAATGATGCGGCCAGGTCGAAGGGATGCACGACCCCGCCGAGCTCGATCATCGCGGCCACCAGCTCGACGCCCTCGCCGCCGTTGGCGAGCCGGGGGAAGTCGTAGAGCGAGGCGAGCTGTGGTGGGTCATACGCGAACACCGCCGATCGGCCGTCGTCGAACGTACGCACGTGCGAACGTGCCAGCGGGCGATCATCGAGCCCGAAGACGCCCTCAACGACGCCGTCGAGATGCGCCGGAAGCCGCACCGGTCCCTGGTGACCGCGATACTCGACGCTTCGGCCGTCCTGGCGTTGCCACGCGAAACGCTCGAGGTCGACCTCGAATGCGCGAGCAAGCTGTTCGGTGCTTCCACGCAGCATCACCCTGCGTGTCGCCGCATCCTCACCGGTGACCTGCAGCCCGACCGATGTCGCCCAGCGCACCACGCGATCTCTGTCGGTGACGTCGAAACCGTGGCGCGCCGTCAGCTGAGCGATTTCGAGATGACGTGCGCTCGGGTCTGGAAGTGATTGCAGCCACGCGAGGCTCTGCGCCGTCGTCGGGCCGCTTCGGCGCTCACGCAACATGAGTGTCACGCCTGCAGAGGCCTGCAGCTCCGCGTCGTCGAGCTTGCGGAGATGTCGATGGCCGGGACGGGTGCCCCCGGCGGGATGGTATGCGCTGCCACGCAGCGGAACGGAGTCGGGCATGGTCGCCCCCCTCTCGAGGCCGTCGGGCGGGCGCCGCCGTTGCGACGGCGCTGCATCCCGACGCGGAGCCGCCCATCATCGAGCGACCGCGCGGACATCCCTGGGACGTCCGGCCGTGCGCCGTCGACGTTGTCAGACGGGGGTGCGCGTCCGCCCGATGGCGTCGATGGCGCCGTGATTCTCGAGCGACGAGAGATCGCCGAGATCGGTGCCCAGGTACACGGAGCGCACCACGCGGCGGAGCACCTTCGCGTTCCGCGTTTTGGGCAGTTCCGTCACGATCTCGACGGCATGTGGTGCGAGCGCCTTGCCGAGATCCTCGGCCACGCGGTGTGCAAGCGCCACGCGCAGCTCCGGCGAGTCGGTCACGCCGGGCTTGAGCACCACGAACACGACCAGCGCCTCGCCCTTGAGCGGATCCGGGACCCCGATTGCGGCCGCCTCCGCGACCGCGGCATGCGCCACCAGGGCCGACTCGACCTCGGCCGGTCCGAGGCGTTTGCCGGCGACCTTGATGGTGTCGTCGCTCCGTCCCCGCACATACCAGAGCCCGTCGGCATCGACCTCGACCCAGTCACCGTGCACCCACACGTCGGGCCAGCGCGACCAGTACGTGTCGAGGTATCGCTCACGGTCGCGCCAGAACCCTTGGGTCATCCCCGGCCACGGTGCTCGAATCACCAGCTCCCCAACCTGGCCGCGCACGCTCCTGCCATCCTCGTCGACGACGTCGGCGTCCATCCCCGGGCACGGTCCGGCAAACGCGCACGGCTGCAACGGTGTGAGCATGTTGCCTGCGAGGATGCCCCCGGATATCTCGGTGCCGCCCGAGTAGTTGATCACCGGCAGCCTGCCGCCACCGATCTTCCGCTGGTACCACAGCCACGGGTCGGTGTTCCACGGCTCGCCGGTGGAGCCGAGCACGCGAAGCGACGAGAGATCGTGTGCGGCGACGGGTTCGTCGCCATGGCGCATCAGCGCTCGAATCACCGTCGGCGCGATTCCCAGCACCGAGACGCGATGCCGCTCGACCACCGACCACAGGCGATCCGGCCCGGGATGATCCGGGACACCGTCGAAGAGCACGAGAGTCGCGCCGATGCTCAGCGCACCGCAGATGGCCCAGGGCCCCATCATCCAGCCGATGTCTGTGAACCAGAGCAGGCGGTCATGCTCGCCGATGTCGAAAGAGTGCGCCATGTCCTGCATCGCTTTCACGGGGAACCCGCCGTGGACGTGCACGGTTCCCTTGGGACGGCCTGTGGTCCCGCTCGTGTAGATGATCATGAACGTCGAATCGGCGTCGGTGTCGGCCACCGGTGGCTCCGCGCTCCATCCGTCCGGCATCGCCTCGAAGCGCACGTCGCGGCCAGCCCGCATCGGCACGCTCGCGTCACCGAGCTGGGGCACCACCAGGATGTGCTCGAGTGACGGGAGCTGCTCGGCAGCTTCATCGGCGACCGCCTTCATCGCGACGGGGCGGCCACGCCGGGTGAATCCGTCAACAACGACCAGAACCTTGGCGTCGCAGTCGAGGAGGCGGGAGACGATCGCGCCTGCGCCGTACCCGCTGAACAGCGGCACCACGATGGCTCCGAGCCATGCGCAGGCGAGGAAGAGCGACACTGTCTCGGGGATCATCGGCAGGCACAGGCCGACGCTGTCGCCGGTGCCGACTCCGAGGCGGGCGAGCGTGGCGGCGGCAAAGGCGGTCTGGAGGTGGAGGTCCGCGTAGCTCCACTCGCCGGTGCTGCCGTCGTCGCCCTCCCAGACCACCGCGGGCCGCCCCGGCGCGCGCCGCGCCCAGCGGGTGACCGCGTTACCGGCGAGGTTGAGCTTGCCCCCGCGCCAGAACTGCGTCCAGGGCAGTCCGGGCGACGTGTCCATCGCGACGTCGAATCGCCGGGTCCATTCGACGCCGATGTCGTCGACCACCGACGCCCAGAATCGCTGCGGATCCTCGCGTGCAAGCCGTGCGACGCCGTCGAGATCGCCGGCGCCGAGAGCATCGATGAAGTGGCGGAGCCGAGACGCGCCCACCTGCTCCGGCGTTGGCGTCCATGCGAAGCGCGAGCCGGTGGCACTCATCTCGCGCTGACCATACCGCGCGGTCAGCGGTCGATCGCCGCCATGTCCCAGTGCCGATCTCCGCGCACGCTGTCGGCGCTGACCGCAGCTTCGAGCCGGACGATGTCGTCGGCCTCGAGCTCGATATCGACTGCCCCGGCGTTCTCCTCGAGCCGGGCGCGTCGCTTGGTCCCGGGGATCGGGACGATGTCGGGTCCGCGATGGAGCAGCCAGGCAAGCGCGAGCTGCGCCGCGGTGATGCCCTTTTGGGTCGCGATATCGGCGAGACGCGCGACGATCGCCAGGTTGGCGTCCAGGTTGCCCTCGGCGAAGCGGGGGAAGCGGACGCGACGCGTGTCCGATGCGTCCAGCGTGTCAGCGCTCATCGCCGCGGTCAGAATGCCGCGGCCCAGCGGGCTGTATGCGACGAACCCGATGCCCAACTCGCGCATGGTGGGCAGCACCGCTTCCTCCACGTCACGAGCGAACAGTGAGTACTCCGATTGCACCGCCGAGATGGGATGGACCGCGTGAGCCAGACGAATCGTGGCCGGCCCCGCTTCGCTCAGGCCAAGAAAACGGACCTTCCCGGCGTCGACGAGCTCGGCCATGGCTCCGACGGTCTCCTCGATCGGCACCGAGCGGTCGACGCGGTGCTGGAGGTACAGGTCGATGACGTCGATGTCGAGGCGCTGCAGGGAGGCGTCGCAGGCGCGGTGTACGTACTCCGGATGCCCGTTGATCCGCTGCGTACCATCGGCCAGTTGCTCGAACCCGAATTTGGTGGCCACGAGGTACTGGTCGCGACGTCCGGTGAGCGCTTTGCCGACCAGCAACTCGTTGGTGAATGGGCCGTACATATCCGCCGTGTCGAGCATGGTGATGCCCAGCTCCGCCGCCCGGTCGATGGTGGAGATCGCCTCGCGCTCGTCGCGCTCCTCGGCGGTGCCGTAAACGCCGGACATGCCCATGCACCCAAGGCCCAGCGCTGAGACCTCCAACCCCTGCGTCCCCAACGTGCGCAGCTCCACGTCGCGTACCTCCTGATCGAGCGTCCCCGTCAGGAAAGGATGAGCGAAGCCGCTCCTGCTATGCCACCCGGGCGATCGACGGCAACGCGGCGCGTGCCGCGCGCCCCGTGTCGGCCCACCCGTAGATGGTCGCCGCGACGCCGACGAGCCCCGCGACGAGAAACGCGAGCTGGGTGCCGCCTTCCTGCGCGAGCCACCCCGCGAGCAGACCGCCGAGAGGAGCCGTGCCGAAGAAGACGTACCCATAGATCCCGAGCACGCGGCCGCGCATCTGATCGGTGACCGCAAGTTGCAGGGTGGCGTTTGCCTGCGAGGAGTACAGCGTGAAGGCGATGCCGGTCACCACCAGCGCGATCCCCGCCGCCCATGCGACATGAAGGGGCGCAAGGCCGATCTCCGACGCGGAGAACAGCGCGGCGCCGATGAGCATGGTGTGCCGGCTCGCCCGTCCGAGCGACGCGGAGAAGAGCGCGCCCACCAGTGCACCGAAGCCGAAGAGCGCGGACAGGATGCCGAAGATCTCCGGCCCGCTGTTGAGCGTGCGCGAGGCGAGGACCGGGAGGAGCACGTTGAAGTTGATGCTGATCGTGGCGACCACCAGCATCATCATCAGCACCGAGCGGATCACCGGCCGGCTCCAGGCGAACTTCAGGCCCTCGAGCGATCCGCGGAACAGATTGTGGTTGCGCTGATCTTTGCGCACCGGGAAGAGATCGTTCACGCGCATCAGCCAGAGGGCCGCGAGGACCGCCAGGTAGCTCAGGGCATTGATGAGGAAGCAGATCCCCACTCCGGCGACCGCGATCAGGCCACCGGCGATGGCGGGGCCGACGATGCGCGAAGCGTTGAAGAGGCTTGAATTCAGAGCGACCGCGTTGGGGAGCTCGTCGCGGCCGACCATCTGGATGGTGAAGGCCTGGCGCACCGGGTTGTCGAGGACGGTGATCAACCCTGTGATCCCCGCGAGCACGTACACCTCCCACACGGTTGCGTGCCCGGTGAGCGTGAGGCCGGCGAGCAGCGCCGCGGTGACCATGAATGCGGCCTGGGTCCACATCAGCACCTTGTGCTGATCGATCCGGTCCGCGACCGCGCCGCCGAAGAGCCCGAACAGCCCGTACGGCCCGAATTGGCAGACCGCGAGGAGCCCCACGGCGAGCGGTGAGTGGGTGTTCTGAACGACGAACCACGCCTGGGCGACGCTCTGCATCCAGGTGCCGCTGATCGACACCACTTGCCCGAAGAAGTACAGCCGGTAGTTGTAGTGGCGGCGCAGGCTCATGAAGGTGCGCCCGGTGGCGCTGCCGATGCCGAGGCTCATTCGGCCTGGGCCAGGAGCGCCTCGAGCGGCGCGATGGCCGCGGCGACGGCGGCGAGGTCGGTGTCGGCGAGCCCGCTCAGCCGGGCGGAGAGCCAGGCGGTCCGCTTCGAACGGATGACCTTGAGAACGCGCTCGCCCTCGGGCGTGACCTCGAGATCCACCCTGCGCCGATCGCGCTCGGCCTGCCGGCGCGTGACCAGACCGGATGCCTCCAGACGGTCGATGTGGCTGCACACCGACGGCATCGCCGTGCCCTCGCGAGCTGCGAGCTCGGCGACCCCGATCCCGGGGCTGCCCTCGATCAGTCCGAGGAGCGAGAGCTGTCCAGGGGAGACCCCGGAGGTGTGCACCTCGCGGCGGAGATGACGGTTCAGATGGAGCAGCACCGGCCGGAGCCGGTTGGCGATCTCGACGGGCTTGTTCGTGGCTGCTGGCATCGGGTGAATTGATTATATAGCCTAACTAATTTTCTCGCAACCCCCTAGGGACCGACCGGCGATCGACCGCGGGCGGCCGTCGTCACGGACCAACGGGAACCCGGCGGCGGTTCCACGCGTCTCCCTCTTCGCACGATGTGAACCCGCCTGGAGGATCCCGAGATGCGTAAGTTCCTGTTTGCCGGCGTCGGCGTCGGCGCGGCGGTGGTTCTCCAGGCGGGCCAGGCATTCGCGTGCGGCGGCCTGGTCGCGCCCGACGGCGACGTTCGCCTGGCCAAGGCGACGACGTTCGTGGCCTGGTCAGGCGGTATCGAGCATTACGTCACCAGCTTCGCGTTCACCGGCGCTGTCACCGATGTCGGTTGGATCGTGCCACTGCCGGCCATCCCGACCTCGATCACCGAGGCGGGGGCGTGGACGTTGCAGCGGCTGGAACGAGAATTCGCGCCAGCGGTTGCGTTTCCGGCAGCTCAGGGGCTCGCGCTGGATGCGGCTGCCCCTGCGACCGTCATCGAGCAGGTGCAGGTCGAGGCGCTGGACGTCACCGTTCTCAAGGGGAGCGGTCAGGCGGTAATCGACTGGTGCACGCACAACGGGTTCCTCGTCTCGGCCGAGATCGAGAACCACCTGCTCAGATATGCGTCGTCGACTCCGATCTTCATGGCGGCGAAATACAACACGTCACTGGCCCTCCAGCGCCACCAGCAATCCGGTGACGGCGTGCCCTTGCTGATCACCATGCACACGCCACGTCTGTGGGTTCCCCTCGAGATCCTCGCCAATGCGGGAGCACCGGTGAATGCCGACCTCTTCCTGCTCACCGGCCAGCCGCTCCGCACCGCCAACGGCGCTGCGGTCACATCGAAGCTCGCCGACGGCACCACGCTCGACAGCGCTCCGGGTTTCACCGTCGCCGGCGCGGAACCGATGAACGTGAGCCTGCACCACGATCTGTCCATCGACAGGAACATGTCCTGGGTGCCTGCGCACGGGTACGTGACCTATCTCACGTTGAACGCGCCCGGCGCGACCGTCACCTACGACCTCGCAGTCGGCAACGACAATGCCATCCGGCTGACCGCATTCGGATCCACGCCGGTGGACGCAGGCGTCACCGGTGCCGTCCCGGTGTCGCCCGACCCATTCGATCTGCTCTTTCCTGCATTGCTGATCGCAGGGACGGCGATCATCGTCATCCCGTTGTCTGTCTGGCAGCTCCGGCCTCGACGCGGTTCGAGATTCGGTGGGACCGCGCGGTAGGGCGAAACCCATACCGCGCACGGGGAAGACGGGTCAGAGATTGAGGATCTCGACCGGGTCGATGTCCTCCGCGAGTGTCATGTCGGTCACGGTGGCGAAGAAGAACACCTCCGCCTCCAGCGCCCGAGCGATGGTTGCCGCATCACGGAACCCGTGCTGCTCGCCGGGAAACTCGATGTACGCACAGGGCACTCCAGCGCCCCGCAGCGCGGCGAACATCATCTCCGCCTGGTTGGCCGGCACCACGAGGTCGTCGAGGCCCTGGAGGAGCAACACGGCACCGCGCACCTGGTCGATGAAATGCACCGGGGATCGGTCGTACATTCCGCGGCCCTTGGGCAGCGGCGCGTCGTAGTGCGACTCGAACTTGTGGCCGGGCGTTGCGAACAGTGCTTCCAGGTCGGCGATGCCGTAGAGGCTCGCGCCCGCTTGGAAGACGTCGTGGAATGTCATGGAGCACAGCACCACGTATCCGCCGGCACTCCCGCCGTGAATGAACAGGCGGTCGGGATCGACCTCGCCGGTCTCGACGAGATGCTGCGCACCCGCGAGGCAATCACCGACATCGACGACGCCCCACTGCTCGTTGAGTCGATCGCGGTACGCGCGACCATACCCGGTGCTGCCACCGTAATCCACGTCGAGGTACGCGAAGCCGCGGCTGGTCCAGAACTGCACCTGCGGATCGAGCGCACAACTCGTCGCCGAGGTCGGTCCGCCATGGGCGTGCAGCAACAGCGGCGGCCTCCGCGCGGCGTCCGCGGTCATGGCGTCGTTTCGTGGCGGGTAGTACCACGCGTGCGCCGTCGCATCGCCATAACCGGCGAAGGTGACGTGACGCGGCGTCGACAGGACCGAGTCGTGGATGGTCAGGTCATCGCTCTCTGACCGCACGACCCGGTGCGCACCGGTCGCGAGGTTCGCGCGCACCACGGCGTTGGGCATGTCCGGCCCGCCCGCGTGGTAGAGGACGTCGTCCCCCTGCACCGTGACGTGAACCGAGAAGGCCGTTTCGGGAACGTTCACACGTTCCAGTTCCCCCGATGCATCAAGCACAAGGAACTCCCATGCACCATCACGAGACGCCCAGAGCGCGATGCGTCCGTCGCCGCAGAACCCATAGGTGGAAAGGCCGAACAGCCATTGAGGCGCGCCACATTCCGCCTCCATCGGCGCAATCGCATCGACGTTTGCGCCGTCCCATCGGTAGAGGTTCCACCAGCCGGTCCGGTCCGACGTGAAATGCACGATCGACTCCGGAGACCACGATGGCTGGAAGATCGACTCGCTCTCGCCGCCGGCCACCAGGCGCGAGTCCCGAGGCATCCCCGAGTCGTCGAGGTCGGCAACCCAGAGCTCGCAGCCGTCCCACGGCATGTTGGGGTGGTTCCAGGTCAGCCATAGCAGGCGCGTGCCATCCGGGCTCACCCGCGGCGTCGAGTAGAAGTCGTTGCCCGAGGTGAGCGTGACTGCCTCGCCACCGGCGAGGGGGCTCGCGCGAATGTCGTTGACGACCGACTGGCCGTCATGGTCCTCGACCACGCACAGGAGGCGGTCGCGAGTGGAATCGACCTCGAAGTCGGCGTAGCGGAGGCCGGCAGCCTTTGGTGTCACCGGAACGGGCGCGCCCGGAATATCCGGCGCAAGGGCGTAGACGCGCCCATCGGCCGCATTGGAGAAATACACGGACCCCGCGTGGGCGCGCATCGCCCCGCCGCCGTACTCGTGCACCGAGGTGCGCGCCGAGTACGGGGCGTCGAGCACGTCGGCGATCACCCCGTCGTGCTCTCGAACGATGACGCAGCGTCCGTGCTCGACCGGACGGCCCTCGATCCAGTAGGCGTCGCCATCGCCGAGCTGGATGTCCTGGAGCCGCAGCTTGCCGGCGGCAGCCTGCTGGGCCGTGATCGGTGACGCCCAGACGGCCGGCGGTGTGACGCTCTCCCTGATGCGCAGGGTCATGCGGTGGGAACGACGACGAACTGCTCAGCGAGCCGTCCCGGCCCCAGTCCGTTCGCCTTGGCGGTGGCCTCGAGCCACCCGCGCACGCGCTCCTCGAGAGCATCCCAATCGCTGTACTGGCTGCGGTGGCAGCGAAGCGCAGCCAGCTTCCGATCGGCGGTATCGGTCACGTCAACCGCCTTCACGTCCGGGTTTCCTGCGGCCACGGCACTCAGCCAGACCTCGGCCACCGAATAGGGTTCGAGACCTTCGACCTCGAGCAACTCGGGATGCGCGAAGGGGTTCCGCGAGTCGGGATAGACGGCGCAGAGCGCTGCCTCGCCGGCCGCGAGGTGGTCGGGGTGGCTGGCGAAGATGCGCGTGAAGTTGCGCAACGGCGACTGCGTGATCACGCGCTGGGGCTGCTTCACGCGGATCACCCGGGTGATATCACGACGTAGCTCGATGCTCGGGGTCAGCCGTCCATCCGGATAACCGAGGAACGCGATGTCAGTGACACCGACCGCCGCCGCAGCTTCGGTCTGCTCGACACGCCGGATGGCGGCCATCTCCTTGCGCGTGATGCTCCGATCGGAGCCACCCGCGTCACCGTCGGTGATGATGCAGTAGGACACCGTCACGCCGGCGTCGGTCCATTTCGCGGTGGTTCCGGCATTGCCGAAGTCGCAGTCGTCGGGGTGGGCGACGACCACCAGGACGCGCTCGATTCCATCGATCTCTGACACGCGAAAGATGGTAGCCAAAGCGGACGCCGGAGCCCCGCCTACCCATGCGACACTCGTTGCATGCCTCCAGATCAACCCGTGCATCCTCACCTCGGGCGGCTCGCCGAGCTGCTCGGTGACTGGCAGGGTGAAGGCGAGGGCCGGTGGGCGGCAGGGGAGCCCTTCCGCTACCGCGAGCGGGTCACGTTCGGCCACAACGGGAAGCCTTTCCTCGCCTACGCGCAGCGAACCACCGCGCTGGACGACGGACGCCCGCTGCATGCCGAGACGGGCTACTGGCGAGCCCTCGCCGACGGCGAGGTTGAGGTCGCGATGGCCCATCCGATCGGAGTCATCGAGATCGAGACCGGCCGCTGGGAGGGCAACCGCCTGCGCTTGCGCACCACCACCGTGAACTGCACGCCCACCGCCAAGACGGTCACCGGCCTGCAGCGCGACTTCGAGCTCAGCGGCGATGTCCTGACCTACTCGCTGCGTATGGCCACCGACGGCGGCGAGCCGGCGGCCCACCTGCGGGCCGAACTGCGCCGGGTGCGTCCGGACGGCGAGACGGCGGAGTCCTGACCATGCCCGGCGTCTCCATCCCGCGATCCGTCCAGCGCCTGCTCACGCGCCAGTCCCCGGCGTCGTCCAAGTCCTTTCCGCTGCGCGACCGGACCCCCGACCCCGGCCTCTTCGGGCCGGACTCGGTGACCTGGGTGGTCATGCGTGAGCCCCGGCTGCTGCTCGCGGCGGGTCGCGCGCTGCTCATGCAGGCGGCGAATCCTCTGGTGGCCCAGGGAGCGATCGAGCACAGCACGTACAGGTCGGACCCCTACGGGCGCCTGGAGCGGACGGTCCGGTGGGTCACGATCGTCTGCTTCGGGACCACCCAGGAGGCGGAGCGGGTCTCGGGTCGTGTGAGCAGCCTGCACCGGCCCGTCTCCGGGCTGCTGCCCGCCGCCAATGGGACGTCGACGGTGCCGGCCGGGACGCCGTATTCCGCGAGCGATCCCGCGCTGCTCCGCTGGGTCCACGCGTCATTCGTCGACACCATGCTGGTCGCTCACGACGCGCTGGTCGGCGGCCTCAGCGCCGCCGAGCGCGACACCTTCGTACGCGAATGGGATGAGGTCGCCCGCCTGATGGGGCTGCCCAGCAGCCAGTGCTGGCCGGATGCCGCCGGGCTCCGCACCTATGTCGAGGAGGAGGTGCTGCGCGGCCAGGCTCAACCAGGTGCGGGCTCACTCGAGGTGGCCGAGACTGTCCTGCACCCTCCGGTCAAGTCGCCCCTGCTCCGCCCGGGCACGGACACGCTGGCCTTCATCGCGACGGGATTGCTGCCTTCCCACCTGCGCCGCGGCTACGGGCTCAGCTGGACCCCTGTCCACGCTGCCGCGTTCTCTGGACTGACGCGTTCAATGCGGCTCGCAACGCCGGCATTGTCGCGGCGTCTGCGCATCTCCCCCGTGTACGACCTCGCGCTCGCTCGATCGGAGCGACGCTGGCCGGGTGCGCGTGCAGCCTGACCACTGGCGGACCAGGGCCACGGCTGCGCTGTCCATCCTGGGAGCGGTTGCGTTCGCGTCCTGTGGGGGTACCTCGACGAGGGTGACCAACGTCACCAAGACCTCCGCGACCTTTGCCGAGCAACCAGGCGCGAAACCCAATTACATCCTCCCGCTGGCGTCAAGTCAGTTCTACAGCGCGGCCAACGTCTTCCAGTTCCAGTATTTGATGTACCGCCCGCTGTACTCGTTCGGCGCCAATGGAGAGGTGCAGCTCAACGATGCTCTGAGCCTCGCGTATCCCCCCGTCTACTCCAACGACGGCAAGTCGGTCACCTTCACGCTGAAGGGCTGGAAGTGGTCGGACGGAGTCCCGATCACCGCCAGGGATGTCCAGTTCTGGCAAAACCTCGTCACCGCCAACAAGGCGATCTGGCCGGCGTATGTGCCCGGGGAGTACCCGGACAACGTCGTGAGCTCGACCATCAGCCCTCAGAACCCGCTCCAGATCACCTTCGCCCTCAGCCAGGCGTATGGATCCTATTTCTTCACATACAACGAGCTCAGTCAGATCACCCCGCTGCCCCAACACCTCTGGGACAAGGAGTCGGCAACCGGGACGGTGGGCAACTACGATGCGACGCCGGCCGGCGCACGAGCCGTCTACAAGTTCCTGGACTCGCAGTCGAGGAGTGTCGCCACCTATGACACCAACCCGCTCTGGAGTGTGGCGTCCGGTCCGTGGAGGCTCAAATCCATGGACACCGCCGGCAACGTGCAGATGGTCCCGAACCCCGAATACGGCGGACCCGTCAAACCGACCCTGAAAGTCTTCCGCGAACTGGCCTTCACGCAGGCGAACGACGAGTTGAACAAACTCAAAGCAGCTTCTACGGTCGCCAACACCTCCGTGGATTTCGGCTACCTTCCTGCCGAAGAAGCCCAGCAAGACTCTTCATTGAGCAGTCTGTACAACCTCGCCCCGTGGAGCGGCTGGTCGATCAACTACATTCCCGTGAATTTCACCAACCCAATCAGCGGGCCGATCTTCAGGCAGCTGTACTTCCGCCAGGCGATGCAATACCTGGTCGACCAGCGCCATCTGATTGCCACGACGTTTCTCGGTTACGCAAATCCNNTACAATCCGACCTCCGCGCAATCGCTGCTTCAGGCCAATGGGTGGACGGTCAACCCGGGGGGCGTGAGCATCTGCGTCTCGCCGGGGAGTGGCAGGGGCGAATGCGGCGCCGGTATCAAGCAGGGCCAGCCGGCATCCTTCACCCTCGAATACGCGAGCGGCGCACCGATGGTGAGCGAAGAGATGAAACAGCTGGCGTCAGACTTCTCTCTCGCCGGAATCCAACTCAAGGTCGTACAGACCACCTACGACGTCGTCCTCGGAACAGCGGCGCCCTGCACGCCCGGCACAGCGTGCTCGTGGGACCTGGCCTACTGGGACAGCCCCTGGATCTACTCGCCGGATTACTATCCGTCGGGCGATCAACTCTGGGCCTGCACGGGCTCGGGGAGCAGCGCGCTCTATGCCGGCTCAAACGTGGGCGGTTATTGCGACCCCCAGGCGGAGCAGGACATTGCCGCCACCGAAACCGGTGGCTTCATCCAGGCGATGAACACCTATGAGAACTACGTGGCTCGGGATCTCCCGGTGGTCTGGATCCCCGTGCAGGACTACGCGCTGGCCGAGGTCAACAAGGCCCTGAAGGGAGCCCGTCCCCTCGACCCACTGCTGGAGATCTACCCGGAAGCCTGGCGCTGGTCATAGGAAAGATCACCCCGGAGGGGGAGGCACCTAGCGGCGTAGGGCGAATATGATGCGGTTGTGCTAGCCCATTCGGGCTCTGGTGCAATTCGTGACCGCTCGAGGAGCAGGGTTACAAGGAGGTTTCGATGACCGTTGGAAGCGTACTGGCTCGAGGCGCGGGGAAATCGCCTCGGGGCATGACAAAACGAATGGGCGTCGTCGGGATCGCCGCACTCGCGGCGGTGGCCTGCGGCAGTGCGAGCACGACGGGATCGCCGACCGCTTCGTCCACAGGCAGCGACCTTTTCAACCCGGCCAACTTCAGCACGTCGACGGTGTCGTGGTTGGGCGCCAACCAGAACGCGTCGGGCACGCCGGTCATGGGAGGCACCTTGAAGGTCGAGGGAAGCACCGACCTCTCCGCGGGCGCCGACCCCCAGGGCGAGTACGAGACGATCGCCTTCGGTCTCGAGCGCACCTACACGCGCCAGTTGGTTTCGTATCCCGCGTCGAGCACCTTCAACACGGCGGTATCGCTCGTTCCTGACGCTGCGAGCGCGATGCCCACGGTGAGCTCCGATGGCCTCACCTACACGTTCACCCTTCGCTCGGGCTTGATGTGGAACACGACGCCGCCGCGGCCGGTGACCTCGCAGGACTTCGCACGCGGCATCCTCCGTAACTGCGATCCGACGCTTGCGCCGAACGGCAACCCCGGCTATTACGTCTCGACGATCCAGGGCTTCAAGGCGTTCTGCACCGCATTCGAGAACTCCAACCCGGCGGAGAGCCCCGCCGCTCGCGCGACGTTCATCAACAATGGCATGACCAGCGTGTCCGGCATCAAGACGCCCGACAGCAAGACCATCTTTTACAGCTCTGTCTCTAAAGGAGTGTTCCAAATCTACGCCAAGGCCGCCGACGGCAGCAGTTCCGAGCGCNNCAAGACGCCGGACGCCTCGACCATCGTCTTCACGCTGACCCAGCCGGCGACCGACTTCGACAGCATCCTGGCGCTCCCGTTCGCTTCGGCAGCACCGGTTGAGTACATGAAGTACACGCCGCTGACCCCGGGTAACGTCCTGTACTCGGATGGGCCGTACGCCATCACCACGTACAACGTCGGGCACGAGATCATCCTCACCCGGAACGCCGCGTGGACTCAGAGCTCTGACACCATCCGGCACCAGTACGTGAACGAGATCGACGTCAAGCTCGACCTCGCCGGCGCCGCCGCGGCGACAGAGGTCCAGCAGGACATGCAGGCCGGCACCGCGGATCTCTCGTGGAACACCGACGTGCCCCCGGCAGACGTCCAGGGCCTCGAGACTCCCAGCTGGAACGCCCAGCTCGGCACGTTCCCGGCTCCGGGCACGACCAACCCCTACCTGGTCTTCAACGTCCTGAGCCCGAACAACACCGGCGCGCTCGGCAACGTCAAGGTTCGCCAGGCGCTGGAGTACGCGGTTGACAAGGTGGCTCTCGGGAAGATCTACGGTGGCGCCACCCTCAACCAGCCGCTCAACCAAGTGATCGGACCAGGCGCAGAGGGCTACGTGCAGTTCAACGACTACCCCACGACGAACAACCAGGGCAATCCTGCCAAGTGCAAGTCGCTCCTCAAGGCGGCGGGCTACCCGAACGGCATCACCCTCAAGGACTATTACCGCAACAGCGGCAACCACCCGGCCGTCTTCCAGGAGNNTCGCCACCGGCTACTACGGCTCCTCCGGAATCGGCGTGACCTCGCCCAGCGGACTCCGGGCCGGCAAGTGGGATATCACTGAGCCCGGTTGGATTCCCGACTGGTTCGGGCCCACCAACGGACGAGCCACCCTCCCGGACATCCTCGACGGTGCGCTCAGCTACCCAGGCTCCGACTGGGGAGGTTTCGACGATGCGGCAGTTGACGCGCTCGTCACCCAGGCCGAATCTGCGACCAGC
>PKWB01000026.1 GCA_003131685.1 Candidatus Dormiibacterota bacterium
CTGAAAGATCCGGGCTAGTCGACCGCGACTCCGCGTTCCAAGCCGCAAACAACAGGATGACTGCTGCCATCAACGCGTACCGTGAGCAGTCGGGAGCTAACGCAATCGTGGCCAAGGTATTTGGTCGCACAAGCAGTCCGACGGAGAGCTCCTGAAACACAAGGGCTAGAATCGCGCCATGGCACGACCGAAAGACGGCGATCTCGACCTGCTGCGGCGATGGCACAAGCGGTTTGAGGCAGAGGAAGCGCGCGACCTCTTCTACAAGACAGCAACCTTCCTCATCGAGCTTGCCTTGCAGCCATCGCCGCAACTCAGCATGGCGGAGAGCCTGGCTGTCCTGCTCCAAACGTGGAACCGGCAATACTACCGGTTCCCTCGTACCGATCGGCCGTTGGGCTTCACGCAAGAAAGCCTGCGTGATATTGAGCACCTGATTGATCGCCATCTTGACGATGTGCTTCCGTACAGGTCACGTCGCCTTGAATCGGTGAATTCTGACGATACTGACCGCATTATTCCCATCTTCACGACGTTCGAGGAGAGGCTGGGTCGCACTGGGACCGCCAAAACGCTGCACTTACTCGCACCGCGATACTTCCCGCTCTGGGAGACGAAGATTACGCAGAAGGCCTATCACCTGCATCCACGTACACCTGCTGCAACTGACTACATACGGCTTATGAATACCGTTGCCGGAGAGATTGAGAGTTATGGCGGATGGGGCGCATTCAGTGAGGACGAGAATCCCTTGAAACTAATAGACGAGATGTACTACTGCAAGTTCGTCCGCAACATCAGGGCGCCAAACTAAGGTCGAATACCCACTGTCGTACGTCGGCTGAGAAACTCAAACACTCAACCGGGTCACCCCGCGCGGGCCGAGCGCAACTGTGCTTAACGGCAACGTCGGTTACGCGTCAATAGCCCGCCCGTGGGTATTGCTTCGTGACTCGACGACCGTCGTAGCCGAATGAGTTAGCATTGGAGAGCTTGTCGACGCTTAGCTAAAGCTCTGCCAGCGTCCGGCCGCCCGCAATTGCGGGGCGCCAGTTGTGACACGCATCCAGCCGGGCAGCGTAACCAACGTTTTGAGGACGGCCGAAAGCCTCTGTCTGCCGTTCGCCGATGTAAATACCGATGATTTGCCAGGGCCGCCCAGGCCCGACGGTTCGGCGGGCAAGAACGGCGCTGCCGGAAGCACCTTCTCCTGCAGGAGTGCTGAGCTCATAGAGCTCCTTAGCTCCTGGGAGCGGTAATGAGATATCCGTCATCCGCCGCCTCACGTAGCCCTCAATGTAGACCAGATCGGGCCTAAAGAAGGCCTGCTGTTCAAGGACGAGCTCATACGCGACATCCTGCGGGTACGACCACTGCATGTATGGAGCTGATCCGAAATGCCTCTCGAACGAGACTACGATCGGTGCTGGGCGGGGTTCCACTGTAAGCAGCAGCGCGAGGTCGAGCTCTGGGTGTGCCTCGAAGCTAGTAACGATGTTGGCGTGCCACGAGCCATCTCGAACGACCATGGTGGCCATGCGCTCTCCGTTGGATGGTCGAGTTACATGATTCGCCGTCAACACGAATCCTTCCCTGCCAAAGTAGGTAGCCGTGCCTAGGAACGAAGTGAACGCTAGCCCGGCTGGGGGATCGGGGCGGACCAGGATGAGCGGCACCACCCACTTCGAGATCGGATCGTCGTACGAGTGCGTACTTGCAGCCACTCTACTTGCTCAAATCTTCTCTCGGAAGTGGGACCACTGACTCGCCGGGGTCAGGGGGCGGATCTCCCCAAACAGCACTGATGAGCTCCTCGCATTCATGCATCGCCCACGGAGTGGTCAGGACCCTCGCGAGCACTGGCTGCGTGGACGATTCGATGTAGAGGGCATCGGTGGCGTTTCGCGCGGCCGCCATACATGGCGCACCGCCGATCGCATCTGCCCAAGGAGGCACGGTGTTCGCGAGCACGCCCTCAACCGAGACGGTGGAGTACTCAGGCTCGTCCCAGAGATCCCAGATCCTCTTGTATTCGTGCTTGGACACTTCGATCCAAACGCCAAACCTGAATTCGCGGCCTATGTCCAGCTGGACTGGAAGCAGAACGCGCAGGAAGAAGCGATCTGAATCGAGAGTCACGAAGCTCTTGCCGAAGGTTGCAACGCGCCGGACTCGCTCGTCGTCGGAGAGCGCGAAGACCTCGTCGGGAAAACCAAACGTAACCTCTCGGTCGAGACCGCTGACCTTGCGTCCGCAATCTGGGCAGATGTCGATCGCGCTCATAGTGCGATGACCAGATGCCGTGCATCGATCGTGCCGGCACGCGTCGCTGCCATTGGTCCGTAACCACCGCCACCGCATGTAATCGCGACAGAACCGCGGCTCTCATGCGCGACCTCACGTTGTTCACGGTAGGCCATCAGCTGGTCCCTCAACGCTGCCGCCAGTCGCTTGTCGAATTGAAGCCACGAGGGCACGCACGTAGTCAGCGTCACTCCCTTCTGGGTCCATCTCAAGATGTCGGAACCGACGCTGCTCGAAGAAGAGCGCGCAGCGGAGCTCTGCCAGGTCGTTGGGGAGGAGCGCGTCCTTCCGCCACTCCGCGGCGACGGTCTTGCTGAGACGCGCTACATCGTCGAAGTCTCCGTGGCGCTCATAGCCGTTGTAGGTCAATGCGAACTGCCAGATGTCCTGCCAGGAGGCCTCGGGGGCGGAGACTGGTATTCGCGGACTAGGCATCGTGAGGGCTCTACCGCCAGAGCATCCGCCAAATGCCGGCGCGCGCAAGAGCACGGCCGACAATCTTGTTCTTGGCCCGTCGCGTGATTCGCCGGGGATTGCCGGAGGCGAGCGTCGACAGATCGTTAGCCAGTCGAGCGCTGCGATAGAGGGTCGAAACGAAGCTTCGCCGTCTCACGACAAGGCGTCCTCGATGAAATCGTGGGCATCCTCGCGCAACTCGTCGTGTTCATCCGTTTGCGGCTCCGCAACGCTGAGGAGCCGGGTCGCTGCGTCCGGTCGTTCGAGGCCCAGGACGAGCCCCATTGCTAGCCAGTAGTTTGCCGCTTCGAGGATTACCTCGCGGTGCTTCTCATCCGCTTCGTCCAAGACGCCCCCCATGGTCGCGAGAAGCGCGCGAGCGTAGCGCTGCCACCCCCGGCCGACCCGTATCTCCTCCGGGATGAATCTGCCGCCGTCCTGCCCTACATACCACGACCAGCCGCACTCGATGCAGTTGCGCCCAACGCCATCTCCTGGCGCCAGCGGCGACGCTCCGCACTGCGGGCATGGGTTTCCCTGGTCGAATCCTCCGGCCGTCGCCAGCGCTTCAGTATCCATGCTGCTTTGTTCGATTCATGGCTCCTCACCCACGGTCGCGCGGACTAGACCTGAAGCGTAGCCGTCTTATTGGCGTCGGGTCGCCGCTAGCGCGTTCAATTGACCTTCGGCTGTTCGACCTTGTGCCGCTGCACCCAGGCGGCGAGACCAGCAAGCGCGATCGCGCCCTCGACGACATAGGCGATGATCGCGCCCCACAGCGGGAAGTTCTCCGCAGGGAAGGCGACCACAAATACTGCGAGCAGGACCCAGAAGACCCAGGCGCAGCCCTGCGCACAACCCGAGCGCGATTGCACAGTTGTCACGCTGCCATCGGGATGCGTAATGACAGTCCTGGTCATCGAGTACCCCTCGGGAAGAGAGCCCTCCGGGCTGGCTCGGTCCGCTCGACTGTCAGGCCCGCTCTCGACCCGCGCCCGATTGATCAGGGTGGTCTCCGCGACGGGTTCGCCCATCGTCCAGTACTCCCAGCGGTCGATCTCCAGGTAGCTGTGGTGATACCTGGGCTTCACAGAGTCCCTCGGCCAGGGCTTGACCACGCCATCTCGGTGGATCAGCTCCACGAAAGCGAGGAAGTCCTCCTCCAAGTCCTCGTGCCAGTTCCGAACGGTGTACTCGTGCGGCCACTGCGGCATGGTTCTGGCGAACTGCCAGCGTGCCTTGAGGATGTAGGAGCGAGCATCGGTCGAGGTGAAGGCCACGCCCGAAGCCTGCACGCAGCACACGACAGACGCGTGTCGCCGCGATGCAGCGCGGGACCCGGCGCCACAGGTAGCCTGGCTTCCGGGCTCGCTGAGCCAGGAGCTTGCCGAGTCGGCCGCCCAGTTGATGCGCTTGGAGGGGTACCGTCTGTGGGCCGACCGCTCGATCTCGGCACGCCAGTGGCCGTCGCGTAGCGCCCGGCGGGCGACAGACAGCTGTCGTCGGCCTCTGCCATCCTTCGCCGGTGGACCGTGCAGCACACCAGGGATGGCTGACGTCGTGGGAACCTCGACCCACAGGCGAGCACACCTTCGCACCGGGCTCGGTGGCCCCATGGACATGCCCCGAGTGCGGTGCTCCGGCAAGCGTCGGCCTGCGCGTCGCGGGCGTTGTCAACGTGCGCTGCGAGACCCACGGGACCTGGTACGCGGTGGCTCCGTTCTCGTTCACCCAGCAGGAGCTGCTGAGCGTCGCTCCGCGCGCTCCACGGATGAATCCCGAGGCCCGGCTGTGGTTCCTTCACGCCGCGGCGAAGGTCATGCTCAATGCGCCGGCGAGGGCGTTCCTCGTCATCGAGGTGCAGGGCCATCCCTGTGAGTACGAGATCATCGACCGCGAGCCCGGTCACGAATTGGGCCGCCAGGTCGGCTGTCGCGAGTGGGACTGTCCGCACTGCGGCAACCAGCCGCTGCCCGACGAAGCCATCGCCAAGCTGCGGACGCTCGGCTTTGCACCCGCCGGACCCCATCTCAATGCGTGGCGCCAGCACCTGCCGTACGTGTCGCGTGACCTTGCGATCCTCTTCGAGCAGGCGTTCCTGGTTGCATACGAGCCGCCGCTCGACTTCGAGATCGCGCTCTACGCCAGCACGCCGCAGGACTACGCGCGGCTCGTCAACGAGCTGTCGTAGAGGCGTTGCGGTCGACAAGGGATAACGGCGTGTCACTCGAGATCGTACGAGTCCGTCCAGGGCCGACGGCGACAGCGTGGCTGTTCAGCCGCATTCGCGAATTCCAGGCGAGCGATCCACTCGCGCCCGTGACCGTCGCCACGCCGACGCACCACGCGGGCCTGCACCTGCGCCGACGGCTCGCCCAGGAGACCTACGCCAACGTTCGGTTCAGCGTGCTCTCCCGCTTGGCCGAATCCGTCGGCCTGAGCCGGCTTGCCGCCACCGGATGGGAACCGCTCGCGACGGTCAGCCGTGCGGCCCTCATCCGATCCGCGCTGCGCGCCAGACCGGGTCCGTTCGCCGCGACCGCCGAGCAGGGCGGGCTGGTCGACCTCCTCGCTGCACTGGCCACCCAGCTGCGGCGCCAGCCCGACGTGAGCGTGGACAGAGAGCGCCTTCGCCGCGGAGCCACCGCAACCGCCAGGGCGGCGCTCGATGCGACGCACGACTACGAAGAACTCCGCGCCGCGGCCACGCTGTATGACGAGATCGACCTTTTCGGTGGCGCTACCAGCGCCCTGGACTCCGACGAAGGCGACGCGGCGTGGCGCGAGCTGGGTGCCGTGATCGTCCATCTCCCTGCCGGGCTCGATCCGCCCGACGCGTCCCTAGTGCGAGCGCTCGCCACCAGGATTCCGGTGGTCGTTGCGCTGGCCGATCTAGGGGATGACGTCGACCCGGCGACGAGCGCGATCGAACTGCTCGGCGAGGCCGCGGTGACGGCCATCCCAGCGGTGGCGGCTTCCGCGTCCATCTCGATTGTCATTGCCCCCGACGCGGTGGAGGAGGTGCGCTCGGCGGTGCGCGCCGTGCTCGCGGCGCTAGAGCAGCCGGACCCGATCCCTCTCTACCAGCAAGCCATCGTCTACCGGGACGAGGAAGCCTATGGCCAGCTGCTCCGCGACAACCTGCGCGAGGCCGATGTCCCCTATTCGGCACTCGGCGGGCGGCCGTTGCTCGATTCGGTTGCGGCTCGCGGGCTGCTCGGCGTCATGCGACTGCGCGAGCAGGAATTCTCGCGTTCGTCGGTGCTGAGCTGGCTGTCCGCGCTCCCCGACCGCAAGGGCGTTTTGCGCAGCCAGGCACGCTGGGACCAGCTCTCACGGGACTCCGGCGTCGTCAAGGGCGCAAGCCAATGGCGCGATCTGCTCACCGCGTTCGCCGACGCCAGGGCGCGCTCGCTTGAGCTGCTGAAGAACACCGAGCCCGAGGATGTCGCCGTCGAGGCGCGACGCGCCGCGATCACGCGCGACATGGAGGACGCTCGGCGCATTGTCGAGCAGATCCAGGCCATCGACGAGACAACGCAACCGCCGGAGGTGGCGACGTGGGACGCGCTCATCGCGTGGACGGTGCGCTTGCGCGACGAGTTCGTTGTTCCCGATTCTGCATGGTCCCCCGAGGAATTGGAGGCGTCTCAGGCGGTCGAGGACGCTATTCGCAGTCTGGGCGCCGCCCAGCGGTTCGAGCCTGCGGCGTCGATCAGCCTCTTCGTGCGCACGCTCGAGGATGCGCTGCGTCGGCGTTTCCGCCCCGAGGGACGTCTCGGTCACGGGGTCCTGATCGGGCCGCATCGTCTGCTGGCCGGCATGGACATGCGCCGGGTCCACGTCCTGGGCGTGCTCGAGTCGAGCTTCCCGTCCGCGATGCCCGTCGATCCACTGCTGGGCGCGGACCTGCTCGGCCGGCGCGCCGCGCACGAGGCCACCGAGCGTCGCAACTGGCGCATCGCGCTCGCGGCCGCGGACGGCGGCGAGCTGATGGTGAGCGCACCCGCCGTCGACGTCGACGGCCGGTCAGTGTACCCATCGCCATGGCTCCTCGAGCTGATGGGTGACACCGGATCGAGACCACGCGCCTCCGACGTCCGTGCGGGTGCCGTCGATCATGAGCTGCTGCACCGTATCCGCAGCGCCGAACGCGCAGTCGTCGACGGCACTCCGCTGTCCATCGCGGAGCGCCGCGAGGCAGAGGCAATGCGCACCTACGACGCGGGTGGCGACCTCGCCCGCACCGCGCTCGCGCTGCGCGACGATCTGCCCCTTGGCCGCGTGCTGGAGGCAACCCGAGCACGTCACTCGTCGTCGCTGACCCAGTTCGACGGCAACGTCGCCGACGCGGCCGACGTCGCGCTCATCTCCGCCGGCCTCACGCGCACGCCGCATTCAGCCACCGGCATCCAGACCTGGGCGACCTGCCCGTTCAGCTTTCTCCTCGGCCGCTTGCTCCAGATTCCGGCGACAGCCGACCTCGACGAGGACAAGTGGTGGCAGATCAGCGCCCTGGAGCGTGGCTCCATGGTCCATCGCATCCTGGAGCGCTTCTTTGGCGAAGTGGTGACCAGCGGCAAGCCTGCACCAGGGGACGACTACTCGCCGTCCGACCTTCTGCGCATGGAGCGCATCGCCTTCGAGACGTTCCGCGAGTGGGAGGTACGTGGAGCCGTGGGGCACCCACTGGTCTGGGCCAACGAGCGCACCGCGATTCTCGCCGACCTGCGGACGCTGCTCGAAGAGGATGCCGAGCTTCGATCGGAGGGAGGATGGCAACCCGCACACCTCGAGCAAGCCTTCGGCATGGATCTTGACCCGGCGTCGTGGCCGGCCGTGACCATCACCGTGGGCGAAGGTCGCAGGGTTCAGCTGCGCGGATACATCGACCGCGTCGACGTCGACGAGGGCGGACGCTCGCGCGTCCTCGACTACAAGACGGGCAGGTGCCTGGACAAGACCATCACGGTCGACGATCTTTTCGACGCTGGACGCCGACTTCAGCTCGCCGTCTACGGACGCGCAGTCCGTGACCATGCGCTCGCCACCGGGAAGGTGCCGACCAATGACGCCGCGTTCTACTGGTACATCAGCGTGAAGGGCGGGTTCGAGCGGGTACAGCTCACCGTCGACGACCACGCGCAGGACGCATTGATCGAGGTGGTGACTCGCATCGACGAAGGCGTTCGCGCGGGGTGCTTCCCCCAGGTTCCGGGAGACCTCAACTTCTTCGGCGACTACGACAACTGCGGTTATTGCGCGTACAACTCCCTCTGCCCCTCGAGCCGCGACGTGGTCGCCGCGTCGAAGTCGGGAAGTCCGGTTCTGGCGCGGTATATCGCGCTGCGCCCCGTGTCGGCGGAGTCAGGCGAATGACGCAGCCGCTCGTGGCCGATCAGGGAGAGCGGGACCGGCTGCGCCAGGACTTCGACCGCACGCTCTTCGTGGAGGCGGGCGCCGGGACCGGCAAGACCACGGCCGTGGTCGCGCGCATCGTCGCCATGGTCGCGGTGGGCCGCTTGCGCATGGAGCGACTCGTGGCTATCACCTTCACCATGGCGGCCGCCGGAGAGCTTCGCGTCCGAGTCCGCGAAGGCCTGGAGGAGGCGGCGCGCGTCGCGGATGATCCCGATGAACGGGGTCGTCTGATCGGCGCTGCCGGCGAGGTTGACCGTGCTCGGATCGAGACGATCCACGCGTTCTGCTCGGCCCTGCTGCGGATGCACCCGTTCGAGGCTGGACTGCCCCCGGACATCGAGACCCTCGCTGATCTGGCCGCGGAGATCGACGTCCGGGAGCGCTTCCGGCGATGGTTCGACACCCTTGACGCCTCCTCCCCGGGCGGCGACGCGGTGCGCCGCGGCTTGCTATTGGGCGCACGTCCGGACAAGCTGCTCGAGCTGTTCATCGCGCTCAACGACAACTGGGATCTGCTCCCGGACGCGACATGGCCCACCCACCCGGTGGCCGTGACCGCAACTGCGCGCGGGCTGGCCGAAGATCTCGATGCCTGCATCGCGCTGCTCCCCTGCTGTCGCACCCACGACGAGCTGTACCACCGCATCGACGGAATGCGCCTCATCGCCGACCGCCTCAGAAGCGCGCGTACCGAGGACGAGGCGACGGTGGCGCTGGTCAGCCTCGCCAGCGCTCCATCGACACACGGCGGGAAACAGGGCAACTGGAGTCCCAATGACGGCGTCAACGCCTGCAAAACCATCAAGGACACGATGGTCGACGTGCGCGACCGAACGTCTAGCGCGCTGCAGGACCTGCGCTCCCAGGTGCTGGCGGCAATCGCGAGGGAACTGCGGACCGTCGTCCTGAACTACGCGGATGAGCGCCGCGTCCGGGGTGTGGTCACCTATCAGGACCTGCTGGTGCGAGCTCGGGATCTGATTCGACATCACCCCGACGTGCGCGGCCTGCTCCGCGCGCAGTGGGACTTCATCGCCGTCGATGAGTTCCAGGACACCGACCCGCTCCAGGCGGAGCTCGCCTTTCGGCTCGGTGCTGCGGTCGACGACGAAAACGTGCCCTGGACGTCGTTGCCGATCACGCCCGGCCGGCTCTGCGTCGTCGGCGACCCTAAGCAGTCGATCTACCGCTTCCGGCGCGCCGACATCGCCCTGTACACCGCCGTGGAGGACGCGCTGGTGGGTGCCGACTCGCAGGCGCGGGTGCGGCTGTCGGTGAACTTCCGCTCGGGGCGACGCATCATCGACGCCGTCAATGTGGTGTTCGGTGGTGCGGACGGGCTCATGGCGAGCGCCAAGCAGCACGGCGTGCAGGCACCGTACGTCGACTTGGTGGCGCACGCGCCAGACGTTGAGGGCGGCGTGCACGTCTTCGGTGATGCTGTGGAGGACAGCGCTGCGGAGATGTGGCGCCAGGAGGCGGCGGCCATTACCACCGTCATCCAGCGCATGCTCGAAGAGCGGTGGGTGATCGGCGAGGGAACGCCGGCCGGTGCGCGACCGTGCCAGCCAGACGACATCTGCATCCTGATGCCCAGTCGCACCAACCTGCGCAACGTGGAGCGCGCCTTGGAGGGGTCGCGCATCCGCTATCAGCTGGAGAGCGGATCTCTCATCGTCGCCACCCAGGAGGTGCGCGACCTGCTCAACATGCTGCGCTCGATCGACGATCCGACCGACCAGGTCGCCCTCGTCGCCGCACTGCGCACGCCCGCCTTCGGCTGCAGCGATGTCGAGCTGGTGCGCTGGAAGGAGGGTGGCGGACGCTGGTCGTATGAACGGCCCGGCGCCGGCTCTGAGGTCAGGGTGGTCGCGGCGCTCGAAGTATTGCGGGACCTCCACAAGCGACGCCAGGAGTTCTCCGTGCCGCATCTGATCGAGGAGATCTTGGCAAGCCGCCTGCTCCGCGCGGCTGCCTTCGACGAATGGCGGCCTCGCGAGACTCGGCGGCGCTATCGATTCGTCGCTGACCAAGCGCGCGAACTGGCTCGAAGCGGCAGGCCTACACTCCACGATGCTGTCGAATACCTCGAGCGCATCGCGAGCGACCCTGTCTATGACGCGGTCGCCAGGGATGACGCCGGCGACGAATCGTGCGTGCGGGTCATGACCATCCACGCGGCGAAGGGCCTGGAGTTCCCCATCGTGGTAGTGACGGGCCTGGGTCGCAAACCCAGGGATCGAGCGCAGCTGATCGTCTCAGACCGAGTCACCAGGGCGGTCGAGCTGCGTCTAAGCAGCAGCTTCGAGACCGCCGACTGGAAGATGCTGAACGATCGCGAGAAGATGATGCAGGAGGCGGAGCGTGTGCGCATGCTCTACGTCGCTCTGACCCGCGCACGAGACCATCTTGTTGTGGGGCTGTTCCGGGCAGCAAAGGGCGAGGCGACGGACGCGGCCGCCCTCGACGCACGGTTGCGCGGGAGACCGGAGGTAGATGTCGTCGACGTTCACTGGCAGCCGGCCACCGTGCAGCGTGTGGCAGCAGAAGTCGACCTCGTGACGCCCGAGCAGCACCGCCTGTCAGAAGAGGAATGGATCCGCCGCCGGCAGGAGGTGCTGGTGGCGCTCTCATCGATCCGCTTGCAGACCGCTACCGGGCTTGCCCATGCCGACGATGAGTCAGGCCTCTCGCCGGAGCGGGGCGATGATGTGGCCACGTCGCGTCGAGGCAGGGCCGCCACATCGCTTGGGAGAGCGGTGCATGCCGTGCTTCAGGTGACAGACCTCGCGACAGGCGACAACCTCGACGCACTGTCTCGCGCTCAGGCAGCCGCCGAGGGCATCCCTGAGCGTTCGGCCGACATTGCGTCACTCGCGCGCGCGGCCCTCAACTCCGAGACAGTCCGACGCGCCGCGACGCTGCGCCACTGGCGCGAGGTGCCGGTCGGGGCGTCCGTCGATGGCACCGTGTTCGAGGGATTCATCGACCTCCTCTACGAGGAACGCGACGGCAGTGTCGTCATCGTCGACTATAAGACCGACTCGGTCAGTCGTGCCGGCATCGCCACACGAATGGAAAAGTATCGACTACAGGGGGCTGTTTACGCGATGCTTCTCCAGAAGGTGATGGGTAGGCGAGCGTTGCGCGTGGAGTTCGTATTCGCTGGTGTCGGCGAGACGCGAGCAATAGTGGACCTTGAGGCGGCCGTCGATGAGGTGCTGGCGGCTGTCGCCGGGACCAAGCGCGCCTGAGGGCGCTGCTCCTTCGCCCGCCTGGAGCCCAGGTCTGCATCGAAACCACCTACGTCGCAGCAAGGTCGATCGATATCTCCGATACCCCTTGCAATTCGTCATGTTCCAACGCCGACACTTCATCCATGCCTAATCAGCGCTCTCGGCCTGGGCCATCACGAGCGCCTCATGCATTCTCTGGGCAGTGTCGAATCGCTCGCCGCGGTCCGAAGCGCACGCCTTCACGAGGAAGGCGGCAAGCGGCGGCGGCAGATCGGACCGAATAGTGCGCGGGTCGATTACAGACTCGCCAACCATTGGCTTCGAGCCGGGATACGGGTGATGGCCCTTGCAGAGAAGTTCGTACAACACGACCCCAACAGCGAAGAGGTCTGTCGAAACGTCCCACCGCGTGAGGTCGGCATCAGGAGCCTGGTAGGGCGGAGTGCCGGACTGCGTGTGGACAGGGTCACCAACACGCGAGGAGATGTTGAAGTCGAGCAGCTTCGCACCGTTTCGGGTGAGGATAACGTTGCGAGGCTTGATATCGCGATGAACAAGGCCATTCTCACGAATGTTCATCCACTCGTCATATTCAGCCTCTGAGAGGTTGCCCTGCTCCTTCTTTGCCGAAAGCTGCTCTAGCCTGGCTGTGTCCGGATGGATCGCAACCAACGCGTCGAGGATATCCAAAGCGACATCGACGGCTTTCCGATCACTCAGGTGGCATTTGCCATCCACGTAGTCCGCGAGCGACTCGCCCTCGATGTACTCCGTGATGAGATACCAATCGCCCGCATTCGTCTTGCCGGCCCAGTAGACCTGCACGACATTGGGATGGTGCACTCGTCGAAGCGCGGCGATCTCGCGGCGCACGGCTTCGTAGCCAGCAGCGTTCTCGAAGAGCTTGAGAGCGCGCTCCTCACCCTCGACGTCGTCACGGACTCGATAGACGGTGGAGAATCCACCTTGTCCCAGCATGTCAAGAATCTCGAACCTGCCATCGATGATCTCACCGATCGAATACTCAGTCGCCTTCCTACGTGATGGTGAACTCACCTCGGCTGGATCCGGCTCGGGCAACATTTCGCTGAATTGCGGTCGGTGCCCTGCCGGCAAGCCGTCGCCATCGGCTCTCATGCGATGCTGGACGGACTCGTCGCAGTACACAACCCGCTCGGGTAGATCCCCGATGCCGTAGCTCAGGTCGACCGTCCCGAACTCAGCAATGCCGATCGACGCTTGCTGCTCCTTCACGCGACGGCGAAGCTCGAGGGCCAGCTCTGCCGCCCAGGACAAGGCGTCGTCAGGCACCTCCATTTCAGGATTCGGCCACAGCAACTTGAGCAGGCCGTTGACCGTGTTGTTCGCGGCCTTGCGGTCGCGCCCGCTCAATTGGCTGCCCCATTGCAACCGACCCTGTGTAACTTCGAGTCGCGACGCTCGCCGGAGCTGGCTCCAGCATTCGGCGAGAAAGTCGCTGACAAATCCAAAGTGGTCGCTGAAGTATGAGGGATCGAGTTTCGGCACATCCCAGCCTGGTAGATAGGCATGAATTCGGTCGTGGAAGGCGGTGTCGTCGCGCATCTCCTTTGGCATCGGCCCGAAGAGGTGCCCTCGGCGGAGCTCCTCGGCGACGTCCACGTCGAAGTTGCCGACCATGACAACGCCGCCGTCGGCGCGGATGCTCTCCTTTCCTCGACTGAACTCGCCCGACTCCATATAGCCTTTGAGAATATTCACGCCCTCCTTGGTATCAAACGAGACGCCGGAGATCTCATCAAAACAGACAACGTCGTACTGCGCAACAAGCCCTCGCCGGCCGGTCGCGTTGTTCACGAACATGTTGGCGATGGTTGCCTTACCTCCTGAGACGAGGTGGGCATACGGCGACACTTGCTGGAACAGATGCGACTTGCCTGTGCCCCGGGGGCCGAGCTCGACCGCGTTGTAGTTCGTTACCACGAAGGGGACCATGCGTGCGATGAGGATGTCCTGCTCCCGCCGCGAGAAGCGTCCAGGCTCGAAACCCACGCTTCGTAGCAAGAGATCGCGCCACTGATCGAGCGTGAACCGGACGCGGCCCCTTACAAATGTATCGAGCGCATCGCGCGTCGACATCTGGATCGGGCGCACCGATTCGACCACGAACGGCTGGCTGCCAGCTTCGCGGGCGAGTGCGGCGACGTACTCGAGTGTCACCTCGGCGTAGAAGCCGCCGGTCAGCATCCGGTCGTGCTCGTTGACCAGCTCGTCGGAGATGTGGATGTCGCTCAGCTGAAGGCTCGGAAGCTCGGCTTTGTAGGCATCGGCCTTCGCGTCGAGTCGTGCCCGCAGCAGGTCGATGATTTTGACCCTGCCCTTCTCGCGAGCGCGTGACTTGAACAGCTCCTCCTCGCCGGCCCGTACGGTCCGTTCCTTCATCGACCGCTCAACGACTGCGAGCCCTTCGGCGATCTCGTTAGCGTCGGTCGTGGCGCAGTAGCGACCGAGAAGGAACTCGCCGACGTAGGTCGGAACGGGGTACTGGCTTCGGAACTGCTGAGCGAGGTCCTTGCGCACGAGGTAACCCTCGAAGACGTCAGCGGCTAGCTGGTCAAGCTCGTCGAGGGCCATTACGTATTCAACCCAACCACGACCTCGCGCTGGGCGAGAATGCGCCCGTCGGGTGCAACGAGTACAAGGTGGACGCGTTCACCCTCGTGTTCTTCGTCGACCACGACGAGCGACACCTTGCCGGCACTCGACGTCTCTTTGACCTTCTCAGCGATACTCGACTTCGGTTCTGCGGGCTTTCCGCGGAGGTCGACGAGGACCTTATCGGTCACGTCACTGAACTCGACACGACACTGCAGCCCGAGCCACCTCACCTTTGTGAACTCCGGGCGGCCGTGCGCCGTGGCGCCGGCAGTGACGCTGATGCGGGGGACGATGCACTCCTGCGGGCTCACGCCGCCGTGCTCGTATTCCTTGTTGGCCTCGAAGCACGATACGCCGGGGGCGATCGCGATACGAACGTCAGGGTCCCAGAACCAGGGCACCGTCGGGACGTCGACCACGGCGCCGTCCTTAAGCCGGGCGCAGCGGCCCTTCTTGTACTCCGTGGTCGCCGGCGGGAGTTCCACCTTCTCCATGCCCCCGGGCAGCAGTGCCCAGCCATGATCTGTGACCACATCAACTTGTTGCCACCCGGCTTCGAGCAGCTCTCGGATGCGTCCCGCTATCTGGCCCACCTCGTCGTCTAGCCCGGATCTTTCAG
>PKWB01000176.1 GCA_003131685.1 Candidatus Dormiibacterota bacterium
TTACTGAAAGGTCCAGGCTAGGTGATCTACCAGCCGAATGCCCACCTCGTGCCCGTTGCGGTCGATCTCGCCAGCCTCCGTCCAAGCCGTTCCCGATGTGTCGCCTATCTCCGTCGGCATGAGCGTCTGCACGCCGTTCTCCGCCATAAGGCCGCGTAGCACCTGGATCGATGCCCTGGTGCCGGTAACTGCGTTTGCGGCATCGAGGTCAGAGCCCGCTCTCAGAGCGCCCGCCGCCGCAGGGATGAGCGTGGGCTTGGAAGTACTGGTGACGGTCGGCAGGGCTGCAAGGCTCGGCGTGACGGCGACGCCAAGCCCAGCGCCAGCGAGCCGTACACGCAAGCGGTGGGCGATGTCGAGACGCAACCCGTCGACGAACACAGTGACGGTACCGGGCGTCGTGGACGCCGGTGGGCCTGGCTCATACGTGCGTGCGTTGGCTAGGGGGCCGATTGCTTTCTGCAAAGCCTCGGCGCCGGTGTGGACCCAACGACGGTACATTGCCGCGGTTGCTGCCGAGACGGCGTCCCGATCAGCGGCCGTCGTCGCCACGGCGAGGGCGCGCAGAACGGCTTCGTCAGCGCGCCAACCGCGGCCGGCATAGTCGGCGACGAGCGAATCCAGGTCGCTTGCTGCCAGCGGCTGCATCGTTATCTCCGCCAGCGTGACAAGCTGCTCGAGTGCGAACGCCAGTGGCGCCATTTTGAGCTCCGCCCAGACAGTGCCCCGCCGCCAGCCGTGCTCGTAGTCGATACCGGCGACTTGGCTGCGGGCTCCATCGGGGGTCAGCGCCGTGAAGTCTCGTAGCCGGCTGCGCAGTTGATCCTCGGCCCTCTCGTTGTCCTGCGGCCAGGCGTCGAGGTTGTCAACAATCAGCTCGTTGGGGCGAGCCTTACGGAGCTGGCGGGCGATGCCCGGGTAGCGCTCAGGTGTGTCGGCGAACCGCTTCCAAGCGTTGGCCCACTGGCCGTGGCGGCCACCGAGCTTGCGAGCTGCAGTGACCTCACCGTCCACCGTCGGGTCAAAGCCGTAATCAGCCTTGCATTGCTGCACGAACGCCGCCCATCGCACATTGTCGGTTCGACCGCGGTACCCACTTGGATCGTCGAGCCAGCGGAGTAGGGTCCGGACAGGATCCTGGCTGACCAACTCCAGCAGGTAGTTGGTGTCGAGAACCTGCTTCGCAGCACGTTCGACCCGCTCGTCGAGCAGGCGATCGAGCGCGAGGAGGAGAGCAGCGCTCGTTTCGATGTCCTCAGCAATGCGCAGCCCGAGTCCACGCTCAGGGTGGGAGAGCAGCGCACGGACGGTCCAATCGCGATTGTTCGGGTGTGAGAACCACTGGCTTCGATATTGCAGCTCGGCGATGGGCGAGAGCGCCCGGGGACAGTTGTCGGCTGCGCGCAATGCGCCGCGACTGACGCCGGGTAGGTACACGATCGGCGTGCCACCGGGAAGACCGACGTCAACCGTCCCGGCCACAACGCAGCGGATCCAGTACGCTGGGCCGCACCGAGTGGCCGGATCGTAGTCGCCGAGCGATACGACCGGCAGACGTGCGCCGATCCGTTCCATCACCGGCTTCCACTGCGCACCCTCATCGGGCCACAGCAGCGCTACCGGCGCTACCCGAACATTCTGGTCGTATCCCAGAGCAGCGCCGAGACACGCGACAACGCGGTCGAGCACAGTGTCGCTCATGCGCGTCCCGCTCTCCTTCGCACATCGAGCTTCTCGGCGAGCTTCAAGTGCTTGTCGTTCTCACGCTCGGAACCGTCGGGGTTCTTGCCCCGGTCCGTGCGCCAATGAACGTTGAACGGCGCCCGCAGCACGCCGGCTTCGAAAAAGGGGCGCACGTTCAATCGCACGCCATCATTCAGGTCGGGCTCCCACCCGATCGGCTGCTCGTGCGTTTGCTTCCAGCGTACGTAAATGTCGTATGGCGCTTCACCGTCAAGGATCCTCTCCAGCTTTCGTTGCAGGCCGAGCGCCGCCGACAGGCGGGCCTGGGCGCCGGTGACCTCGTCGCGAACCTCCGCCCGCTGACGCTCCACCCAGTCCTGGCCGAGGTATGAGTAAGTGAGTTTCTCCAGCGTCTTGCGGTCGAGCCGGTGGTAATTCACCAACGCTGAGAACCCGTCGCGTTGCCCGTCCCAGATGTGCCAGATGAATGGCCGGTTCGCAAACAGCGCGCAGTGCTGCTTGAAGAACTCGTCGCGCAACCAATCGGAGAGGTTCTTCTTCGTGCTCCCTGCCTGTTCGAGCAGTTCCCTTGGCTTCGCCGGCGACCACATCTGCCCGAAGGCCGCGACCAAAACTTCCTGCACTCGGTCCGATGCCGGCGCCTCACCCGCCACCGACGGCAGGCAAACGATTCCGTCGGAGTCGGCGAGGGCATGGAGATCATCCAACTCAGCCTGTTTCGGCCACCGGTAGCCAAGCAGTCGACCCACCGCAACCTGCAATGGTGCCTTCGACACTTCGGGTCGACCCTCGAACAACCACTGCGTCGCATCGTCGGACCACGGCTCCGGTAGCGGCCCTGCTTGCTCGGCAACCGCGCGCCAGTGCTCGATGTCGAATGGCACTTTCGCCAGGGTGGCGGCTGGCACTTTCAAGCTCGAATCTATTCGACGCACAGAGTAGCTGTATTCTGGCGACGATAAAAGCGCATAAAGCGCAGGCAGCGAGTCCGGTACCCTTGGGATCATAACCGTTGTCGTGTCGTCAAAGCGCTGGCCGGTGTATAGGCTTGCAGCGAGAGACATCTGGGAGACAAGTACTCCATGGCGCCCCACTGCGTCGGACCCACGTAGATGCGTGTTCTTTCTTACGCTCTTGTAGGCCTCATTGAACTGATGAAGAGATCCACGACCATCCTCCCATAGCAGCGCACGGGAGCAGCCGCCGTATGGCGCAGGCTGGCTCACTGAGCCTTGGAACGGCACCCACCTGAAATCGAAGCTTGCGAGTTCCCAGAACATGCGAACGAATCGGACGAGGTCCCCCGTCGCTAATCCTTGTCGAAGTAAAACAGCATCTGAGAGGAGATTAGCTGTGCCTATCTTCGCGGGAGTTATTCGAGCGTCAGGGTTCGCGGCCTTCGATCCGACGATGCCCAACTGCTGGAGCAAGAGAAGCGGGTTTCCCCTGAGTGCTGTGGCTTTCATAGCCGCCGTCGACTCTTTCGCTACATCTAGGCCACCGAAGCTGGTGTCAGCGACCGGGCGTCGATTGAGGACGACCGATAGATGTACATTTACGACAGCCCCGCTGATAGCTCGGAATGCTCCGGTTCCCAGCCAAGCCATTAGCGCGATAGAGCTCGACCCAAGTAGGTCTCGCCGGAAGGCTTCGTAACTCTTTAGGGTCAACCAGCCCTGAGGCGATACCGTAGCTGCTGCCCCGCCCGGCTGAACCAGTCGCTGGATCCTCGCCAAGAACATCGTCGCGAGATCCCCAGACGCGGCAGGGCAGGTGTCGTTGCCGTATGAGCGAAGCGCCTCTGACTGCGCCCCACGCGCGAGGTAGGGGACGTTAGTCGCCACCAGCGTGTACTCGCGGGACAGAAGACTGGCAGCGTGCCCGGCGTTGTCCGCCGCTCTACCAAACACTTGAAGCGCCATTCCGGTCGCCTCGCTAACGGTGGCCACGTCCAAGGCGGGGGCGAGATTCCTCCAATCCGCATAGAACAATGACAGCAGAGGTTGCATCGAGTCACCCTCCCCCGCGCTCTTATGCGGATCGATGAGGCTCCCGAGGGTGTCGGCATCGCGGAACAAAGTATGAAGTCGAACGAGCGCGTTCTCGAGGCGCTCATCGCCGGAAGCAAGCGCCTGCCATTCCTCCACAGGTGCCTTCACCGGGATCCCAGAGCACGCGATGCGCGGCACGGGTAGCTGCCGCCACGCTCCACCGGCCTTCCATGCTTGGAGCGCGAGGTTGAACATGGCAATCTGGACGCAGCGAGGGTCGAGCTCGAGGCCGAAGAGGTTGTCTAGCAAGACCAGGTCCTGCGCCGCGATTGGATTCAGCCCTTCCTCTTCGGCCCGCATCTTCCATAGCATTGAGAATGCCTCAACGAGGAAGTGGCCGGAGCCGCAGCAGGGGTCCATGACCGTGACCTCGGCAACACGTCCAGGCCAGTCATCGAACGTGCCAGCAGCAGGATGGCCGTCGTCGTCCAAGCGCAGGTAGTCGAAGCCTTTCACGAGCGGGCTGTCCGAATGCCGGGCGGCCCACCACGCTCCGAGCGAGTTCTCCAACAGGAACCGCACCATGTAGTTCTCGGTGAAGAGCTGGGTGACCGGTCCCAGGTCGGCACCTCCGATCTTGCGCTCAGACGCATTGACCTCGTCCTTCTTGTCCTTCTGCCAAAACTGGTAAACCCAGCCCAGCGCGTCGTCGGCCGCAAAGGTCTCTGCTGGCAGGGCCTCGAGGATCTGCTCAAGGGCTTGGCGGCCTTCGGGGGCGAACCGCAACCGCACGCAAGGGTCGTCGAGGCGGAAGATCCCGGGGAGGATCTCCGCTGCGAACCGGGCGGCGACCGCCCAGGCGTCAGGTTCGCCGAGGTCGGCGGCCAATTCATCGCAATCGGCTAGGGTGACTGGCGCCCGGTACTGCGGATGCAGCAGCAGGCGGTTCTCGGCGAGGAAGCGTGCGAACAGCAGGCGGTGCCACTGCTCGTAGGCACACTCCGCGACGAGGAGGGCCCGGTCGTCACCAACCTGCCGCCACTTTGCCCGGAGCCCATTTCGGAGCGATGCCTGTTGCGCATCGAGGTGTTCGGGTCGGCGGTCAGCAAACACACCGAGCCCTTCGATTGCGGCCCGCGACGCGCTCTCCGCGGCCCGCCGCGCGGCCAACACTGCAGTCTCGAGCTGCTTTCGGAGCGGCGAGGACAGAGCGCGCACGTCGAGCTTCAGATGATCACGGTCTTGTGAGCGTCGAGGTGGGGCTGTATACGCGAGCGCACCACAGTCACGTACTCGTCGAGGTCCGCCTCGTCCTTGATCGTGGCAGACGGTGCGGTGACGGCGATGCTCTCGGGTTCGAGCCCCTTGGCGGCGCGCTGGCGTGCTTGGTCGCGGCGGCTCGGGACGAGACTCAGACGGTCGATCCAGGCGCTGAGCGGCACTGCGTCGAGCACTTCGAGCAGCTTGGTTTCGGTGCTCACGTCGGGCGCGGCGTCGGCGAGAAGCTTCGCATTGGCGACTATGTCTTCACGGTCAGCCGGGTTGAGCTTGTTCCAATCGTCCCAAGCTTCCAGTTCGGCGACGGCCTCGTGCTGCGCTGCAGCGAGTTGGTCGGCACGCTGTGTGATCTCATCTCGGAGCGCCGCCACTAGGTCTGCGAGAACGGGCGCAATCGGGTCGGGGTCGTTGAGGAGCTGGCGCCCGTCGCGTATGGCGGCGACGGCGGGAGATACTTTCGTGGCTACGGGCAATCCATCCGCATGGCGAAGCAGGCGCTGCACGTCGTGCCATTCGCTCTCGCGCTTCTCGCGTTGCTGGCCTGCAACTCTCCAGCGGTCGAGTTCGTCACTGAGGCGGTCGCGATCCTCCGCCACGTCACGGAACCGCTGGTTTCCACCAAGTGCGAGGAGGGCGTCGAGGTGATCAGTGTTTGGCGGGTCGGGCAGGGGCGGCACACCACCCGCACGAGCGGCAAGGCCTTTGAGATGCTGCAGTAGCGCCGAGATTTGCGCTCCCTCCTGGCCTGGCTCATACGCGATAGCGGCGGAGGTCAGGAGGCCCCGCACCTTTAGGCGCTGCTCCATGTTCGGCGGAGTTTCGTCTCGGTAGAGCGTGACTTTCCCAATCTGCGTTTGCGGCAGCTCCTTGGGGCCGGTCAGCTCTCTGCCGTCCTGTGCAGCGCGAATATTCCCGGCTGCGAGCAGGGTCAGGATGGCACCGCTCAGCGCGTCTTTTGGCCATCCGAAAGGCGGCGCTGCGAAGCGTTTCTGGAGCTCCGCTCCCTTTATGCCCCCGGGACTTATTGCGGCAAGGACCTCCTTACAGACGGCATTTGTGGCTGGTTCACCGTGATGGCCGACGGCCTCGAGTGCATCAGGCGAGCCCTCGCGGGCCTTGATGACGACCTTGCCCCAGTTGGCGTTGTCGCCTAGAGCGAACTTCGGGAACAAGCGAATGAGCGAGCGGTTGGCGGCCATTTCGACAGCGTCGCGCGTTGTCGAGGTCGTCAGTTCATTGCCGCCACCTTGGTAGACCCTAGCGCCCGCAACGATGTCGCCGAATAGCGTATTCAGCCGCTCATCGTCAGTGGTGAGGCGTGTGCGCATGGCCCGCTGGGCGGACCTCCCCTCATCCGTCTGTGGTTGCGGCCGGCGCAGCGTGTCCTCCGCAGCAACGAGGCTCGCCAGGGTCTCCTTGACTTGGTCGCTCTCGCGCTTCGGAAGCAGGACGAACACGGTCGGGCTCTCGTCGCCGGCTTCCGCCGCCACTCTCTTCACGGCTGACTCGTTGACGGACCACTCATCGCGGATCCAGATCGGAATGTCGCCCTCGCTAGCCAACGGCTCCTCCTGGCCCCAGTGAACGTCAATCCTGCGAGGCGTCTTACTCGCGCCCTGGGTGAACTTGAGATTGCCGAGCGCAGCGTCGACGGCAGCGATGAGCCGCTCGCCGCGGAGTTGGCTTATGCGCTCTGCGTCGTCACGAACGGCGGCGAGCCTGCCCCGATAATCCTTCTCCCACTCCGCGTCCTCCTGAGTGAGGAGGCGATACTCGTCGTCCACGCGCACAATTCGGCCTTCCGCGACGAGAGCCTCTAGGAGGTCCGGGATCCTCTTGCGGAGCCGCGCACCGTCGCCAGCGAGGTCCTCGACCAACAGATCGGCTAGGAAGGGCGCCGTTGCCCGAAGCCCGCTTTCGCCTCCGATCACCGGCTGGGACATCTGCGAAATGAGGAAAATCAGCGCACAGAGCCGACCTTTCGTCGCGGCGTCACCCCCCTCGCTGACCATGCCTTGGATGAAAGCGTCCACCTCACGGAGCAGGACACCGCTCATCAGCATGTCGACGTGCGCCTTATCATCGAAAAAGAGGTAGTCAGCGCCGATGACATTGCCAACGGGTCGAGTCGCGCAGGAGCGAACACCGCCGTGGATAAGACCGAGCTGCGAGCGTACAAGGCCTGACTTGCCGGCGCGGTCCACTGCGCGAAGCATCTCCGACCACAGCCGCCACCGGTTAGGCAGCACCGGATAGTCCGGGACCAGTTTCGGCTTCTCCTCCGCTCTAGATGCGTATCGCGTTCCGCCTAGTTGTCGGTCAACCTCGCCTACAGCCGCGTCGATGGTCGTCCCGAGCAGGGGCACGTACTCAGGCTTCTTACGGAGCACGACCTCGCGGACGACCGTCTCCACGTCGTTGTCTGACAGTTCAATCGGGAGCGGGAATCGGTCAATCAGCTTCTGTAGGGTCGGCGTCGCGGTCAGCGCGCTCTGACCAGTAGCTATAAACATTACCCGGCTCGCGAACCGCGCCGAGCAGCCTTGGACGATGTTCTGGACGATGAGCGCTTTCTCATTGTCGTCACCGAGATACTGCTGCATCTCGTCGAGGACGATAAGAGTTAGCGGCAGCCTACCTGGCGTCGTCGACTGCACGGATAGGACGTCGTCCATAACGTCGAACAGCTCCTGGTCGGTGACGTCCCTCGTCGTGGGCGGGAACTGCGTCCTGAGCAGATCGCGCACATCCTTGATGGAGGTCCCGAGGGTTGGGTCGGCTTCGAGTAGCGCTTTGGCGATCACCGGTGACACGTAGAGATCGTGGATCTCCTTGCCGAGCGTGCGGCCGTTGGCGGCGACGGCGGCACGAACGGTCTCGAGGTAGCCGTTCTTCTGAGCCCAGATCGTAAATCTGGCGCGCGAGTACTCCCCGGGGAGTCCCGCGCTTTCGAACAAGATCGACAGGAAAGCCAGACGCACGGCGTCGCTCTTGCCAGATGCCAGAGTGCCTGCGGCGGACCATAGGCCACCGAAGCGTTTACCCGCGGTTGAGAGCTCAGTGAGATGGTCACGTACCTCGTCGGGTAGGGTCGCGAGCGTGCGGGCTCGGTCGCCTCCGGGCAACGCGACGTCGCACCACAAATATTCGAGAACGCGGACGAGGTGTGACTTGCCGCTGCCGTAAAAGCCGCTGACCCACGCAGCCGGCTGCTGATCCTGAGTGAGGTTCGAGAGAAAGCTGTCAAGGATCTTCGCCAGACCTTGTGCGTACTGGCCCTCGCACACGAAGCTGCGGAGCTCCCACCGCAGCACGTCCCACTGCTGTTCGGTCTCGGGCCGCACGACCTGGGTGACGCCGTCGTTTGGGATTTTCGTTTCGGTCGGGTCGTGGTAGAAAACCTCTCGGTTTGTCAGCGTCATCGACTGCTCCTATTTGGCGTAATCGGAACCGCCTGATAGTTCCAACCGTCTCGGGCATCCAGCAGGCGGTAGTTGCTCCCTTCGTGCTCGCCAGGAAAGAAAACGAGCAGCCTCCCTGCGACCGCGTCGCTGACTGCATTAATCAGAGCCGAGACCTTTACGGCGCCGCCTAGCCCAAACAGCGCGCCGCCTCCGAGCAATGCGACCACGCCGTCGGGCGCATCATGGTCGCTGAGCTGAGCCCGAACGTCAGTGACGAGCTGATCGAAGAACGCCGGGAGCGCCGTTTCAAGGAGCTCGGGGTTCGCGAAGTACTCCTCTCGGTATTCGTGGTCCGCCATCCATCTCTCGAATGTCGTCGTGATGTCGATGAGCGCCCAAGGATGATGGCGCTCGTTGGTTGCAGCCTGAAACGCGGGTAGGTGCAGTCGGAGCCGGCGCTCGTGCTCCGCAGGGTAGACAGCCATCCACACGCGCTGCGGCGGTGCGAGGTTTTGAGGCCACGCTATGCCTACGAATTTGGCGTAAGCAACCAGAAGGTCGTCGATGTAGCTCAAAGGAGCTGCCCCTGTGCCGCGTGAGGCAATGGGCGCAGAAGTTCGCGGAACCCGACGTCGACGACGCCGCCTGCCTGACGCAATTCCAGCATTCCGAGCTGGGAGGCATCCCCCGCGAGATCGAGCAGCTTCGAGTGCGGCTGATCGAGTGCCCGCGCCCAAAGCGTGTCGAACAACGCGCCTCCCCGCACACCCTCGATATGGCCGAGGAGCAGAGCGTAAGCAACGGCGGAAGGGCGACACGTTGCTCTGGTGCGGACCTTGCGAGTCCGTCCCGCATGCCTGAGATGACCCGTCTGCTCCCACGAAGAGAATGTGTTGCGCCCGATCTTGGCGAGAGTGCTGTCGCTGTAACTGCTGGGAAAGTGCTCGGCAACGGCGCGTGCGAGGTCGGTGGCCGTCAGCATGTCGCCGGGCAAGGCCCGAAGAATCGCAGTGAAGCTGGCACGAAACACCGAGTCGCGGGCCAGGGCACACAAACCGGCGAGGAGCGGACGCGCGTCAGCATCGTTCGGCCACAAGTCTCGAAGGGCGCGAAACAAGAGTGAATTCGGGCGGAGGACGTAAAGCTCTTTTAGGTAGCGAAATGTGCGCCGACGAGCGCCGTCAGTCTGCTTGCCAAGGACGTTGTTGTCGATGGCCGCGCGCTCATACGTCTCAGCCTGACTGTCAGCTGGTACAGCGCCAAGCAACAGGGACAGCGCGCCTACGACGATCGTGTGGCTGGTGTTGGTGCCCCCGCTGTGGTCTCCCGAGATGATGCCGGCGGGGCCGACCTTGCCGATGATTGCCTCCATCGCGATCACAGCTGGGGCCTTGCTCGGTCGCGAGACGCGGAACGTCCGGCCCCTCGCAAGTAGCCGAGCAGCTCGGGGCGAAGGAATCGCCAGGCACGGCCGACCTTCTCCCCCGGAAGCTCGCCTTCGCGGGCAAGTGCAAGCAGTGTCTTGGTGCTAACCCGCAAGAGGGTTGCCGCCTCTTCCGCCGTGAGGACGTCCGGATCTTCCTTCAACTTCCCTCTGCCACCCGGCGACTCTAGTGCATCCCTCGACGACTGGCCCCCGATCGTTCCGGCCGCCGGACGCCGCCGGCACCACCGCAGGTTGGCGCTCTTGTCCATCCCTGAAGTTCGGAGGGTGAAGCGTTTGCCGCGTTCTGTACCGTCGTGCCCCGGCGGGAACAGCCGCATTCACCTCAAGTCCGCGTCCGCCGACCGGCGCAACCATGCATCGCCACACGGGCGAGAGCGCGACGCGTATCGCTATCTGCCTAGCAGCCTTACGGTTTCCTCGGCCGGCTCGGCGTCGATTTCGGATAGACGCGCTTCCAGTTCCCTCAGCGTGCGTTTGGCAGCATCGGGGCGACCCAGTCCAATCTGCAACACCATGACGCGTCGGTAGAGTTCCTCGGCGTCTCGGTCAGCTGCGAGCGCCCTCTCGGCCGCTTCGAGGGCAGCATCGACGTCACCGCATTGCTCGAGCACTTGTGACAGCTGCTGCGCGGCGTCCACCACTCGCCGCACATAGTTCTCGCGCAGTCCGATGTCAACCCATTCGTACGGAGCATGCTCAAGGAGTTGTCCGTTGTAAGCGCCAAGGATGCGTCGCAATGCGTCAACACGATCATCTCGTGAGGCGCCAGCAGCGCGAAGTTCTTCGAACCCCTGCTCTACACTCCAGACATCCGCACCAGTCAAGTCCGCATTGAGTCGGTACCGCTCGGCGCCGAACGCGATGAACTTGGCATCGGGCATCTGGGTGGCTCGGCGCAACACGTCACGAACGTTGGAAATGTCGCGCCGCAACCGGACGACAGCGGCGCCAGGATCATCATCAGGGAACAATGCGGCGAGAAGCGTCTCGATCGTCGCGCCGCCAGGGTGCAGCGCCAGGTACGCAAGAATCTCGCGACCCTTTCGGCGCAGACCCTCACGGTCCTTCTGGGGCGCGCCTGCAGGTCTCACTCTTCGAAGTACGTCGTCGAGTGGATCGCCATCGATACGAATCATGGGAAGGTCCGCGAACAGCGACAGGTGAACTCGTCGGTTCGCAGGCATCCTATCCCCGCGGGGAGGCGGCGTCGTGACGGGCAGTGCCGTTTCCGGCAAGGCAGCGACGACGAGCGGAGCACCCCGACTGGCGGCGATCAAGGCAAGGAGCTCCGCGGCGGCTGATGGCGCGAGTGTGTAAAGCCGCGCGGCTCGGGCTGAAGCCATCTGGCCGCCGGTGACGCTTTGTACCGCACCATCGGCGGCGACGGTCACCGTGTCCCCAACATGCGACGGTCCAAGGAACACAACCCCGATACCGAGGCGCCGCACTGCGGCGGCGAGCGAGCGGAGGCGCTCGCGCAGGGCTACATCGGGCGCGTGTGTCGCTACCACCAGCAACGCCGAGAGTGGCTCGGCAGGACACCGCTTCGCGAGCGCAGCGAAGTCGGGCACCTCGTGCTCGTCGAGCGTCCGGGTGCGTCCGACAAGCTCAACCTCGAGGTGACCCAAAGCCGTTTCCCAGTCAGGGATCGCCTTCACCGCCGGCACCTCTATTGCCGAAGGCGCGAGCGTAGCAAACTCTCCAATCAGAGTCACCTCAGCGCGATCCGGAGCCGCGTGCTGAAGGAACGCGACAATCAGATGGCGGATGACCCCGGCGGCCCCGTCGCCAGCGAACCCCATGCCGCCCAACTGCCCGATCTCTACGGCGAGTTCCTGGCCACCCACCTCGCCGATCGAGATCACTCCCGGCTGGTTGCGACGGTCGGCCAGCGTTATCAGCGGGACGCTGGCAACCTCGTCGCCGCCGTCTGGCTCGACCGTCCTCCAGCGCGCGGCGGAGAGGCGACGAACCGCCGGTGTCAACAGGCGAAGGTACGCCGGACGCGCTGAGTGGTCCTCACCCGGCCGGTTGCGCCCCCGAAGGCGCGCCACACCGACCGCCGCCGCGATCGCGACAGCCAGCCCGAGGCCGACGACATCCCCCGTCGGAAGCGCGACCGTGGCGGGCGTCTGCGTAGAAGCCTGAGGCGGCCGTACAGCTGGTGGTGTCCGTCGCGGGACCTCCGGCCTCGGACTGGCGGGCGGAGGGGGCGGTGTCGGCGCCGCGGTCGGAGATATGGCTGGCGCTGGCGAGATGCCGGGTGCGGCAGAAGGCGGACTGGAGCCGATGCTCCCGTTCGGCGACGTTCCAGCCGCGCCGGGTCGCTGGGCCGGGCCATCCGGGAGGTCAAATACCCAACCCGGGTAGATCCAGTGTGGATTGCTGAGCGCCCGCCGATCCGGCTGCATGCGACCGCGGTTGAGATCGAAGATCTGGGGCCAGCGGAGCGCGTCACCGAGCTTCCGCTGCGCGATGGCCCAGAGCGTGTCGCCGCGCCGGACCACGTAGTCGCTGTCGCCACCTGCCGACGCAGACATGGATGCCGGCGGCGAGGAAGCGACGGCGGCCAGGTGTGGCTCNNCTCGCCGCTCACGGTCGCCATGGCAATGGCCGCCCGGAGGCCGGGCGCCGGCGTAGCTGTCGGACGGATGGAGAGCGCAGTGATCGCGAGCAACGTGGCGGCGATGAGCTGGGCCGCGACCGGTTGCAGGGGGCTCACAAAGCCCGGTAGTCGTACAGGTCTGCCGCGCACGACGGCGATAGCTTCGGCGCACACAGCCACGGCCAGATCGAGCCAGAGCAACCAGCAGATCACCGCCACCGCCTGGAGCAGCACCGCGTCTGGGATACCGTTCTGTGTGAGCGCGGCGACGACCTGCGACCAGCTCGGGAGGCCACGCGGCACCGGCACGCCGCCCATCGCCACAAGGACGACGGGTACGCCGATGGCGACGCAACCGAGGACAAGCGCTGCGCCGAGTCCCCGTCGCACAGTCGCCGCTCGCCGGTCCATCACTGTCAGGCTCCGGTTCCCTGCTCAGCCGCAGCTTCGCCCTCGGCTGAGACCGTGAGGTTCGTGACCCCGAACGCTCCGAGGATCTGCGTGGGCACGCTGATGGTGACCGTGACGTGGATCGAGTTCCCCGATACCGTCACAGCGCCGGCGTCGCCGACGGTCGCGAGGTACTGGTCTGCCGCCTGGACCGCCGCGGAAGCGTCGAGTTCAACCGACCCGTCTTCGCGTAGCAGCGTGAGGTTGATCTGCTGCGCGCCCACCCTTGCCGCTGCCTGGGCCTCGTCGAGAGCACGCACGCGCCCCGACAGCGCTCGACCTCCGTCGTCAACGAGGCCGGCGATCGCGATGAACCCCGCCGTCATCGCAACAAGGAAAGCGATGACCTGACCGCGCTCGCCACGGCGCCGGACTCTTCCCCGTCGCTCGCGGATCATCCCAACCCCTCGTAGCGATCGATGGGCTCGGTGAAGTGCGTCGAGAGCGTCTCCGAGTTCGGGACGTGCAATGGCCCGAGGTCGGCGAGGCTGACCGTGCATGTGATCGTCACCCCGACCTCACCGCCAGGCGCGAACTGCGAGGTATCGACCGCGACCGCGAGCGGACTGCACAAAACCTGCTGTCCACTCAAAGCAGCGCTGGCCATCTGTTGCGCTGCCAGCACGGCTGACTGGGGATCGCGCGCCATCGAGGCGGCGCGCGCGGCCGAGTGAGCGGCCCCTTCGAGCTCAGCGCTGGTCTCCGTGATCCGTCCCAGGAAGACGACGAACAGCAGAAGCACGACGATCAGCGGCGTTGCAAGTACGAGTTCGGTTGCGGCGCCACCGTGCTGGCGGGCTCTCACGGGCCACCGCTCGGTGGTTCGACTGGCGCCACCGCCACCGTGTCGATGGAGAGGTGAAGGAACGGAACGAGCTGGTCGGCATACCCGCTGACCTCTACCCGCGCCTCGGTGCCGGTCCGCGTGATGGTGATGACGGGATTGACGAGCAGCCCGTTGTCGAGCGTGTTGAGGACCGCCTCCCCTTGCTGACGGCCGGAGGCGATGGTGCCTCCCTGAAGACGAGTGACGGTCACGGCCTCCTCCGCCGCCGACTGCGCGACGTGCTCGGCGTGCTCGAACAGCGCGTACTGCACGATGAGGGAGATGAGGAGCAGAAGCAGCGGCGTGGCGACGACAAGCTCCGCGGTCACCGCTCCCGCTTGCCGCCACCTCCGTCTTGCGGAGCGCATGACGATTCAGCCGGTCTGGATCGCATTGGCGGTGGCGATCACCTTGGCGGTGATGATCCCAACGGCGAGGATGGCGAGCGCGACCAGCAGTGCGGTCACCACCACCGCTTCGGTGGAATAGCCGCGCTGGTCCTCACTGAGCGCTCGTAGGCGTCGCAAGGCCTCGCCGATGAGGGTTCCCAAACCGTCGAGCTCGACCATGTCATCAACCTCCTGAACTACAGAGACGTAAAGACGCGCACATACGCGGGGAACAGAACGAACGCCAGAAATCCGATCAGCAACAAGACCATCGTCACGGTCATTCGCTGGGTCGCCATATGCGCCTCGGCTTCCGCGTCGGCGCGCCGGTGGCTCCGCAGCGACGACGCCCTCGCCGCCAGCGATTGACGGACGCGAGCACCTTCTGTCCCGGACAGACCCACGCTCGCCGCGGCCTCTTCGAGCTCAGGAACTCCCATCTCGCGACCGAGTCGCTCCAGCGCAGTCCACGGCGCCTCGCGTGTGAGACGCGCTCCGTCCAGCGCATGACGGATGGATCGAAACGCCGGTCCGTCACCAATCAGGGCAGCGCTCTGCAGCGCTCCTTCGACGCCGCTGCCGCCGGCGAGCGCAACGACGGTCAGATCGATGAAGGCGCTCAGCGCGCGCCGGAGGTCGCGCCTGCGGTGTGCCGCCTCGCTATGCAGCGCGAGGTCGGGAACGAAGAATCCGGCGAGAGCCAGCAGTATCGCCGGCCCGGGCGCGAGCAACAGGGGGAGATCGACCCCACCGAGCCCGAGCAACGCAACGACGCACGGTACCAGCAGCAGCCCGACGAGAGCGCTGGCGAGCTTCTCCGCAAGGTGCTGTTCCGGCGAGCGCTCCAGCACCGCCAGGTCGTTGCGCACGGGGTCTGAAAGTTGGCGAGGAGTGTCACGCGGCCAGGCTCGCGCGATAGGTCGGCCGACGCGGCTCAGCAGCCCTTCATTGCCGCTGGTGGCGTGCAGAGGAGCGGCTGGGCGATTCCCACGACGAGGCGCCGCGAGAGCGTCGGCCAGCGATAGGCGTGGCGGCCAGAACCCGCGAGCGATCATGCAAAGCCCAGCTCCGATGCCGGCGCCGAGAGCGATCGCCATCGTCACGGTGTCTCCTCGGAGCGGGTGACGAGGAGACGGTGCGGGACGGAAAGGCGCGCCAGTCGAAGCAGCAACGCGAGCGCACCCGCGAAGATCCCGGCGATCGCCGCGAGCACCAGCTGTCCAAGAGGCGAGTCGTACGGTGTGTAGTACGCCCGATCGACGAGCAGGAGCATCGCGACGAAGCCGAAGACGGTGACGAGGATGATCTGGAGGTCGCCGCGAATTTGCGCGCGGCCGGCCTCGACTCTCAGGCGCATCGCTGCGTCTTCCCGCGCCGAGGCCGCCAGCGCACCGAGTAGCTCTCCGAGCTGCCGGCCCTGGTGCTCCGCGGCCATCAGCAACGCAGCCACGACCAGGTCACACGTTGGGTCCGCGACCCGGTCGGCGAAGTTCCGGAGCGCCGTTCCGATGCGCTCGCCGGTCAGGCTGGCAGCCAGCTCCCGCACGTCGCTTCGGATCGCAAGCGGAGCCGCGGGCGCCGTGGCAACCAGCGCGCTCTCCAGGCCCGCAGCCCCGGCCATCGCGTCGCGGAGCATCTCGGCCCATGCGGCAACGGCTTCGATCCGCGACGCGGCGCGACCCTGAACTCGATGCCGGCGGATGCCATCGGGGAGCACGAGGCCGAGCGCCAGTGCGAAGAGCGCCGCCACAGGCCAACCGGTGGCGATACCAACGATGAGGCCGCATGCGACTCCAATGGCAAGACGTCGCGGTACGAGACGAATACGTCGCCAAGCCGAGAGCGGCCCGTTTGAAGCTCGTCCGCGTAGCCCAGCCACGATCAACGCGACGCCCAAGCCGATGCCGGCGCCGAGCACGGCGGCTATGGCGATCATGCCCAGGCGCTCCGCAGCGCGCGGCCTTCGAGCACAGCGGGATCGAAGCCAATGTCGACAAGATCCTGCAGCGTTCGCTCTTGCAGGGGAACACCGCTGGGTGTCGCGATGCGGCCCGGACCAGGCTTGTAGATCTCGTTCGAGATCACCTGACGTTCATTGGCGCCGACGACCTCGCGCACGGAGCTCACGGCTCGCAACTCACCGACCCTCACCACGTGCACGACGATGTGCACCGTGGACGCGATGAGCTGCGATGTGGCTTCAGCGGAGAGCCGCTCCGGAGACTGAGCTGCGTACGTCCAGAGCTTGTCGAAGGCGTGTGAGGACGCGTTGGCGTGCACGGTGCACATCGAGCCGTCCTTGCCCTCGCCCATCGCGTTGAGCATGGGCACCACCTCGTCCCCCCGGACCTCGCCGACGATGACCCGATCCGGTGACATGCGCAGCGACCAGCGCACAAGATCGGACGCGGTGACCCGGCCGACGCCCTCGACGTTCGGCTTGCGCACCTCGAGCGATACGACGTTCGGATGTCGATCGGGAAAGAGGTCGAGGTGCAGCTCGCGTGGATCCTCGATGGTGACCACGCGCTCGTCCGGTGGAATCTCATTGGCGAGGGCTCGAATCAGCGTCGTCTTGCCGACGCTGGCGCCGCCGCTGACGATGATATTGCGGCGAGCGCGCACCAGCGCACCGAGCAGCTCGCGAAGCCCGTTGTCGATGGTTCCGCGCTCGACGAGCTCGTCGAGGGTGACGTCCAGGAGGCGATGGCAACGGATGGTCACGCTCGGCCGCCGGCTCACCGCCATCACCGCAAAGAGGCGGCTGCCGTCGGGCAGGTCCAGGTCAAGATCGGGAGCGCCCGGGTCGAAACGGTTCTCGGTCATGCCGCCACGTGCGCCGATCTCGCGAAGGATGTCGATCAGTTCCGCATCGGATCCGGCCACCGGATCGCCCGGTTCCATGCGCCCTCCCGCACAACGGATCCACACGCAGTCGTGACCGTTGACGTAGATGTCCTCGACCATCGGGTCGTCGAGGTAGCGCTGGAATCCAGCCAAGCCGAAGAGCGAGTTCATGACCGTCGCTGAAATTGCGTCCTCGACCGCAGGATCGAGCACTGGCTTGCCGTCGGACAGGCATTCGTTGGCATATCGCTCCAGCGAGTCGGCGACGAGCCGCCGCCCCGCTTCGACGCGTGCGCCACTGCCACGCGTCGTCTGCCCAATGGTTGCGACCAGTCCTTGGGTCACCTCGCCGCGTACGCGCTGCGCAAGGCCAGCATCGACGCCTGTCATAGCGCCTGCCCGGCGAGCACCCGATCCGGCTTCGCGGGGTCAACCTCTTCTGCTAGCGGGAGCTTGGTGTCCTCCGGTGCTGTCGTCGTCTGAAGCTGCTCGACCAGCGCTGACGTGGCTCGCAGCAGCGGCAAGCGAGCGAGGGCACGGCGGGAGCCCGGTGCTCCGCCGAGGATCCCGGCCGAATCCGGGTCGCTGGGTAGTGATCCCAAGACCTCAATGCTCAGCGTGTCGGCGACCTCGCTCACGGAGTACGGACCGTTGCCGACGAGTACAAGCGCCATGCGTTCAGCAAGCGTGTGCAGCGCCGGGAGGCGCGCATGGAGGTGATGGAGTTCGCTGAGTAGCGGCCGTACGAGTAGGACGAGGAGCGTGCTGGCTTGAACGAGATGAGCCACCGTCGACTCGTCACCCAGCCTTCCGCAATCGGCCAGGATTATTGGATCGTTGCTTCGCAGCTCGGCCCACACCCGACGATCGTCCAGGAGTCGAAGTGCGGCATTGACCTGATCGGGCGACGCAGGGGATACGAGGACGTCAACGCCCCCAAGCACCTGCTGGCAGTGCTCGATCACCGTGCTTGATCCACTGGTGCGACGAGCGGCTGCAGCAAGGCTGATCACGCCGGGCTCGAAGCTCTGCCCGAAGCGGGTCGCGAGATCGCCTCCAGCGGGATCCAACTCGGCCACGATCAGGTGCTGCGAGGTCGGCCATACGGACGCAAGTGCCAGCACCGTCGTCGTGACGCCCGGGGAGCCCTTGACAGAAGCGAAAGCGATCAGACTCATCGCACAGCAGCCCTATCAGCCCGGCGCCTGCAGGACGAGTGCGACCTCGCCCGCAGCTGCTGTGCTCGCAACTGACGCCGCATCGAAGGACGGCAGACGAATCGAAACGATGGCTCCGTCCGGGACAGGTCCCTGAGGTACGTCGACCGCGACGACCGTTGCCATCACGGGCGGTGCCGTTGCACCCTGCAACGCGCCTGCTCCGCTTCCCGTGTCGACGACCGTCACGCGATCGCCGGGAGAGAGCGTCGGTGGGTACTGGCCGGGCTTGCAGGCGATCGCGACGACTGACTGGCCCGGAGCAAGATTCGACGTTGAGGCCACGTCGCCCTGCGTGAGAAGGCTCCCAGCGATCAGGTCATGGGAGGCTGGCTGCCCGACGACCGTACCTTCGGCTGAGTCGGGCATCAGCGAGATGCCATCGTCAGCCGCGGCGTCGACGATTCGCAGATCGCTTGCCTGGAGCACCTGTCCTGCAGCGACGTTATCGGCGATTGCGAGAACGGGGCGCAGGCCGGTGGTGCGCAGGTAGAGCTGTCCGAAACCGAACGCGCACACTGCGACGACCAGCACTCCCGCGATGAGCCATGGCGTGTGTCGCCGCCGCCCCTCCGGCGCGATTCGCAGTTTGAGGGGCGCCGCACTGCGCTTCATCGCTGGTACCGGTCGTTCGTGAGCGACGCTCATACCCAGCTCTCCTTCTCTTCTCAGCTGGACGGATCTCGGTTGATGGCGTGGACTTCCTGCACATCGACCGTTGTCTGCGTCGACGGACCTGGTATCAGTCCGAGGTCACCGCCACCCGGTGCGCCCTTGGATGTCCAGGTAACATGCCAGTACACGGTCGTGGTGATCGTGTACGTCCCCTCGGGCTGATTCGCCGAGCTCTGGCTATACGTGTAGCTGCAGCCGCTGGGGTCATTAGCGGCGGCACTCGCGCTCCACGGAGTGCCGGGTCCGTGGCACGTAATCCGGCTCCCATCTCCCAGTTCCCACTGGACCTCGTAGGGCGTGGCCGTAGCCGTCGCCGACACAGGTCCTGCCGTCGCAGTCGCGGTAAGGGCGTGCCACATCGCCGCATCGATCCACAGCCAGGTCGGCACGTTGACGGTGAGGCTGGAGGCTTGCGGCGATGTGTCGGCGACTGCAGCGGGAAGCTGAAGTCGCGACACGGCTTGCATCGCGAGCGCGGGCGGGCTCGAGGCAGGCGTTTTGCCGTCGTAGATCCACATAATCCGCATGGGGTTGACGTATCCCTCGCCGGTACAGGACGGGTATACCCAATGCCCCGGCATGGGTCCTCCCGTGCCGAGCAGCGCCGAGTCCGCCGGATCGACAGGCGCGTACGTGCAGTGGATCGTTGACGAGGCTCCAGTGCCGTCGCCATTGACATCTGACGTGGAAGAACCTGCGGAGACGCTGACGCCATTGGGATCTGTTGATACGCCGGTATGTCCGTTTGTGAGAGCGGTGTCAGCCCACGCCGAGGTCGCAGCAGCGACGGTCATCACTGCAACGAAGATGACCGCGACTGCCGCAGTCAGGGTGAATTCAATCGGTCGTCG
>PKWB01000025.1 GCA_003131685.1 Candidatus Dormiibacterota bacterium
ACTGGATCCTCGCCGACCGTGAGTCGGTGCAGCCCCTGTCGCCCCGGCTCCGCGAGGGCGAGACCGAGCCCGAGGCGCTGCTGCGCTGGACCGAGACCGGCCATGACCTGCGGTACACCACCCCGGAGATGCTCGCCCTGGAACGGGGCATGGTGGCGACGGCCCAGGCGCGTGCCGGCGCGGGCGTCGGGATGGCCCGCGCCGAAACGGTCGCGGCGGCGATGGCTACGCGCCGGACGCTCACCGCGGACCAGAAGGCCATGATCCAGGAGGTCTGCCTCAGCCCCGCGGGCGTGCTGGTGATCGAGGGCGACGCCGGGGTCGGCAAGACCTACGCGCTCGAGGTCTGCCGTGAAGTCTTCGACGCTTCCGGCGTCGAGGTGGTCGGCTGTGCCCTGGCAGGACGCGCCGCCGAGCTCCTCGAGGAGGGATCGGACATCGCGTCGACGACGGTGGCTGCGACGCTCAACCAGCTCCAGGTGGAGCGCCTCCCCTACGGCGGCGTGCTCGTGGTCGACGAGGCGGGCATGCTCGGTGACCGCCAACTCGCCGAGCTGGTCTCCCTGGCAACGCGGGACGAGGCGAAGTTAGTCGTGGTCGGCGACCCCTTCCAGCTCCAGCCCATCGAGGCCGGAGCACCGATGCGCACCCTGAGCGATCACATCGGCAGGGTGGAGCTGCACGAGAACATCCGCCAGCAGTACGCCTGGGAGCGGGCGACCCTGCAGCTGCTCCGCGACGGTCAGGCGCGCGAGGCGTACCGCGAGTACGAGCGCTACGACCGCATCCACGACGCCCACTCGGTAGCCGAGCGCCGGGTTCAGGTGATCGAGGATCACGCCCGGCTCGAGGCCGGCGGGCTCGATACGGTCATCCTCGCCCGGCGTCGTGACGAGGTGGCCGCCCTCAACGAGCTGGCCCACGCCCGCTCGGTGGCCGAGGGGAGAGTCCACGGCGGCCCGGCGCTCACTGTCGGTGACAAGGAATACCGGGTGGGCGACCGGGTCATCTGTCTCGCCAATGAGCGCAGCGGTGCGGTCAGCAACGGCACCCGCGGCGTGGTCACCGCCGTCGACGTCGAGCGCCAGATCCTCACCCTGGAGCGTCCTGACAAGCGCCAGCTGACCCTGGACACCACCCATTACGACGCCATCGACCGTGGGTACGCGCTGACGGTGCACAAGGCGCAGGGGATGACCGCCGACATTGCCCTGGTGGTGGGATCCGAGGGTGCCACCAGGGAATGGGCGTACACCGCGATGTCGCGCGCCACCCTGGCCACCCACTACTACGAGGTGTTCGCCCCGCCCGAACGGGACACCCTCGGCGTCGAGCACTGGAGAGAAACGAGCCGTTCTGCGGAAGAGCGGACCGTGCAGGCGTGGACCCGCAGCGAATTGAAGGAGTCGGCGCTCGACTACCCGGAGCGCTACGAGACGCCCGATCGGATCACCGTCGAGAGCAGCCTCGAGGCGCTGGCCACCGATCGGCAGCGCGCCCTGGTCGAGATGCTCGGCGGACCCGAGCTGGCCCAGGAGGCGACCCGGGTGGAGGCCGGGGAGGAGATTGACCGCCTCGTGGCTCAGCGTGCCTATGACCAAGTGGAGGGCTGGATGCGCGAGATGGGCATGTCCGAGGATGCCGCGCACGACCTAGTCGCCCGCGCGGTGAACCGCATCGACGCGGAGGACGCCACCGGCGGTCCGCACGACCCCCTCGAGGGAAGGGCCGTCGCCGGTTGGCTCACCCCCGAGATCGATGCGCAGCTGGAAGCGGCGCAGCTGGAGTTCGAGCGCGAGCAGGGGCTGTCACCCGAGCTAGAACCGTGGTAACGGCCGCCGCTGCGCAGTTGCGCTACGTTCGTCAGGGGCAGTCCCCGAATCAACGCGTGTCAGGATACTGGGTCTCCGCCCTGCTGTGAGGCGTCACCCTTACATCAGCCGGAATTACTTATGCGAAGAGAGGTGAGAACCACCCTTGACGCGGAGTACCGTTTGCGACGTGGGCACCCGCCTTCACCGGTGGTTTGGAGTGATCGCAGTCGCTCTTCTTCCGGTGCTACTCGTTGCCCTGCTTCTAAGCTCCGGCCTCATCGTGCTTCTTGCATTAATACTTGATGGCTCGGTGATAGCGCGCTTCGCAGCGGAATGGAGGAGACGTAGATATCGAGGTCGAGTCTAGGCTCAGCAGAAACGCATTCACGGGTTCTCAACCGGGCGGCTGCGTTGCGTTCTCCGCAGCGCCCAGTCGGCCGCCGACATGAGGCCGTGGTCCGTGACCCAATATCGCTGCTTTGCCACCGTGCCCTGCGCAGCGCGGCTGACCAGACCTCGCTGTGCAAGGGACGTCAACGTAAGTCGAACCCCAGTGCCGAGCAGGCCTTCGAGCTCCTTAACTCGAGCCCCGTCTTGCTCATGGAGAATCGCGAGGACCTCAACGTCGGCCGCGTTTAGCTCCGACACCGCGGCAGCGACCCTCACTGGCCGTGCGCACCAACTCACCGGCACCACGTGGGCCCGCGTTTGGTCGACAAAAATCTCGAGCCCTGCAGCGCGGAGTCGATCACGGACCTGGACGACCCCGTCGTGTACCTCGCCCAGAGTCATCCCCAGGGCGTCAGCCAGCGTTGCGAGAGGTAGTCCGTGGGTCCAGGCAAGACAGGCCGACAGGGTGGTGAGGGTTATGTCGGTCAATTGCTGATCGCTCGCTGGGACGTCGTCCAGTGCGAGAACGTCATGCAGCTTCCGGTATTGGTCTGGAGTCGGCGTTCGTCGGCTGTGCTCGAAGTCAGCAATACGGAACACGGAGACTCCTGATCGCTGCGCCAGCGCTCTGAGGCTGTATCCGTGGGCTTCACGCTGCCGACGCAGCGTCAGCGCCATCGGAGTGCTGCCGGGCAGACCTAGAGGACGGCCCCCACGCCGGTTCATCTACGAATCGTACCGACTCGGCGTGAGGCACGATCTCGTCCGACCGGCACTCGTCGCAACGGCATTCGTGCTTCGATCACGCGCCCCTCCGCTGCCACACCTGAAGGGCGTTCGGCCGCACGGCTGACGAACGAGTTTGCAAGGAGGCGTGATCAGGAGCCGCCGTTAACCATCTGATAACCACCGCGCCCCCCGCTGATAAGAAGCTGCTGTCGATAATCGGGACTGTATCAACGTCTTACGGGGGAAGATCAAAGAAGATGCGACAGCCGTTCTCGCGAGCCCTGTTCTGCGCCGGCGCAGCGACGCTCGCTCTCGCAGGATGTGGGGGCAGCAGCACTCCAAGCAGCAGCGGCGCCGGTGCACAAACTGGAACGTCGGATCCAGATCTCTCGGGACCAGCGGCCAGCCTAACGGGCGCAGGGTCGACGTTCGACCAACCCTTCTTCACGCGCGCCTTCTATGACTACAACCAGAAGGACTCTGGGGTCACCATCACCTACGCGTCGATCGGAAGCGGCGGCGGTATCGCTCAATTCCAGGCGCAAACGGTCGACTTCGGCGCAAGCGACGTGCCAATGAAAGCATCGGAAATTGCGGCGGCCAAAGGCGGGACGGTGCTCCAGGTGCCTGTGGCGCTGGGAGGCGAGGCGATCTCGTACAACCTCGCCGGCGTTGCAGGCGGCCTGCACTTGACGGGTACTGTCCTCGCCCAGATCTACCTGGGGCAAATCAAGAAGTGGAACGATCCCGCCATCATGTCGCTCAACCCGGGGATCATCCTCCCCAGTCAGGCGATAACGGTCATCCACCGTTCGGACGGCAGCGGTACGAGCTACATCTTTACCAACTACTTGAGCACGGTGAGCCCCCCGTGGAGCAGTGGCCCGGGGACGGGCAAGACTGTCAATTGGCCTGTGGGGCTGGGTGGTAAGGGCAATGAAGGTGTCGCTGGTCTCGTCAAGCAGGTGGCTGGGAGTATCGGATATGTTGAGCTCGCCTACGCGCTGCAAAACAACTTTACGTTCGCCGCCATTCAGAACGCCGCGGGGCAGTGGGTTCAGCCAACCCTGGCGACGGTCGCGGCGGACGCCGCGCAGAAGCCGGCGGTGTCTTCGACCGACTTCTCGATCGTCAATGAAAAAGGCAGCACGAGCTATCCGATCAGCGGATACAGCTGGGTCCTCGTCTATGAGAAGCAGACCGACACCACCAAGGGAACTGCACTGGTCAAGGTCCTCGACTGGCTGACGCACGCAGGACAGGCGGACGCGCAGGCGGTGGACTATGTGCCGCTGCCGGCGAACATCCAGCAGCTTGCTCGCACAACGCTGCAGCAAATCGTTGACAGCGCGGGGACGCAGCTCTTGAAGTGAGTGCGGGTTATGTGACGGGCGGCCGTGACCGGCGCAGGCTGACCCGTCACCTGCGTTTGGGGGATCGCGCATACCGTCGCGTCCTGCAGGGCTTCGGCGTCTTCGTCCTCGTCATCTTCGTGGCCGTTGGAGCCACCCTGTTTATCCAAGCATGGCCGGCCTTCAAACACTCTGGTCCAGGTTTTGTCACCGGGACAACGTGGGACCCGAGCCACGCGATCTATGGAGCGGTTCCGTTCATTGCGGGAACCCTGTTCACGTCCGCGATTGGCTTGGCGCTGGCAATCCCGATCGGCATCGGGGCGGCGATCTTCCTAGCCGAATACGCGCCCCGCCGAATCAGCGGCGCCCTCGGGATGCTGGTCGAGCTGCTGGCCGCGGTGCCGAGTGTCGTCTATGGCCTCTGGGGGTTCCTGGTGCTCGGGCCCATCTTTCAGAACACGATTGAACCGCGACTCAGTTGGTTGCCCTTCGCGCACGGCGCGCCGCTTCCGGTCGGTTTACTGCTCGCTGGGGTCATTCTTGCCGTGATGGTGCTCCCCACTATCGTCGCTGTCACGCGCGACTTGGCGAACGCCGTGCCGGCGACCAGTCGGGAAGCCGTGTTCGGACTTGGCGGGACGCGTTGGCAGATGGTTCGCACAGCCGTCCTTCCCGCGATTCGCACTGGCGTCGTCGGCGCGGTCGTCCTGGGCCTCGGCCGCGCACTGGGCGAGACGATGGCAGTCACCTTCGTCATCGGCAACACAAATGCGGTCCCGAACTCGCTGATCGCTCCCGCACAAACGATGGCGTCGCTGATCGCCAACGAATTCACCGAAGCAACCGAGCCGTTCCACGCATCTGCACTGCTCGGTATCGCTGTCCTTTTGCTGGTGATCGCGGTGATCGTCAATGCCTTAGCGCGGCTCTTGGTTTGGTCGGTCAGCCGCGAGGTGAGAGAAACGGTATGAGTGTCGTCGCTGCCTCGCAGGTTGATCGCCGCACCCTGATACGTCAGTCGGCGCGGAAGTCACACCGGCGGCGCCAGATCGCCGGTGTCGTCGCCGCGGCTCTCTGCGGGCTTGGGCTGTGTATTGCGCTCGTCCCTTTGATCTCGATCGTCGCTCTGACGGTCAGCAAGGGAATCGCCGCGTGGTCGGTCGACTTCTTCACCAGGCTGCCAACGCCGGCGGGGATCCCCGGCGGCGGCATCGTGAATGCGCTAGTTGGATCTCTGATCATCGACGGGCTCGCAGCCGTGATGGCGCTGCCTGTCGGATTCATCGTGGCTCTCTTCCTCGCTGAGCACGAAGGCCGCCTCGCCAACACGGTGCGGTTCGTCGTCGACGTTGCAGCCGGGCTCCCGGCGATCACGATTGGTTTGTTTGCCTATGCGATCGTGGTCCTGCCCGAGGGGCACTTCTCCGCCCTGTCCGCCAGCGTGGCGCTCGCCGTCCTGATGCTTCCGATCGCGATCCGGGCGGGCGAGACCGCCATTCGCACCGTCCCGCAGGACCTCTGGGAAGCGGGGATCGCGCTAGGAATCCGGCGTGCACGTGTGGCTCGCAGCCTCGTGATCGTGTCGGCCTTGCCCGGCCTCGTCACCGCCTCCCTCCTAGCAATCTCGCGCGCGATTGGTGAGGCGGCGCCCCTCCTGTTCACCGCGATCGGCAGCCAGGTGTTCGCCACGAGCTTGGGCCAACCCATGGCCTCGCTGTCACTTGTTGTCTACTTCGACGGGATCCAACCGTATCCCGACCTCCAGCGGACGGCGTGGGGCACAGCCCTGACCCTGCTCGTCATAGTGATGCTTCTCAATGTTTCGTCGCGGCTGCTCGCCCGCCGCATGCGGAGGTTCACTCGATGACCGGAACGCCCCTGAAGACGTTCTTTGCCCCGGATTCCCGGTCAACAGTGGCTGCTGAGGCCGAAGCGCGTCCGGCGCCGGCGATCACGGTTCGGGGTTTGGGCGTGCGGTTCGGCTCGAAGCTCGCGCTCAGCGGCGTGGACATGGACTTCCCTACCGGCCGTATCACCGCGCTCATCGGTCCCTCGGGGTGCGGGAAGACGACCCTCCTCCGCAGCCTCAACCGTCTCCACGACACGACGCCCGGAGCTCGAGTGCTCGGGTCTGTGCATCTCGGCGACCTCGACGTCTATGCACCGGAGATAAACCCGACCGAGATTCGAGCTCGGATTGGGATGGTGTTCCAGCGTCCCAACCCATTTCCCACGCTCAGCATCTACGACAACGTCGTGTCTGGTCTGCGCCTCAACGGCATCCGCAAGAAGGCGATTCTCAACGACGCGGCCGAGAGTGCGCTGCAATCAGCTGCGCTCTGGGACAGTGTCAGTCACAAGCTCAAAACTTCGGCCATGAGACTGTCTGGGGGCGAGCAACAGCGCCTCTGCATCGCGCGGGCGCTCGCGGTCGAACCCGACGTCCTGCTCATGGACGAGCCAACATCGGCCCTCGATCCAATCGCGACCTCGCGCATCGAGACGCTCCTGCGGGCTCTGGTCAAGCAGGTGACCATCATCATCGTCACCCACAACATGCAGCAGGCCGCTCGCGTGTCTGACTATTGCGCCTTCCTCATGGTGGAGGAGGACCGCGTTGGACATCTGGTCGAGGAGGGCTTGACCCTTCAGATCTTCTCGAAACCTGCGGACCCGCGGACCGAGGAATATGTCACCGGGCGAATCGGCTAAACCGACCGGGCCGCACCGGAGGGATCCGAGCGACCGTCCGCCGCGGGCTCTGGTGCACCGATTGCGCAAGGGTGATCATGCTGAGGCGAGCCCCGCGCTGCCGCCGGGCCCAGCGGCTGATGCTGTCGCGCCGATTCCGTCTCACACGGGATCCTTCCCACACCCAGCACGCCCCGGTCTCGAGGAGGAACTCGAGCATATCCGCTCAACGGCCCTCACCATGGGCGAGATGGTGGTCTCGGCACTTGATCGTTCGATCCAGGCGTTGGTGAAACAGGACGTCGCCCTCAGCAATGAGGTAATTCGGAACGACGCTCGCATCAATGAACTCCATGCTGAGGCCCGTCAACTCTGCTTCAAAGCGCTCCTGACCCAGCAGCCCGTCGCTCGAGACCTTCGCGAGGTGCTGGGCTACCTGCATATGGCCAGCGAGCTCGAGCGTATGGCGGATCATGCCGTGAACGTAGCTCGCATCGCTCGCGATGTCGCCGATCTCCCGCCCGTCGACGCCGTAGGTGGCATCGCCCGCTTGGGGCGTCAGGCGACCGACCAAGTCCGAGAGATTCTGGTCGCACTGGTGGCTCACGATGTTGACCAAGCGCGCGCCATTGCGGCTCGCGACGATCGAGTGAATAGCATCTTCCGCCGAACGGTGGACGAACTCATCCGGTTCATCTCAGAGAATCCCGACCACGCGTACCGAGGCGCCAAACTGATCGGAGTATCTCAGAACCTCGAGCGTGTTGGAGATCGCGTAACGAATCTCGCTGAGGATCTCGTGTTCCTTGAAACGGGGGAGACCGAGGAGCTCGGTTAGTCTCTTTCGTCGGTGCCGGAAGCCGGCTGAACGCTCGAGGTCGACGATGTCCGGCGCCGCTAGATGTTCCGATCACATGCTCCGAGATCCGCCCCTGCAAGGTCGCCCCGGAGGGCCGCGACTGCTCCGTCAGTGCCCCGCAGGTGACGACGGAATGGCTGGTCGGGCTCGATCGGGTCAACCGAGCCGATGGGTCTATTCTTCGTACACAAGGGCACGCCAACGAAGCGGCGGCCGGCAACGCTGGCGATTGATGTCGGCGGCACCGGTCTCAAAGCCTCCGTGCTGGACGCCGTCGGCAAGCTCATGACCGACCGCGTCCGCGTCCGGACAACATATCCTGCCCACCCGAACGACTCGTCGGCACGCTCGCGACGCTCGTAGCTCCACTGTCAGCCTTTGACCGGGTATCGATCGGCTTCCCTGGGTTGGTGCGCAAGGGCATCGTCTTGACGGCGCCCGAATTCGTGACGCGATCCGGCCCCGGATCGCCGGTGGCGAAGAAACTCGTCGCGGCATGGACGGGTTTCGATCTCGCGGGTGGAATGGCAACGCGACTCGGCCATCCCGTTCGGGTTGCCAACGACGCCGATATCCAGGGTCTCGAGGTCGTAAGAGGCTCGGGAGTTGAGTTCGTCGTCACGCTCGGCACGGGCGTCGGCACGGCGCTGCTAGTCGACGGGGAGCTCTCGTCGCACCTTGAGCTCGCGCATCACCTGTTTCGGAAGGGCGAAACCTATGATGAACAGCTCGGCAACGCCGCGTTCAAGACCATTGGCGCCAGGAAATGGCGAAAGCGCGCGCACGAGGCCATCTCAAACTTCCAGGTGCTGATCAACTACGACCGGTTGTATATCGGCGGCGGCAACGCTCAGGCTCTGGCCGGTCACGTGGACCCATCCGTGACCATCGTCGGCAACA
>PKWB01000164.1 GCA_003131685.1 Candidatus Dormiibacterota bacterium
ATGCCGGATCCAGTCGATGGGGGTGACCGACCCCTGGGCGTCGTACTCATCGGTGGCCGCGAAGACGGCCGCCTCGGCGGCGAAGCCCAACTCCAGCAGATCGATGCCGTGGCGGAGCCGGATCAGGTGATCCCCGAGCTCCGCCGGGGTGAGCTCGAAGGTTAGCCCGAGACGAAGCCCTGGATGGCCTGGAGAAGCGCGTCGAGCGGGTTCACCGCGACCCCGGCATCACACATTCCTGCAGTATAGAACATATGTTTGTGGGCCTGCGGAGTGTCGCATCGAATCTGGCCATAACGCCGTCGGCTCTGCCCTACAAGCGGGGGAAACGCGCGGTGTTTTCCGGCGAGCGCCTCCACGTCGCGAGAGAGGAGCGCGACGATTGCTTTCAACGACGAGCGAGCGAGCCCGGTGTTTGAGAACAGCGCCGCCCGACTCTGGCGCCGCACCACAAGCCGATGCAGCCTGCGAAGGCGCCTACCCTGAAAAGCGGTACCCGATCCCCGGCACGGAATGGATGTAGGTCGGCTTCTCGGCGTCGGGCTCGATCTTGCGACGCAGACGGTAGACGTGAGCGTCGACGGTCCGGGTCTCGATCTCGACTTCGTATCCCCACACGCGTCGGAGCAGTTCTCCGCGGCTCATGACCTGTCCGGGCCGTGACGCAAGGAGCGCGAGCAGGTTGAACTCGGTGAGCGTCAGCATCACCTCCTCACCATCGCGGAATACCTGGCGGCGTCCAAGGTCGATCGTTAGTCCGGGGAACTCGAAGCGGTCGCGAGGCTGCTCCTGCGCGGAAATCTCACTGCGGCGGAGGTGCGCACCGATGCGCGCCATCAGCTCGCGAACCTCGAAGGGCTTGGTCACGTAATCGTCAGCGCCCAGTTCGAGGCCGACGACCACATCAATCGTGTCGCTCTTCGCGGTGAGCATGATGATCGGCACGCGTGCGCCTTCGGCGCGGAGGCGCCGGCACACGTCCAGGCCGCTCATGCCCGGGAGATTCACGTCGAGGATGATCAGGTCGGGATTCTGCTCGCGAGCGAGATTGAGTCCCTCGACGCCAGTTGCCGCCTCGATGAGCGTGTGGTTCTGTGCACTGGTCGCGAGCCGCACAACCTCGCGGCTCGGCGGGTCGTCCTCGACGATGAGAATGGTTTTTCCGGCCCCGCTCATCAGACAGGCACCTCGATGAATGTGGAGATGCGCTTCACGAAGTTGGCCACCTCAATTGGTTTGGTGATGTAGCCGGAGCAGCCGGCTGCGAGTGCTTCCTGTTCATTACCCTTCATCGCATTCGCGGTCAGCGCGACCACCGGGACACCTGCCGTCTTGGGATCCGCCTTGAGCATACGGGTGAGAGTCAGCCCGTCCATGCCAGGCAACTCCACGTCCATGAGCACGAGATCGTAGACCTTGGACCGCACCTTGTGGAGACCCTCCTCGCCGTCGACCGCGATGTCGACGTCGAAGCCGCTGCCGAGGAGGACCATCTTCGCCAGGTCGCGATTGCTGGCATTGTCCTCGACGAGCAGGATGCGATTGTGGCGATGGCCGTTCAGGACCTCAATTCCTGCCAGAGGTAGCCTGAACGTGAACACCGAGCCGCGGCCCGGGTCGCTCTCCAGCGAGATGCTCCCACCGTGCAGCTCCACGAGCCGCCGGGTGAGCGAGAGCCCGAGGCCGGTGCCCTCGACCTGTCGAGTGGTCGCATGGTCGAGCTGATAGAACTCGTCGAAGATGCGCTTGTGGTGTTCGGCGGGAATGCCGACACCGGTGTCGCCAACATCGACGATCAGGTCTTCGCTGTCGGTCCGAGCCGAGACCCAGACCTTCCCACCCTGCGGGGTGAACTTGATGGCATTGCTGAGCAGGTTGTAGAGCACCTGCTTGAACTTGCTCTTGTCCGCACGGATCTCGAGGTGCACCGGCACCACGTCGATGCTCAGGTCGATGTCGCGCCGCTCGCTCAGCGAACGGATGACGTTGTGGACCTCTTTGACCGCATCCTGCACGCCGAAGCGGTCGTAGGCGAGCTCCATGCGACCGGCTTCGATCTTGCTCAGATCGAGGACGTCGTTGACGAGCTCCAGCAGATGCTTTCCAGAAGCGTGAATGTTCTGGAGGCACTCCTGGCGCTGCTGCGAAGTCAGATCGACGAGGTTGTCCTTGAGGATCTCGCTGAATCCCAGGATCGCGTTGAGCGGCGTGCGCAACTCGTGGCTCATGTTTGCCAGGAATTCGCTCTTCAGCCTCGAGATCTCGGCGATCTGCGCGTTGGCAACCTCAACCTCGCGCTTCTGCGTGGCGATCTCGCCGAGCTGCGCGCGCTGCGCGGTGTACAGCCTCGCGTTGTCGATGCTGATCGCAGCCTGGCTCGCGATGATCCGCATCAGCGCCTGTTCGATGCTCGTGAACGGCTGCACCTCGCGCCGAGCAAGCGTGAGCGCGCCGACGAGTCGTTGTGGCGATTCGAGCGGCATCACCAGACATGACCGAGGCGCATACGCGAGACCGAGGGTTTTGAAGCGACGGTCCTTGGTGGCATCTGCGACCGAAACCAGCTTGCGGCGTTGCGCCGCCCATCCCACGATGCCCTCGCCGAGCTCGAATCGCGCGACCTGACCGAGGTTGTCGGTGAATGGGTATGTCGCGATAGCAGACAGGGCACGGCCGTCCTCATCGAGGAGGAAGACCGTGGCAGCATCGCAGTCGACCAGGTCGGCCGCGGCCTTGAGCATGAAGTCGATCGTCTCCTTCAGCTCCAGGCTCGACGTGAAGAGGTTACCGACCTGGCCCAGAAGGTCGACAATGACCTTGTCGTCCATCGCAGTTCCGAGTATACCTGCGAATTTCGGCGCCAGCGGACTGTCGGGCAATTGCAATCGATCCAGTGCAGTGCTCATGACCGCCGCCTCTGCAGCTCCTCGACGAGCGCGGGGAGCACTTTCAGGGCATCGCCCACGACCCCCAGGTCGGCGAGCTTGAAGATCGGCGCGTTCTCGTCTCTATTGACCGCAACAATTGCTTTCGCGCCCTTCATTCCGACTGTGTGCTGCATGGCTCCGCTGATACCGAACGCGAGGTATACGGCGGGTTTGACGGTTTTGCCGGTCTGCCCGACCTGCATCGCGTACGGCACCCAGCCGGCATCGACGACTGCCCTGCTCGCTCCGACTGCAGCGTTGCCGAGCACCGCGGCGAGTTGATCGAGCAGCTCGAAGTTCTTTGGATCGCCGAGGCCGCGGCCGCCGCTGATGACAATCGGCGCCTCTTCGAGCTTGGGACCGGCAGCGACGTCAGCGACCTGATCGGTCACGCGCGCCGCCTTGTGCTTCTCATCGATCGGAGAGGTGACCTGTGTGACCGCCGCCGGACCGCCACCGCTTGGCTCGGCCACGAACGACTTCGGCCGGATGATTGCGATCGCGGGACCACCGCCCTCGAAACGGGTCGCGACGTTCAGGGTGCCCCCGAAGACCGACGAGTGCACCGAGACGCCATCGCCGTCGCTCACGTCGAGGCCGTTGGCGATGACGGGAACCCCGAGCTTGGCCGCCAGACGGCCGGCCACATCGCGCGAGGTGTAGTTCATCCCGAAGAGCACCAGATCCGGTTTGTGCTCATGCATCAGGGAGGCGAGCGCATCGGCAGCCGGGCCGCCGAGGAGCAGCTCACCCCAGAGGGGATCGGTCCCGGCGTAGAGCGTCGTCGCGCCGTGGGCGCCGAGCTCCGCGGCAGCGTCGGCGGCATCCGGCGCGAACGCGACCGCCTCCACCGTACCGGCGAGTGACCGCGCCTTGGTCAGCAGTTCGAGCGCGACCGGCGCCGGCTTGCCGCCCGCGATCTCGGCGAACACCCAGATCTTTCCCAGAGCCATGGCTCAGATCACCTTCCTTTCCGCGAGGAAATCCGCGATGCGCTTGTAGCCCTCGCCGTCGTCCTTGACGATCGAACCGGCCGCGCGCTGCGGAGCGGGTTCGACACTGGTGATGCTCTGACCTGCTGTGGCGCCCCCGGCGCCATCGAGCCCGAGGTCCCCGGCAGTGAGCCGGTCCAGCGGCTTCGACTTGGCGCCCATGATTCCTTTGAGCGACGGATACCGGGGCTCGTTGACCCCGGCGGTCACGCTCACGACGACGGGCAGCCCNNCGTCGTAGCCGGCCTCGGTCTGCCGTTTGACCTTGAGCGTGGTGCCCACGACCTCGAGCGTCTTCGCGAAGGTCACGGCCGGGACGTCGAGGAGCTCCGCGATCATCTGCGGCACCACCCCGCTATACCCGTCGGTGGACTCGGTGGCGGTGATCACGATGTCGAACCCCTCGCGGCGGATCGCCGCGGCGAGAACCCGGGCGGTCGTCAGGGCATCTGAGCCCCGCAGTGCGTCGTCCGAGATCAGGATGCCCTTCGAGGCCCCCATCGCCAGGGCCTTGCGAACCGCGTCGATGCCGCGTTCCGGACCCATCGAGACGACGGTCACCTCGCCACCCTGCGCCTCCACGAGCTGCAGTCCCGCCTCGACTCCGAACTCATCGCCGGGATCGAGAACGACCTCAACCCCCTCGCGCTTGAGCAAATGCGTGGTCGGATCGAGCTGGCCGCTGGTATTGGGGTCGGGGATCTGCTTGACGCAGACGACGACCTTCATGAGTGCCTCCGTGTTTGTCGCCTCGGGATCGAAACTCTAACGCACCTACGCCCGAATGCCCGGATCGTTGCGACCAAGTGCCATCGCGACCGCTCCGAGATCGACCTCGCCGGCCACCGGAACACGAACCGCCTGGGGCTGGGTTGCCCTGATCGCGGCGTCCAGCGAGCCTTGAGACCAGCGCGAATCGGCCATCGCGACGACCCCGTAGTGATAGCGGCGCCCGGCCAGCCACGTCTCCCACTCTGGGGGGGCGGTGACCGCCTCGATGCCCGCGTCGCTGAGATCGTCCGGCCTCGTGGCCGGCTCGCCGTCGAGCGAGGCAACCGTCCAGCGCGCGTCGGGCCAGCGCCGAGCCGCCGCCACGACCAGCGCGTGCAGGCGACGCTGCTCCGGCGTCCCGGAGGCGTCGGGTCGCGGCCCGGTGAGGACCAGGATCCGCTCGCAGGTCATCGCGTCGCGACCCCCGGCAAGGGCGGACGGCTCGATCCGCCAGCTCTCGGGCGGCCGCCGATCAAGGACCGATCGCCATCGAGCTCTCAGCAGGCGCCGGTTGCGTTCGATGCGCGTGCCCGGCACGCTGCCAGTGCTCGATGCGCCGCGCACGTGCTCGACAACCGACCGCGGCTGGTAGACGACCCGCCCGGGGCCGGCGGCAAAGGCCAGGCAGAGGTCAACGTCCTCGCAGTACACGGGCGCGAACTTGGGGTCGAAGCCGCCGACCGCGAGGAATGCGGAGCGCCGGACCAGGAGGCACGCGGCCGACGCGTAGTCGACAGTCCGTCGGAAGTTGTACTCGGGGCGGTTGGGGACGTCGCCGTCCCCGTACTGCCGGACTCGCGCATCGCGCCAGACGATCGAACCGGCCTCCTGGAGCCGTCCATCCGGGTAGAGCAACTTGGGAGCGACGGCGGCGACACCCGGATCAGCATCCGCGACGTCGATGAGCGGCTCGAGCCAGCCGGGTCTCACCCAGGCGTCGCTATTGAGGAGCAGCAGGTACCGGCCGCGAGCCATCGCGGCCCCCTGGTTGTTGGCGGGACCGAACCCGAGGTTGCGCGGGTTGCGCAGGATTCGGGCACCGCTGACCCGGTCGAGCTCGTCGAGGGTTCCGTCCGTCGAGGCGTTGTCGACGATGACGACCTCATAGCGCGGTCCGGTGACCTCGGCGACCAGCCGGAGCGCCTCCCTGGTGAGGTCCCATCGGTTGTAGGTGAGCATCACCACTGTCACGTCGGGCCGAGCGACCTCGGGAAACGGGATCACGTTCGGCGCCGCTGCCACCGCTGGTATCCCTCGCGGATCGGCCGTGCGAGCCGATGCTCGGGGGAGGCGCGGAGGTGGTCGAGGTCGGCCTGCAGACGGGACAGCTCCGCCTGCAGCGCGGTGCGCTCGTCCACCAGACGCTGCTGGAGAGTGGCCAGGGCCGACGCGACGTGATCGGCAGCGATCAGGTTTGGTGCCGACGATGCGGTGCGGGGGAGCCGCTGGGCAAGCTCGGCGAAGGCGCCGTCGAGCGTCTCGACCGCGTTGTCGATCGCCACGGGGTGGGCGCCGGCGATGAGCGCCTGAAGCGCATCGGGGGCGACCATGGGGATGACCGGGATCGCGGGGTCGAATCGATCACCGATGTCGGTGCCGATAGCCGTGACGGGCACGTCGAGTGACGCTGCAAGGTGCGCGCCCGCTGGAGTGGTTGCGACGACGGCGATCGACCCCGACATCGCGGCCGCTATGTCGTCGAGCCCCACCCAGGCGGGAAGACGATGCACACGCTCCGCGACCAGTCCGGGCACCCGGAACACCGATTCGAGCGGCGGCTGCCCAGTGGGGTTCAGGGTCGCGATGACCACGGCGAGCTTGGGATCGCCACGCAGCTCTGCGGCAACCGCCGCGACGAGGTGCTCGCTCGACGGCGTGGCTGCGAGACCTGTCGCCACCTCGATGACGATCCGCCGGCCGGCAGGCAGGGCGCCACACATTCGAAGAAGGTCGGCGCGCCTGCGGAGTGCGTCGCCCGAGAGCACACGGCAGGCAATGAGGAGCGGGTCACCAGACTGCACCGCCGTGCCGCCGAGGCGCTCCTGGGTGACAGCGTCCCTGGCCCAGACGTCCTTGCCGGCAAGTCCGGCCATATCAACCTCCCCGCCGGCCGCCCCAACCGCGAACCACGTGACCGACGGAGCGGCGTCGCGGCCGCCCCTGGTACCTGCCAGCGCCAGCGCTGCGACACCTCGGCCGGCCATCTCCTCGATCGCCGTGGGATACCTCGCCGCCCAGTGCTCGTCGTCGCCAAGCACGTCGCCGCTGATGATCAGCGCGTCGAGAGCCAGTGACTCACCGCTTTCAACAGGCTCGAGCGGCCGCGCTGGGCGGCCTTCATCGCCGGGAATCGGACGCTCGGCTCCGTATGGCGCGAGGGCGACCAGGTCGATATCAGGGCGTCGCCGGGTGAGCTCGGCTTCGAGAACGCGCCGCAGGGCCACCTCACCGAGGTCACCGGTATCGAATGCCCCGAAGAGCCCGACCACAGGCCGCGCAGCGGCACCGTCCACGTGATGCCTCCGTGTTGCATGCGGATCGGGGGCGACCGTCACGTCTCAGCAGTGGCTCAGGGAACGCGCAGCGCTGCCGGAGAGAATGACGACACAGCTCACCATAAAACAAGTCGAAAGCAAAGGAGCACCGGGATGTTCGGGAATTTCTTCACCAAGAGGGTCGCGCTCAGCGCGGCGGCGTTTGCGGTCGTCGCGGTCGGCGGCATCGCGACGGTCTCGATCATCCCTGCGCTGGCGGCGGGCGTCAGCGGAGCCAACAACTCGACCCTCGCGGCCACGCCGGCCCCGGGCAGCGCCAAGGCCGGCCATGCCGGCGCCAAAGCGGTCGCGGCCAGGCACATCGCGCTGGCGCTCTTCCGCGAGTCGGTGAAGGAGACCGGCCTAGGCCGCACCACAGTCCTCACGGACCTGCTCAACGGCGAGACGTTCGCGCAGGTTGACGGTTCGAAGGCACAGGCGGTCGAGAGCGCGGTGATGGCGAAGATCACCACGCGCCTGAACAAGGCGGTCACCAACGGCAAGCTCACCAAGACCCAGGAAAGGGCGCTGAGCAGCGCTGCGACCACTGGCATCAGCAAGCTGATGAACCTCAACCTCAGCACGTACATTCGGGTTCGCTTCGGCGGACTGACCAATCCCTCCACGTCGACGCCCCCCACGTCGACCGGCTCCCCCCCCGCCGTCGCCGGGTCGACGTCCGCAGTCTGACCCGCACGGCGGACCGGCAGTCTACCGGGCCACCCCGGGTAGACTGCCTCGATGCCCAAGAAGTACACCGCCGCTGAGCAGGTGATCGATCCTGCGAAGCGCTACACCGCCACCATCACCACCGACCGCGGTGACATCGTCATCGCCCTGGACCCGGCGCGTGCGCCCAAGTCGGTCAACAACTTCGTCTTCCTCGCCCGTGATGGCTTCTACGACGGTCTCACCTTCCACCGCATCGTCGATGACTTCGTCATCCAGGGCGGTTGCCCGCAAGGCACCGGTCAAGGTGGCCCCGGGTACCGGTTCGACGACGAGCCGGTCCAAGGCGAGTACGAGGCCGGAGCGGTCGCCATGGCCAACTCCGGCCCCAACACCAACGGTTCGCAGTTCTTCATCTGCACGGTCGACGACCGCCACAAACTCACCAAGGCCTACAACCTCTTTGGCCAAGTGGTCAAAGGCATGGATGTCGTCGCTGCGATCCGCAAGGACGACGTGATGCGGTCGGTGACAATCGCCGAGGAGTGATGGCACAAGCAGAACTTCGTCTGATGGCGGTGCACGCGCACTGCGACGACGAGACGATCACGATGGGCGGCACGCTTGCCACGTACGCCGACCGCGGCGTCAAGACCTGCGTCGTGTGCTGCACTGACGGCAAGCTGGCCACCATCGTCGACCCGAACATGCCCGAGGAGACAACGCGCCCGCGCCTCGCCGAGATCCGCGAAGCCGAGCTGCGCGAGGCTTGCCGCATCCTCAAGGTGGATGAGGTCGAGTTCCTGCGTTACGGCGACTCGGGGATGGCCGGCACACCGACCAATTTCCTCCCCGACGCGTTCTGGATGGCGCCAATCGACGAGGCCGTGGGCAGGATTGTCGCTCAGATCCGCCGTTTCCGTCCGCATGTTGTGGTCACTTATGACGGCAACGGCGGCTACGGCCACCCCGACCACATCCAGACGCACCGCGCGACCCTGCTCGCCGTCGAGGCCGCTCGTCTCGTGCCCCTGTACAAGGACGCCGGCGAGCCGTGGCGAGTGCAGAAGCTCTACTACACGGCGTTTCCAAGATCCCAGTTCGAGCGCATGGTCGAGATGGCAAAACAGGCTGGAATTGAGCCCCCATTTGGCGAAACTAATCCCGACGAGATGGCGTTCCTCACACCCGACGAGGACGTGACCACCACCATCGATACCGTCGACGTGATTGGGCGCAAACGCGATGCGCTGCGCGCGCATCGCAGTCAGATCTCCGAGGACTGGCCGCAGCTCTCCATGCCGGACGGCGTGCTCAGGCAATTCGCCGACGAGTACTTCCAGCTGGTCATCTCGCGCAAGCCGGCGGTGCTGCCGGAGACGGACCTGTTCGCGGGCATCACCGCGTAGTCGTCACCGCTGGAGTGCTCGGCGCACCCGCGAGGCTCGGCTTGTTCGGGGGCACCGGTGACGTCGCTCGAGGGGTCGCACCGTCGAGCCTCAAGTCGACACGGCGACCGATGAGTCTTGGGTCACGTGGACACGCTCGCGGAGTCGATGATCGCGCGCGGGCCGACGCTCGACACCAACCGCGAGACCGCGACGGGCAGCCTTCACGTCCTTGCGTTGCCCGGCGTCGATGCGGCGCGCGAGTTCGTGGCGCTCGAGCCGAACAATCGTGCAGGCGTCTACGGGGAGCACTCGGTGTGGCGATTCGAGAACCTGCTCGGACGTTCGATGTGGGAGTTCTCGGGTCAATCGTGGGAGCGGCTGGTCCTGTATGGAGCACTCGCGACACTCGATGATGCCGACCCGATCGGAGTCGCGATGGTCCTACAGGCGCCGGATCGCGAAGCTGTCGATGCGCTCATCGAGGACTAGCGGACGGGGCTTGGCGAGTTTTCCGAGGTCGAGGTCCACAACTGGGAGTTCGGCGGCGGGCGCTGAAACGGCACGGCTACTGGCGCCCGACCGCTGCCGGAGGTGGCGGTCACCCATCTCCGAACTATCGACAATACACACCAAAGCAGCGCCCGTCGGCGCCTGGGGCTCTTAGCGGGTACCGTCGCAGTGGCTTTCAATCGACGCGGGCGAGCGGTTCCCGCGTTCGGCACAGCGGAATCTGATCGAAGGAGATCGAGTGGCTTGGCAACATCAATGGGCGAAGCATCCGACCGTCCGGGGCAGCGACCAACTCTCACTGGGCGAGCGAGCCGCCGACAAGATGCGCAACGGGATGGGGTCGTGGCCATTTGTCTTTGTCTTTTTCGGGGTCATGATCGTCTGGGCCGTCGTCAATGGGGTGCTCCACGTGGGTGGCTCCTCGGGGTTCGACCCCTACCCATTCATTCTGCTCAACCTCTTTCTGTCGATGTTGGCGGGCATCCAGGCGGCTGCCCTCCTCATCGCGGCGAAGCGAGCCGATGCGGTCCAGTCGGAGGTCGCTCTGCACACCGAAAGCAACACCGATGACATCAAGACGCTGCTGGCGGAGAACACCGCCCTGACCGCGCAGGTGAAAAGGGCCACCGACCTCCTCGATGAGATTCATCTCCATGTGGCCAACATTGGCAAGAAGGTTGGAGCAGACATGGGTCGCTTCGCACCCGGCGAGACACCGCCAACGGGCGGGTGAGCAGCACCCGCGGCCGGAGCCTGCGCCACTCCTTTAGACGCGTCTACTCACCACCCAGTGGTGCTTGCCTATCGGCCGACGGCGCTCAAAGCCGTGCCGCTCAAACATCGCTACGGTGGCGTCATACAGGAACGAGCGGGAGATCTTCCGTCGTGACGAGCGCGGCCTGCGCCCGGCCCTCCCGCACCCTCGCCTCCTTGAGTGCCCGGCGCCGCTCCGGGGTGTGCAAGCGCGGTGCACCCTCCTCGTGGAAGTTGAGGCACCAGCACCCATCCCAGACCCCATGGTGGTCGTCCGCCAGGCGCGCGAAGTCGGGCCAGGTCTCGGCGTCAAGAGGCTTCGTGGCAAGTTCCACGGCGCTGAGACTACGCAATGCCGCGATCCCCAAGTCGCCCGATACGGTCTATGCGGCGCAGTCTTTCATCGCGTTACGCGTTGCGGGGTCCTGCCCATGCGTCAGTTGAATCGATGAACCGCTGTCTCGCCGTAGCGACTGGGTTCGCGCGCGAAGGTGTACAGGCTGATGGGCTGGAGTTGCAGGTATACGCCGTGCCCCTGCCACTCACTCACGCTCTGGTTACCTGACGCGACCTGGGTGGCGTCGAGATCGGTGAAGGCTGGATGGTCTGCAGCGACGATCGCGGCTTGGCCGTGTGCGATGACGGCGAGGTCGCTGCCCTCGAAGTAGGTCAAACTCGCGCCTGGATGTCGCGCAATGTTTTGGGCGCGAGCGGCCTCCGCAACGGTGGGCATGTAGAAGTGGCCGCGCAGGAAGATTGCACTGATGGGGGCCACGCGTGGCTCGCCTCGAGCCGTGACCGTCGCGAGCGCAACGGTCACGGTGCCCTGGAGATGCGTGGCGAGTTGAGTCGCCGATAACGAGTGCTCAGGCATTTCAAACGAGCTGCGCAGAAACGCGCTGGCACGCTGGATGCTGTCCTCGAGCAGCGTCTGCAACAGCTGAAGATCGGCAGTTGTCTCCCGCATCGCCTTCCATCATCTCAGCTCGAGCAGCCAGACCCCCGCGGCCGGCGGGGGATCCCGTCCAGCGCTCGCCGATCGAGGCTGGAAGAGTGACCCGGACGGTTCGGCCGCGGTCACGTGGGGTCTACCGCTTCGCCGTCTCAGCTGTCGTTCTCGAGACGTCGTCCCATACTCACTACGTCATCCACGCTGTAGCCGATGCGGCGATAGAACGCCGCCGCTTCCTGGTTAGAGGCACGAACCTGCAGATTCACTTTCGGGCAGCCGAGCTCCGCCAGTCGCTGCTCGGCGGCCGCCATAAGGACACGGCCCAACCCACGCCGGCGATGATCCGGGTGTACCGCCAGGTAGTTGATCCATCCGCGATGGCCGTCGTAACCAACCATGACGGCGCCGATCAATCGACTGTCTTCGTCCAGCACTAGAAGGCCGTTGGCGTCGACACCGATCTTGCGCTCGATGTCCCGGTAGGGATCATTCCACGGACGCGTGAGCCCGCAAAGAGCCCAGAGCGACACGAGGGCTTCGGCGTCGCTGAGCCGGTAGGGCCGACATGTGGGGGGCACAGAGCGTAGTCTCGCAGCCATCGATCAGGACGGCCCACAACGGTCCGAGCATGCCTC